>JABBOE010000063.1 GCA_019351955.1 Pseudomonadota bacterium
CTACCTGCAGGGGCTTTTGCTCACTGGTGCCCGCCGCGAAGAACTGGCCGAACTGAAATGGGCCGATGTGGACTTTTCGCTAGGTGCCATGTGGTTGAAAGACAAGGTAAGGCCCGAAGGCCGCAAAGTGCCATTGACGCCCTACCTTGCCAGCCTGGTGCAATCTCTCCCGCGCCGCAGTGGATGGGTGTTCAGTTCGCCCACGGCCAAGGATGGAAAGCTGACAGAGCCCCGCATTGCCCATGTGCGAGCATTGGAGGGCGCGGGGTTAAAGCATGTGAGCCTGCACGGCCTGCGCCGCACCTTCGCCAGCCTTGCCGAGTGGGTGGAATTGCCCGCCGGTGTTGTGGCGCAAATCATGGGGCACGCGCCGAACGCGACCGCTGAACGACACTACATCAACCGCCCGCTAGAGCTGCTGGCCGTGTGGCATGGCAAGTATGAGGCGTGGATTTTGGAGCAAGCCGGTATCGAGTTTCAAGCTGCGCAGGCATTGCCGACGTTGCGCCGCGTGCAGTGATTCCCATTGCTTTGCGTTGATGCCTGACACGCTACACGCTACAATCTGCCCATGATTCGCACGTTTCGCCATGCCGGGCTTGAAACCTTTTACCGCACGGGAAGCAAGGCGGGCATACAGCCGCACCATGCCGACAAATTGAAGGTGCTACTTACCGCGCTGGATAACGCCAAAGGCCCGCAGGACATGAACGCACCAGCATGGCGATTGCACCCGCTCACGGGAAAGCTTGCTGAGCATTGGGCGGTATGGGTGAATGGCAATTGGCGCATCACGTTTCGCTTCACGGGCGAAGATGCGGAGCTTGTGGACTATCAGGATTATCACTAGGGGAACGATATGAGCATGATGCACAACCCAGCGCACCCCGGCGAGGTGCTGCGCGAATGGCTGCCTGAAGGCATGACGGTAACGCAGGCCGCCACAGAGCTGCACATTGCCCGCGTGACGCTTTCCAAGGTGCTGAACGGGCAAGCGGGCATTTCCGCCGTCATGGCCCGCCGCCTTGCCGCATGGCTGGGCACTTCGCCCGATATGTGGGTGGGCATGCAGGCCGCATGGGACTTGTGGCAAGCCCGCAAGGTGCGCCTACCGAACATCAAGCCTATGCATCGCGCCGCGTAAGCGTTTCGCGCCAGGATAGGCAGCGGGTAGCTCCCAAAGCCGAAAAGCGGGAACCTTCACCCGCCTGCCTGGTGCCCATTTTGAAGGCCAGCGCAGAAGGAGCGCAGACATGACGAAGCAAAACAAACCCGACGAACAGGGCGACGCCCTGACGCCGGGAGCCATCGCAACAATGCGCGAGCTGGGCTGGAGTGAGGCGCGTATTGAGGCCGAGCGCCGGAACGCCGAGCGCATACGGGCCGCTGGTGGGTTTTCCAAGTATGTGCGCAAAGCCGAGGCCGCCCGGCTGTTTTCCGAGGCCGTGGGATTCCACCACGAACCCGAACACATGGACTTGACGGAATACGACAGCCGGGCCGAGGGGCTTACCGCACATGGGCCAAGCTGGGACAAACCGAGAACGCCCGAATGGTGGGCCGACGCGTTGGCGACTGAAACAGCCGAGCGCCAAGGATGGGCGGGCATGCGTGGCGAGGAAATGCGGCTTGTCGCCAGAGCAAACAACCTGCGCACGCTGGAGGCCGCAGCCGACGATTTACCGCTGCTGCAATGGCCGAACGAGGAGGCATGGCCGAAGGGCCAGCCGCTGCCGGATAAATGGCGCAACGGGCTGTTCATGCGCAAGGCCGGTTTGCGCACATGGGCGAAAGAACACGCGCCGCACTGGCTGGGCAGCGCCTTACTGGCCGAGCCTGCGCCGGAATCAGCGCCAGCGGTAGAGGCTGCAACGATTGCAGATGGCAAGAAGCGCGCAGCTAATGAATGGACGAACGAACGCATCGAGGAAATGCGTCAGACTTTCAAGCGATTCAAGGGGCAGCCGCTTTGCAATGACTTCGCCGCGCGCACGGCGAAGCAATATGGCATTTCAACGCAGCGAATGTATGTCTTGATGGGGCCAGTTCCTAAAGACATCCCGAGCGCGTTTGATGTGGTGGCGCGGTCGCCAGCCAAGCCCGCGACGAGGAAGAAACGGGGCAACTATCGCTAGTCGCAAGTTGCGGGAAGGGTTGCGACCTGAACCAGCAAAGCAAGCATTTATGCGGGTTCCAAGCCCGCAATGGCTTCCGCAGTTGCTCACAACGCGTATTGCGGCGTCCTAATTCCGTTCCATCAACAACTCGCCACAAGGTGAAAGATGATGGAACGCAACGCAGCATCAATCCCTGATTTGGCCGCACTGCCGCCCAGCCATGCGCTGGTGACACGCGACGCAGCCGCAGCACTTGGACGCAGCCCGCAAACCTTGCGTAAGTGGGCCTGCCTTGAGTGCGGGCCTCTGCGCCCCATTCACATCAATGGGCGCTTGGCGTGGAAGGTGGCCGACCTGCTGCGCGTGGTGCAAGGGGGTGTTTGATGGACGCCCCGCAAAGCAAAACCCCAGCTGGCGGGCCGGGGCAATTCGACGCAGCACAGCAAAGCCTGTTCGACGAACAGCCTGCATTCTGCCCGCAATGGCCGAACCCGGCAACCCTTCCAGACAAGGCGCTAGACCGGCTGATAGCCGGTGAACGCCTGACGCATCCGAAGTTTCAAGCCCGCACAGGCTCTTGGCGATTGGCTGCCGCCATCAAGGTGCTGCGCTGGCTCGGCTGGCCGGTTCAGACTGACGAACTGCGCAGGCCGGGCCGCCGCCCGATTGCCGATTATTGGCTACCGCCTGAATTTGTTCAGGCCATCAAGGGAGGGTCGCGCCATGAGTAAGAAGCGCCGCAACACCCCTGCGGAGGTTGTTTCCGGGCGATATGCGCCGGTGCCCCATTCCTTGCTTGATAGCCCAGCATTTCATGCGTGCAGCCCCATTGCGAAGGCCCTGATTTTCGAGTTGATGCGCCAGCACACGGGAGGCAATAACGGGCACATCCGTTTGTCGCAAAGCTGGCTGACGGGGCGAGGCTGGTGCATTGCATCGCTGTATCGCGCCAGGGATGAACTGCTGCACTATCGCTTGATTGTGCAGACACGGCACGGCGGATTGCGCAATGGGAGCCATCTTTACGCCCTGTCATGGCTGGCCGTGACGAACTATGTCGGCCTGGACATTGGAGCGCATCAATATCACCCCGGCGCGTATCTACTGCCGGTGACAGCGCCATTCCAGCCCCGCCCCAAAAAGGCGAAAGCTGCCGAGCCAGCAGAGCCGGAAAAACAAAACGGCCATCTGCCGCGCAGAGTTGGAGGGGGTAGCTCCACATCTGCCGCGCAGAGCAGAAATGGCACTTTTGAGGCTGCCGCCACATCTGCCGCGCAGACACAAGTTAATAAACCATTCCCTGTTGTGCAATTTCCTGCGCCTGCATTGTCTGGAATGGGGCGAGCGGCCCGAATGCGTGCAGTGAATTGGAGGCTGGCATGAACGCCGCCCAAACCTTCGCCCTGCTGGCGCTCTGCGTGCTGGCGCTGCCGCCTGCAACCGTTGCAGCCCTGGTGCTGTACGCCCTGACCCGCAACCATCCCCAAAGGTGAACCCATGAACCAAAACGCAAACCCCGAACTTCGCCGCCGCTATCAACCGACACCCGCCGAGCAAGCGGCAGACGCAGAGCGCGCCAAACAGGAAGCCGCTGCGAAGCTGGCGCACATCGAGCGATTGATTGCCGAGCATCAGCGCCAGCAATCCGAACAGAACGGAGGCCGGGCATGATTGACGCATTGATAGGTGGCACGCTACACGCCACGGCAGAACAGAAAACCGGCCAAGCTGGCAAGCCGTTCGTGGTGTGCAAGGTGCGCACGCCAATGGCGAACGGTGAAAGCCTGTTCGTAAATTGATTGCATTCGACAAGGCCGCAGGGGCTGCGCTGCTGGCGCTGCATGCAGGGGAGCCGGTACACCTTGCCGGAACACTCACGCCGAAGGTGTGGACGCCAGCCAATGGCGAACCCCGCCTAGTGCTCGACATGGTGGCACATGCCTGCCTGACAACCTACGCCGTGCAGCGCCAGCGCAAGGCAGCCGCAGACGTGCCCAGCAAGGCCAATATGCGCACCCTGGAGCCGTTGGACGATGGGAGGCCCTGGGAATGAGTGCATCACAGCGACACAAAGGTGCATCAGGCGAGCGCGAGCTGTTCGCCGCTTTGTCTGAACTGCTGGGCTACACGGTGCGCCGGAACATCGGCCAGGCCCGCGCCGGTGGTGCTGACGGCCTAGACGTGCCAGGCTGGGCCATCGAGTGCAAGCGGTGCGAACAACTGGCAATTGCGACATGGTGGGAACAGGCGTGCAGACAGGCCGAGGCGATGAACCGCAAGCCGATGCTGTTCTATCGCCAGAGCCGCCGCCCTTGGCTTGCCGTGCTGGACGCCGCCGAGCTTGCCCCGGCCATCTTCGCGCCAGGCCGTGAACTGGCAACCCTTCGCCTTGAGGCCGCCGCGCAGTTGATGCGGGCCAGCATTGAACCAATCACCCACTGAAAGGAAAGCTCACCATGCAGGACATCAAACCATCCCCCGCCGAACTCGCCAAAGCCGTGCAAGACCGTCACATGGAGCGCGTGCGAAACATCACATCGAAGTACGCCGCGCCGAACTTGTCCGAGGCTCAGATTCGCCTGCGCGACGCCGAGCTGCGCGAATCGACAAACCAAGCCGCGCGTGAGTTGCAATTTCTGGGGAGGCCATGACGCCATGACCGCGAAAACGAATGCAACTGCACGCAGCCGCAAAAAGCAAGATGCCGCGCCAGCAGAGAAAGCCCGCAACGCGACCGGCGCGGAGATGCTCGGGCGCTCAAGAGTTATGGGGGTTATTGCCATCAAGGCCGCCGCTTGGTGCAAGTTTGGCGACATAGACGACCTGGAGTTGCACAAGGAACTGGCCCCGAGCCTTGACGCCATCAAGCGCGGGGACTTGGCGCCGGTTGAGACCATGCTTTACCTTCAGGCCAAGGCGCTGGAAACGCTGTTCACTGGCTTGCTGCATCGAGGCATGGCGCAAGAGAGCATGCCGCAATATCAGGCGCACATGGGGCTGGCGCTCAAAGCGCAGGCACAGTGCCGGGCGACCCTGCAAGCGCTGGTCGAGGCCAAGCAACCGCGTGCCGTGGCATTTGTCAAGCAAGCCAACATCGCACAGCAGCAGCAAGTGAACAACGGCAATTTCGCAACAAGTACGCACGCGCACGCGAAGGAAATTCCTCAACCTGAGAGCGAACTATTGGAGGATGCAACCCATGAGCAAATGCAACGGATGGACACCGGAACGGCGGGAGCGGCAACGGCAGGCAATCCAACGGTGGAAGCCGTGGGAGCAGTCAACCGGGCCGAGGACGCCCGAGGGGAAGGCCACGGCGGCGAGTAATAGCCTGGTGCATGGGCTGGACACTGCGCAGCAGCGCGAGTTCATGCGCGGAGTGCGGGCCTTCCTTCGCAAACAGCGCCAAGCGCTCAAGGAGCTGTGAACCGCCGCCCGGCCATTCCCGCGCAAAAGCTACATGGCGGCTACACGAACGCCAGACAACAAAAAGCCCAGAGGGTTAGTCCGGGCTAAGTGCTTGATTTATTTGGTTGCGGGGGCAAGATTTGAACTTGCGACCTTCGGGTTATGAGCCCGACGAGCTACCAGGCTGCTCCACCCCGCGTCTGGAATCAATAAGTATAACCGAAAACGGATCCGCGTGTCGCGAAGGATGCATCGCTGCAGGCGGATCCGCCGTGGGGTCAGTGGCTGGTTTCCTCGCCAGTCTGCGCCGATCCGCTGTCTTCCAGGGCCTGCAGTTCGGCTGCAGCCTGCGCGGTGCGCTCGGCGTGGTCGAGCACTTCCTTGGCCTTGCGCGCTTGATGGAACGCCATGCCGGAACCTGCGGGAATCAGGCGGCCGACAATGACGTTTTCCTTCAAGCCACGCAGTTCATCGCGCTTGCCCATGATCGCCGCTTCAGTCAACACGCGTGTGGTTTCCTGGAAGGACGCGGCGGAGATGAAGCTGTCCGTGGACAGGCTGGCCTTGGTAATACCAAGCAGGATGTTGTTGAACGTGGCCGGAACCTTGCCGTGCTCGATGAGTCTGGCGTTCGTCTGCAGCACCTCGGAGCGTTCGACCTGCTCGCCGGTGATGTAGTCACTCTCACCGGAATCCTTGATTTCAACGCGGCGCAGCATCTGGCGCACGATGACTTCAATGTGCTTGTCGTTGATCTTCACGCCCTGCAGGCGATAGACGTCCTGCACCTCGTCGACGATGTAACGGGCCAATGCCTCCACGCCCAGAAGACGCAGGATATCCTGTGGCTCGGCTGCACCATCGACGACAAGTTCACCCTTGTTGATGACCTGGCCTTCATGCACGAGGATGGTCTTTTCCTTGGGAACAAGGAACTCATGGGACTGGCCGTCGAGGTCGGTGATGACCAGGCGGATCTTGCCTTTGGTTTCCTTGCCGAAGGATACGGTCCCGGTGACTTCCGCCAGCATGCCGGCGTCCTTGGGCGAACGGGCCTCGAACAATTCGGCTACGCGCGGCAGACCGCCGGTGATGTCACGCGTTTTCTGGCCTTCCATCGGAATGCGTGCGAGCACTTCGCCGGGGCCAACGTCCTGACCATCGCGCACCTGGATGAGCGAACCGACCTGAAAGCCCACGGCAACAGCGTGTTCCGTGCCGGGAATCTTCACTTCCTGGCCTTGCTCGTTCAGCAGCTTCACCTGAGGCCTGACGACCTTGGCTGAGCCGCGCCGCTTGGGGTCAATGACCACCAGGGTCGAAAGGCCGGTGACCTCGTCCACCTGCTTGGCCACGGTGACGCCTTCTTCGATGTTCTCGAATTTCGCGCGCCCGGCGTACTCAGTGATGATGGGTCGGGTCAACGGATCCCAGCTTGCAAGCGCCGTGCCGGCTTTCACCGCCATGCCATCCTTCACGAACAGCAGCGCGCCGTACGGAACCTTGTGGCGCTCGCGCTCGCGGCCGTAGTCGTCGGTGACGAGCACTTCCCCGGAGCGGGAGATCACCACCTGCTCCCCCTTGGAGTTCGTCACGTAGCGCATCGTGGCTGTAAAGCGGGCCGTACCGGCGCTCTTGGCTTCCACGCTGGACGCCACGGCGGCACGCGACGCCGCACCGCCGATGTGGAAGGTGCGCATGGTGAGCTGCGTGCCCGGCTCGCCGATGGACTGTGCAGCAATCACGCCCACCGCCTCGCCCACGTTGACCAGAACACCGCGGCCAAGATCGCGGCCGTAGCACTTGGCGCACATGCCGTAGCGAGTTTCGCAGGTGAGGGGAGTGCGCACCTTGATCTCGTCGATGCCTGCGGCTTCGACAAGATCCAGCAGATCTTCATCGAGCACATCGCCAGCCGGGATGAGGGTCTCCTGGGTCTCGGGATTCACGACGTCCGTCGCGGCGACGCGTCCGAGGACGCGATCGCGCAGCGACTCGATCACCTCGCCACCCTCGACCAGCGCACGCATGGCCACGCCGTGCGTGGTGCCACAGTCCTGCTCAGTAATGACGAGATCTTGCGTGACGTCCACCAGCCGGCGCGTCAGATAGCCGGAATTGGCGGTCTTGAGTGCCGTATCCGCCAAGCCCTTGCGGGCGCCGTGCGTTGAGATGAAGTACTGCAGAACGTTCAGGCCTTCGCGGAAGTTGGCCGTGATCGGTGTTTCGATGATCGAGCCGTCCGGCTTGGCCATCAGGCCGCGCATGCCAGCGAGCTGGCGGATCTGGGCTGCCGAACCACGCGCACCCGAGTCAGCCATCATGTAAATGGAGTTGAACGATTCCTGGCGAACCTCATTGCCGTGACGGTCGGTTACGGGTTCGGTGGCCAAGCGGTTCATCAGCGCCTTGCCAACCTCGTCACCCGTGCGGCCCCAAATGTCCACGACCTTGTTGTAGCGCTCGCCCTGGGTCACGAGACCCGAGGAATACTGCTGCTCGATCTCCTTGACTTCTCGTTCGGCGTGGGCGATCAGATCATGCTTTTCTCGCGGAATCAGCATGTCATCCACACTGATGGAAATGCCTGCTCGCGTGGCCAAGCTGAAGCCGGATTGCAGCAGTTTGTCGGCAAAAATCACGGTATCGCGCAGGCCGCAACGGCGGAACGATGTGTTGATCAGTCGCGAGATCTCCTTCTTCTTCAACGCCTTGTTCATGACGCTGAAAGGCAGGCCCTTGGGGAGAATCTCTGACAGCAATGCACGTCCAGCGGTGGTCTCCACAACTGAGGTCTTCGGCGTCAGCGCCTTGGTGGCCTTGTCACGCTCGTACTCGGTCAGGCGCACGCTGATGCGGGCTGTCAGTTCCAAGTCGCCTGATTGCAGTGCACGGTGGATTTCGCCCACGTCGGCAAACACCATGCCCTCGCCTTTGCCATTGACGCGCTCGCGGGTGGCGTAATACAAGCCCAGAACCATGTCCTGCGAAGGCACGATCGATGGCTCGCCGTTGGCCGGGAACAGGATGTTGTTGGAGGCCAGCATCAGGGTGCGGGCTTCCGCCTGCGCCTCAAGCGAAAGCGGGACGTGTACGGCCATCTGGTCGCCGTCGAAGTCAGCGTTGAACGCCGCGCAAACCAGAGGATGAAGCTGGATGGCCTTGCCTTCGATCAGCACTGGCTCAAAGGCTTGGATGCCCAGACGGTGCAGCGTGGGGGCACGGTTGAGCATCACCGGGTGTTCGCGGATGACCTCTTCCAAAATATCCCAAACGATGGGAGTCTGGGAATCGACTTCCTTCTTGGCGGCCTTGATCGTGGTGGCCACACCCATGGCTTCGAGACGGTTGAAGATGAAGGGCTTGAACAGTTCGAGCGCCATCAGTTTGGGCAAGCCACACTGGTGCAGCTTGAGCGTGGGACCCACCACGATGACCGAACGGCCAGAGTAGTCCACGCGCTTGCCCAGCAGGTTCTGGCGGAAGCGGCCACCCTTGCCTTTGATCATGTCGGCCAGCGACTTGAGCGGACGCTTGTTTTGCCCCACCATCGCCTTGCCGCGGCGACCGTTGTCCAGAAGCGAATCGACCGCTTCCTGCAGCATGCGCTTTTCGTTGCGCACGATGATCTCGGGTGCCTTGAGCTCAAGCAGACGGCGCAGGCGGTTGTTGCGGTTGATGACGCGGCGGTACAGATCGTTGAGGTCGCTTGTGGCGAAGCGGCCGCCGTCCAGCGGCACGAGCGGGCGCAGGTCGGGCGGCAGAACCGGCAACACGGTCAGGACCATCCACTCCGGTTTGGAGTTGGTCTTGCGGAAGGCGTCCAGCACCTTCAGGCGCTTGGAGTTTTTCTTGACCTTGGTGTCCGACCCCTGCAAGTCGCCGCGAAGGGTCGACGTTTCCTGTTCAAGATCGAGGTCGGCAAGCAAGTCGCGAATGCCTTCGGCGCCCATGAACGCCACGAATTCGTCGCCGAATTCCGTGCGCTTGGCCGCGTACTCGTCTTCCGACAGCACTTGGCGCTTGGCCAGGGGCGTCATGCCCGGGTCGGTCACGACATAGGCTTCAAAGTACAGGACGCGCTCGATGTCGCGCAGTGGCATGTCGAGAATCATGCCCAAGCGCGAGGGCAGGCTCTTGAGGAACCAGATGTGGGCGACCGGCGAGGCCAGTTCGATATGGCCCATGCGGTCGCGCCGCACCTTGCTCTGCGTGACTTCGACGCCGCATTTCTCGCAGATGACTCCGCGATGCTTCAGACGCTTGTATTTGCCGCAAAGGCATTCGTAGTCCTTGATAGGCCCGAAAATCTTGGCGCAAAACAAGCCGTCACGTTCGGGCTTGAAGGTGCGGTAATTGATGGTCTCGGGTTTCTTCACTTCCCCAAACGACCATGAACGGATCTTCTCCGGCGAAGCAAGGCCGATGCTGATGGCATCGAAGTGCTCGTCCTTCTGGAACTGCTTGAACAAATCGAGTAAGGCTTTCATGCGAACCTCCAAATCCTGTGAATAAACGGCGCGTTCAGTTGCGTTCCAGTTCGATGTCCAAACCCAGCGAGCGGATTTCCTTGATCAGCACGTTGAACGACTCGGGCATTCCAGCCTCGATCGAATGCTCGCCCTTGACGATGTTCTCGTACACCTTGGTGCGACCATTGACGTCGTCGGACTTGACCGTGAGCATTTCCTGCAGCACGTAGCTGGCGCCATAGGCTTCGAGTGCCCACACCTCCATCTCGCCGAACCGCTGGCCGCCGAACTGCGCCTTGCCGCCCAGCGGTTGCTGCGTCACCAGCGAGTACGGACCGGTGGAGCGTGCATGCATCTTGTCGTCGACCAGATGATGCAGCTTGAGCACATGCTTGTAGCCGATCGTGACCGGGCGCTCGAAAGCGTCCCCGGTGCGGCCGTCAAACAGGATGGCCTGCTTTTTCGAAGCGGTGAGCTTCAGACGCTGCGCCTGCTCGTCCGGGTAGGCCATGTGCAGCAGTTGGTCGATTTCCTTCTCCGAGGCGCCGTCGAAGACCGGGCTGGCGAATGGCATGCCCTTTCGCAGATTCTCGCCCAGTTCCAGAATTTCGGCGTCCGACAGCTGGTCCAGTTGCTCCTGCTTGCCACTGAAGTTGTACAGCGTGCCCAGAAGCTTGCGCAATTCGCTGGCCTTGACATGGCTGCGCAGCATTTCGGCAATGCGGTCCCCGATGCCGTGTGCAGCCCAGCCCAGGTGCGTTTCCAGGATCTGTCCGATATTCATGCGCGAGGGCACGCCCAGGGGGTTGAGCACGATGTCCATCGGCGTGCCGTCGGCCATGTAGGGCATGTCTTCCTCAGGCAGGATCTTGGACACCACGCCCTTGTTGCCATGGCGTCCCGCCATCTTGTCGCCAGGCTGCAGGCGCCGTTTGACGGCAAGGTGCACTTTCACCATTTTCAGCACGCCCGAGGGCAGTTCATCGCCCTGAGTGAGCTTGCGGCGCTTCTCCTCGAACATCTGGTCGAACTCGTGGCGGCGCTTCTCCAGCGACTCCTTGAGCTGTTCGATCTGCTGCGCCACGGCTTCGTCAGCCGGCCGGATGTCGAACCAGTGGTAGTGGTCGACCTCCTTGAGATATTCGGCCGTGACGACGGTGCCCTTCGCCAGCCGCTTGGGGCCGCCGGTGGCCGGCTTGCCGATCAACAGCTTTCCGATACGGTCGAACGTGTCGGCTTCGACGATGCGCATCTGGTCGTTCAGGTCCAGGCGGTAGCGCTTGAGCTCATCATCGATGATTTGCTGCGCACGCTTGTCACGCTGGATGCCTTCGCGGGTGAACACCTGCACGTCGATGACAGTGCCATACATGCCTGAGGGCACGCGCAAGGAGGTGTCCTTCACGTCGGACGCCTTCTCGCCGAAGATGGCACGTAGCAGCTTTTCCTCGGGCGTGAGTTGGGTCTCACCCTTGGGGGTGACCTTGCCCACCAGGGTGTCGCCGGCTTCCACTTCGGCGCCGATGTACACAATGCCGGACTCGTCGAGTCGCGCCAACTGGCTTTCCGACAGATTCGGAATGTCGCGTGTGATTTCTTCCGCGCCTAGCTTGGTATCGCGCGCAACCGCGTTCAGCTCCTCGATATGGATCGACGTATAGCGGTCTTCAGCCACCACGCGCTCGGAGATGAGGATGGAATCCTCGAAGTTGTAGCCGTTCCAGGGCATGAAGGCCACGAGCATGTTTTGCCCAAGTGCCAGTTCGCCTAGGTCGGTGGATGCGCCGTCGGCCACCACGTCTCCGCGCGCGATGATGTCGCCACGCTTGACCAGCGGTCGCTGATGAATGTTGGTGTTTTGGTTCGAACGCTGGTATTTGATGAGGTTGTAGATGTCCACGCCGACCTCGCCAGCGAGGGTTTCCTCGTCGTTGACGCGCACCACGATGCGAGCGCTGTCAACATAGTCCACCACGCCGCCACGCAATGCGGTCACGGCAGTGCCTGAGTCGACCGCCGTGACGCGCTCCACACCGGTGCCCACCAGGGGCTTTTCCGGGCGCAGCACGGGCACGGCCTGACGCTGCATGTTTGCGCCCATCAGGGCGCGGTTCGCGTCATCATGCTCCAGGAACGGCACGAGCGAGGCGGCCACCGAGACGATCTGCGCCGGCGACACGTCCATGTACTGCACGCGCTCGGGCGACACCAGAATGGTCTCGCCCCTCTCGCGGGCCGACACGAGTTCGTCAATGAGGCGGTCCTGGTCATCGATTTTGGCGTTGGCCTGGGCGATGACATATTTGCCTTCCTCGATGGCCGAGAGGTAGTCGATGGTGTCGGTCACCAGACCATCCACCACGCGGCGGTACGGGGTTTCGATGAAACCGTATTCGTTGAGCTGGGCGAACAGCGCCAGCGAGTTGATCAGGCCGATATTCGGGCCTTCCGGCGTTTCAATCGGGCACACGCGACCGTAATGGGTCGGATGCACGTCGCGCACCTCAAAGCCGGCCCGCTCACGCGTGAGACCACCGGGGCCCAGGGCCGATACGCGCCGCTTGTGGGTGATCTCCGAAAGCGGATTCGTCTGGTCCATGAACTGCGAGAGCTGCGAGGAGCCGAAGAACTCCTTGATGGCTGCCGAGATGGGCTTGGAGTTGATGAAGTCGTGCGGCATCAGGTTTTCCGTCTCGGCCTGGCCGAGACGTTCCTTCACGGCGCGCTCGATGCGTGACAGGCCAGCACGGAACTGGTTTTCGGCAAGTTCGCCCACGCAGCGCACACGGCGGTTGCCGAGGTGATCGATGTCGTCGACTTCGCCGCGCCCGTTGCGCAACTCAACCAGCATCTTGATCACGGCCATGATGTCGTCGTGCGACAGCACCATCTCGCCTTCGATCTCCTCGCGGCCGAGGCGGCGATTGAACTTCATGCGGCCCACGCGCGACAAGTCGTAGGCGTCAGTGTCGAAGAACAGGCGTTTGAACAGCGATTCGACGGCGTCCTCGGTGGGCGGCTCGCCGGGGCGCATCATGCGATAGATGGCCACCTTGGCCGAGAGCTGGTCGGGAGTTTCATCCATGCGCAGGGTTTGCGAGATGAACGGACCTTGATCCAGATCGTTGGTGAACAGGGTCTCGATGCGGCGGATGCCGGCGTCGCGCATCTTCTTCAGCAGCGCTTCAGTGAGCTCCTCGTTGGCCAGCGCGACGATCTCGCCCGTGTCCTCCGAGACCACATTGCGGGCCAGGACCTTGCCGATCAGAAAATCCTCGGGCACCGAAATGCGCTGCGTGCCGCTGTCTTCCAGGGTGCGCAAATGGCGCGCGGTCACGCGCTTGTCCTTGGCGACCACAACGTTGCCCGACTTGTCGACGATGTCGAAGCGCGCAACCTCCCCCTTGAAATGCTCCGGCACGAATTCCATCATCGCGCCCTGATCCATCAGGTCGGCACGGTCGAAGGTGAAGAAATGTGCCAGGATCTGCTCATTGTTCAGGCCCAGGGCCTTGAGCAGAATGGTCACCGGCATCTTGCGGCGGCGGTCAACGCGGAAGTACAGGATGTCCTTGGGATCGAACTCGAAGTCCAGCCACGAGCCGCGGTAGGGGATGATGCGCGCCGAGAACAGCAGCTTGCCGGAGGAATGCGTCTTGCCCTTGTCGTGCTCGAAGAACACACCCGGCGAGCGGTGCAGCTGACTGACGATCACACGCTCGGTGCCGTTGATGATGAACGAGCCCTTATCGGTCATGAGCGGAATCTCGCCCATGTAGACCTCTTGTTCCTTCACTTCCTTGATCGTGGGCTTCGCAGCCTCGCGATCCATGACAATCAGGCGCACCTTGGCGCGAAGGGCGCTGGCGTAGGTCAGGCCCCGCTGCTGGCATTCGCGCATGTCGAAGGCTGGTCGCGCCAGGTTGTAACCCTGGAACTCCATGCGCACGTTCTGGTTGTGCGAAACGATGGGGAATATGGCTGTGAACGCCGCCTGCAGGCCTTCGTCCTTGCGTTTGTCGATCGGCTTATCCTTCTGCAGGAAGGATTCATAGGATTCGAGCTGGGTGGCCAGCAGATAGGGTACTTCGATGACGCCTTGGCGAGTGCCAAAGCTCTTGCGAATCCGCTTCTTTTCGGTGAACGAGTAGGACATGGACGCTCCGCTGCGCAGGACTGAAACCGTTTTGGAATGCACACCACTGCAGGTGTACATTCAAAAACCGATCCGTTCATCTTCAACTGCGCCTGTTTCAAGGCGCGAAAGCCCGGAAGGCCAAATCAGCCTTCCGGGCCAGTTGGGAACCCAGGTGATTATTTGATTTCCGCCTTGGCACCCGCGTCTTCCAGCTTCTTCTTGGCCGCTTCCGCGTCGGCCTTGGCAATGCCTTCCTTCACGGCCTTGGGTGCGCCGTCCACCAAGTCCTTGGCTTCCTTCAGGCCCAGGCCGGTCAACTCGCGCACGGCCTTGATCACCGAAACCTTGTTGGCCCCGGTTTCGAGCAGCATCACGTTGAATTCGGTCTGCTCTTCAGCGGCAGGAGCGGCTGCGCCGGCACCCGGGGCTGCCACAGCCATGGACGCGGCGGACACGCCGAACTTGTCTTCGAAAGCCTTCACCAGATCGTTGAGTTCCAGAACCGTCATGCCGCCAACGGCTTCCAGAATGTCGTCTTTGCTCAATGCCATTTTGTGTACTCCTGAATGCAATCAATAAGGGATGGAAGTTTGGCGTGGAATCAGGCCGTAGCCTCTTCCTCGCGTTTCTTGGCCAGCGCAGCCACCGAAGCGACAAAGCCCGTGAGCGGCGCCTGCATCACGCCCAACAACTTGGCAAGGAGCTCCTCGCGGCTGGGGATGCTGGCAAGCTGCTTGACGCCTTCGGCATCGAGAAGCTTGCCGTTGTAGGCGCCGGCACGCACGACCATCTTGTCGTTCGTCTTGGCGAAGTCATTGATGACCTTGGCCGCAGCGATGGCATCTTCGGAAAAGCTGTAGATCAAGGGGCCGGTCATCTCTGCGGCAAGTACCTCGAAGGGGGTACCCGCCACGGCACGCCGGGCCAGCGTATTCTTCAGAACCTGCAGATGCACGCCCTTGCCGCGCGCTTGCGCGCGCAGCCGGGTCATGGGCTCCACTTCGATTCCTCGATATTCCGCCAGCACCAGAGTTTGCGCCTTGCTTGCAAGCGCCGCGACCTCGGTCACGACGGCTTGCTTTTCAGTGCGATTCAGACTCAAGATTGACTCCTGAAGAAAATGGTCTGGGCTACTGTGTAGCCGCAAACCGGGTTGCAGCGTCCTCTGGAGATCAACAAATCCGCTTCGCACAAGGCCAAGCGAAACTGCAACTTCCAGCGGGTTCGCCATCTGCGTCGGCTTTGAGTCCCAGGTCGCCCCGGGGCTTCGCAATTAAGACATGCAATGCATGTCGCCAACGGTCTTGGATCGCTCGGGCTTGGGACCCCGTTGAGGCTTCCCGCGCCCGACCCACCAAATTTCCTCACAGCCGCGGCGCAAGCCGCGGCCACTCATGCATTCCTGTTCAGGCCGCAGCCGCCATGATGCTGGCCGCGTCCACACGCACACCGATGCCCATCGTGGAGGAAACCGCCACCTTGCGCAGGTACACACCCTTGGCTGTCTGCGGGCGTGACTTGTTCAGGGCATCCACCAGGGCCTGCAGATTGCTCTTGAGCGCATCCGGCTGAAACGACGCGCGGCCGATGGTCGAATGCACGATCCCGGCCTTGTCCGCGCGGAACTGCACCTGACCGGCCTTGGCGTTTTTCACGGCGCCAGCCACGTCAGGCGTCACGGTGCCGACCTTGGGGTTCGGCATGAGGCCACGCGGGCCGAGGATCTGGCCGAGAGCACCAACCACGCGCATGGCATCGGGCGAAGCAATGACGACATCAAAATTCAGGTTACCGCCCTTGATTTGTTCGGCCAGGTCTTCAAAGCCCACGATGTCGGCCCCGGCCGCCTTGGCTTCTTCCGCCTTGGCGCCCTGCGCAAACACGGCCACGCGCTTGATCTTGCCGGTCCCGGCAGGCAATACCACGGAGCCGCGCACGACCTGATCGGATTTGCGTGCGTCAATGCCCAGGGCGACGGCCACGTCAATGGATTCATCGAACTTGGCGGTGGCGCATCCCTTGATGAGATTCAGGGCCTCGTCGACCGAGTAAAGCTTGTTGGGTTCAAGCTTGGCGCGCAGCGCGGCGTAACGCTTGGGTAGTTTCTTGGCCATTTACACGCCCTCCACGGTGACGCCCATCGAACGGGCGGTGCCCGCGATCGTGCGTACGGCGGCATCCAGGTCGGCTGCCGTCAGATCTTTCATTTTGGTCTTGGCAATGTCCTCGAGCTGGGCGCGCGAGATCTTGCCGACCTTGTCGGTCAGCGGCTTGGCCGAGCCCTTGTCGAGCTTGATCGCCTTCTTGATCAAGACGCCAGCGGGCGGAGTCTTGATGATGAAGGTGAATGACTTATCGGCGTATGCCGTGATCACCACGGGTAGCGCGAGACCCGGCTCGACACCCTGGGTCTGCGCGTTGAATGCCTTGCAGAACTCCATGATGTTCAGGCCACGTTGACCCAGGGCCGGGCCAATAGGCGGGGATGGGTTGGCTTTGCCCGCGGGCACTTGCAACTTGATGAAGCCGACGATTTTCTTCGCCATGCGGTTTCTCCTATCGAGTTCAAACGCCCGCGCGATGCGGGCTCCTCGTTCCTGTGGCCTCTGCGGAAGCGGCAATTGCCACCTCCGGGTTTGGCGCAGCACGCCGGGCCACCCCACGTGCTTGCGTTCGGATCACATCGCGATGCGATCCATGGATTCGGCGACCGAATTCAGACCTTTTCGACTTGCTGAAACTCCAGCTCCACGGGCGTGGCGCGGCCGAAAATCGTCACGGAAACGCGAAGCCGGGATTTCTCGTAGTTGACTTCCTCGACATTGCCGTTGAAGTCCGTAAACGGACCTTCCTTGACGCGCACCATTTCGCCCGCTTCGAACAAGACCTTGGGGCGCGGCTTTTCCACGCCTTCCTGGATCTGGCTCATGATCTTGTTCACGTCGGCTTCGCTGATCGGGGCAGGGCGATTTTTCGCGCCGCCCACGAAGCCCGTCACCTTGCTCGTGTGCTTCACAAGGTGCCAAGTCGCATCATCCATCTCCATCTCGACCAAGACGTAACCGGGAAAGAAGCGGCGCTCGGTAATGGTCTTGCGACCATTTTTCATTTCCACCACTTCTTCGGTCGGCACCAGGATGCGGCCAAACTTGGATTGCATTCCCGCACGCTCGATGCGCTCAAGCAGATTGCGCTCGACCGCCTTTTCCATGCCGGAATAGGCATGCACCACGTACCATTGCTTCTGGCCGGCAGGCAAGGTTTCAACCATCGACCACTCCGTTTATTTTGTCCAACCCAGGATCAGGTCGTAAAACACCCACTCAAGCGTTTTGTCGGTGACCCACAGGAACAGCGCCATGAGAATGACAAAACCAAAGACGATGGCCGTCATTTGGATCGCTTCCTTGCGTTCGGGCCAGACAACCTTGCGAACCTCACGAACAGACTCACGAGTATAAGCAATCAGTGCTTTCCCGGGTTCGGCAAGGAGGAATAACCCGGCAGCCAATGCCAGTAAGAGCACCAAGGCCAAGATGCGCAGCCAGATCTGCTGGCTGTGCAGCACGTAATACGCCGCAAAGGCTGCAACAAAGGCAACGCCTGCGGACCCCAACTTGGCCTTGTCGGCCGAGGTGGAGATGGTTTCTACATTCGGATTGGCCATGATGGACTGTTTGCACTGCATCCGGTTGTGGCAGGGGCAGAGGGAATCGAACCCCCAACCTTCGGTTTTGGAGACCGACGCTCTGCCAATTGAGCTATGCCCCTGTGAAACGCGGAGAATTGGCCACTCTATACTTGATCAGCACGATGGGCGCCGGATCGGATCCAGCGCCGCACATACTTTACGCGAGAATTTTTGCGACGACCCCGGCACCGACGGTGCGGCCACCTTCGCGGATGGCGAAGCGCAGGCCTTCTTCCATGG
>JABBOE010000263.1 GCA_019351955.1 Pseudomonadota bacterium
AGCCGATCCGGCACCCTACAACAACGGCAGCATCCTGTTGTTGCCTGCCGCGCCCCTGCCCTGGGGAGCGCAGACAGCGACCGGGGCGCTCGTCTTGGGGATCAACACGACCAGCAACAACCAGCTGCCATCCGGCGCGCAGATCTTCCCGCTGGACAATATTGGCAATCTGTCGGTCGCCGTCAATGGCAGTGCGGGTACGGGCTTCCTCGACAGCGGCTCCAATGGCTACTACCTGACCCTGACGCTGCCAGTGTGCACACAATCGACCGGCTTTTATTGCCCGCTCCCGCCCGCCAATGAGGCCCTGGAGCTTTCCTCGGGTGCGATCGTCGCTACTGCGGGCATCACCATCGCCAGCGCCGATGCCATGTTCCAGACGGCGAACGCGGCGCTGCCGACGCTGGGCGGTACTGCATCGGTCTCCGGCCAGATCGATCTGGGTTTGCCATTTTTCTACGGGCGGGCCATAGCGACCGGTATTCAGGACACGCAATTCCAAAACGGCTTTGTGGCGTTCTGATTGCGCATGGGCGTTAGCCCCTCTCTAGCCGCCGAAGAGATCGCCAGGGGCGCGCGGCGCCGCCAGTCCGAGATGGGCATACGTGGCCGCACTGGCGATGCGCCCGCGCGGGGTGCGCTGGATATAGCCGTGCTGGATGAGAAACGGTTCAATGACATCCTCGATGGTGTCGCGCTCCTCGCCGATGGCCGCGGCCAAGTTGTCCAGCCCCACCGGGCCGCCTGCGAAGCGGTGGACGATCGCCTCGAGCAGCTTGCGGTCCATCAGATCAAAGCCCAAGGGGTCGACGTCCAGCATTTTGAGCGCGCGGTCGGCCACATCGCGGCTGATGCGTCCGTCCGCGCGCACCTCGGCGTAATCGCGCACGCGACGCAGTAGCCGGTTGGCGATGCGCGGGGTGCCGCGTGAACGCCGTGCAATCTCCAGGGCCCCGTCCTTCTCGATGTGGGCCTGCAGAAGCTGCGATGAACGCTGCACGATGGTCGTGAGCTCGTCGGTCGTGTAGAACTCCAGACGCGAGACGATGCCGAAGCGGTCGCGCAGAGGGTTGGTGAGCATGCCCGCGCGCGTGGTGGCGCCTACCAGGGTAAAGGGCTGCAGGTCAATTTTCACGCTGCGCGCGCCCGGACCCTCACCGATCATGATGTCGATCTGGTAGTCCTCCAGCGCCGGATAGAGGATTTCCTCGACAACCGGCGACAGGCGGTGGATCTCATCGATGAACAGCACGTCGTTGCGCTCGAGGTTGGTGAGCAACGCAGCTAGGTCACCCGCGCGCTCCAGCACCGGACCCGAAGTGGAGCGCAGGCTCACGCCCATTTCCCGCGCGATGATGTGCGCCAGCGTGGTCTTGCCAAGCCCTGGGGGGCCGAACAGCAACACGTGGTCCAGGGCCTCACCACGCTTTTTTGCCGCGCCCATGAAAATGTCGAGCTGCTCGCGCACCTTCACCTGCCCGATGTACTCCGAGAGAATCTGCGGGCGCAGGGCGCGTTCCACGGCCTCTTCCTGCGGCGACGCCGGCGCAGGGCTGATGACGCGCGTGGCTTCGAAGCTGTCGGCTTGGATGCTCATGAGTCGAAAAATGCCTCAGGTTCGAGAGGAATGGACAACGTTCTGCGGCCAACTGCCAGGTCTCGCGGATGGGGGCGTACGGAGGATGGGCGATCGTGACGCGCCCCATGCGCAAAGTCGCGAGCGCCAGGATATCCCCAAGCAAGATGCTTGACCGCGCTGAATGAAACTGTCATTTTATCCAGTTTCCAGGAAGCCCACATACGCCAGTTGCGCCAAGCTCGCTACGCTTGGCCTGGCCAGCCCCACGCCTGGGCCCCACGCTCAGCCCTTGGCCAGCAGCTTCAGCGCCTGGCGGATGCCATCGTCCACGCCACACTCGGCCGCCAGTTTGCCGACGGCGGCGGTTGCCTCGCGCTCGGAATAGCCCAGCGCGAGCAGCGCCTGCAGCACGTCGGCATGGCCGGGCGCCGTGAGACTTCCAGCAGGGCGGCCAAGGTCCGGTCCGAGCTTGCCACGCAACTCAAGGAGCAGCCGCTCGGCGGTCTTCTTGCCGATGCCCGGCACGCGCGTGAGCCGCGCCGGGTCTTGCGCCGCAATGGCCTGGGCGAGTTCGTTCACGCTCAGACCCGACAGCACGGCCAGCGCAATGCGCGCGCCCACGCCGGAGATCTTGATCAGCGCGCGAAAGGCCTCACGTTCCTGAGCCGTGGCGAAACCGAAAAGCTGGTGCGCATCTTCGCGGATCGCCAGATGCGTCAGAAGTGTGACCGCCTGGCCAACAGCCGGAAGGGTGTACAGCGTACTCATGGGGACATCGACTTCGTAGCCCACACCCGAGCAGTCCACCAGGATCTGGGGCGGGGTCTTGTCGAGCAGGGTGCCGTGGATGCGTCCGATCATGGGCGTCACTTTAGCAGCCCGCAAGCCGATGGATGCCTCCCTGGCTGGGTCCCTGGGCGGGCAAACGACGCAGCCGGCTAAACTGCGCGGTTACGTTGCGCAACTGCCCATGAAACTCCAATCTTCCTACACCCATGATGACCTGGTGGCCTGCGGCCACGGCAAGCTGTTCGGACCCGGCAACGCCCAGCTTCCACTGGACAACATGCTGATGATGGACCGCATCACCCACATCGCCGACCACGGGGGAACCTACGGCAAGGGCGAGATGCGCGCCGAACTGGATATTCGCCCTGATTTGTGGTTTTTCGGCTGCCATTTCGAGAGTGACCCCCGCGGCCCGGGTCGTCATCAACGAAGAGGCGACGCCCCTGCGTGGCGCG
>JABBOE010000064.1 GCA_019351955.1 Pseudomonadota bacterium
GGTGTCTCGATGCGTTGAGTTCATCGCGAAAGTTGAAACGTTCACAGGCTCTCAGCGAAAAGCTCAATATGCGTAGCGAAAGAAAAGGAAGCCAACATTGCCGTTGTTCGGCGACCCGTTGAAACGCGGCAGGAATGCGCCATAAATCGTCAGATCGCCATAACCCACCGAGGCCATCGGCAAGACGATCGGAATCGGAAAATTCTTCGCGATATCTGCGCGCGAGGTGATGCCGGCCGTGTAGCCTGCACCGAGCTTGAAATGCCCGTCGAAGGGCCGCCAGAGCCATTGCTTGGCATAGCCAACGACCGGTTCGGCATTCCAGTGCGAGTCGGAGAAGATCAGTGCATACACGAGCTCGTCGTTGCCATTGGCATCCACGAGGTGCTTGCCCCAACCCAAGCCCCAGGCGCGTGCGTTCAGAACCGAGCGCTTGGCTTCCGTGTAGGTGCTTGGATCGTGCCATGTGTAGCCGGTCACATAGAGGTCCGGCGACCCATTGTTGTAGATGTTCAGGAGGTTTTGCGAGGCGCTGTGTGCCCAACTCTGCACACCGGAGAGGCCGAACGCCTGGCAGGAAAGTGGCATAACGAGTCCGGTGCCGAGCAGCGCGGCGAGAAAGGCATGGCGCATAGGATGGGGGTGAGTGCAACGTCAGCCCAGGGATTCTATCCAGTGGCCATCCCTTAAGGTCTCATGGGGTCGAAAGCGGGATTTGTAGGCCATCTTCTCGCTGGCGGCGATCCAATATCCGAGGTAGGCATGGGGCAGTTGCATCGCGCGTGCCTGCATGATCTGCCACATCACGTTGTAGGTGCCATAGCTGGCTCCCGGATCGCCGGGCTCGTAGAACGTGTAGACCGCAGAAAGACCATCCGAAAGCAGATCGACGATGGAAACCATCTTCAGTGCGCCAGGTTCACCGCTCGTTTGCGCCGGTTCTCGAAACTCCACGAGCCGTGTATTGACCCGACTTTGCAGGAGAAACTGTGTGTACTGGTCAATGCTGTCCTGATCCATGCCGCCGCCAGCATGCCGGCGTGCCTGGTAACGCAGGTAGAGTTGATAGTGCTCGGGCACGAATCCCAATTTCAGCACGGTGGCCTCCAGCATGCCATGTCGCGCCCACACCCGGCGTTGGGTGCGGCTGGGCGTGAAGCGTTGCGCCATCACGCGCAGTGGGATGCAGGCGTGGCAGTTGTCGCATTGGGGGCGGTAGGTGAATAGGCCGCTGCGGCGAAAACCCGCCTGCACCAAAGTCGTATAGACATCGGCATTGATCAGGTGATTGGGAGTGGCCACCTGGGAGCGCGCTTGCCAGCCGTGCAGGTAACTGCAGGGGTAGGCCGCAGTCGAGTAGAACTGCAGCTCGGTGAACGGAAGTTCCTTGGGATGGGTCACAGCCAGGGCCCGCAATCGTGTTGAAATTGCGACCAATCATACTGCCAGCATTCAGGGCCCGCGATCGTCAGTCTTTGCCGCAGCGTCCGCAGGAATTCCGGTCTGGGGCGCGGTCGCGCGCCCATGCGGGCAAGGTGCGCGGTTTGCTGCTGACAGTCGATGGGGCCAAGCCCGTGCCGCAGGCAAAACCCGCACAGCGCCATCAGCAACACCTTGGAGCCGTCCGCCACGCGGGTGAACATGGACTCGCCAAACACCATGCCGCCCAGCGCTACACAGTACAGCCCCGCTGCAAGTTCGCCGCTGTGCCAAAGCTCGAAACTATGCGCCATTCCTTCGGCGTGCAAGGCGCAGTAGGCATTGATGACGGCCGGGACGATCCATGTTTCAGCCGTATCTCGCCTCGGCGCCGCGCACTCCTGCATGACGCCCCGGAAATCCCGGTCCACATGCAGTTCAAAATCGGCATGCGCGAGAAAGCGGCGGGCCGCTTGCCGCAGTGAACGCCGCACGGCAAGCGCATCTGGCTCAAGCACCATGCGCGGATCGGGGCTCCACCACAGCGGTGGCTCGCCTGGGCCAAACCAGGGAAAAATTCCCTGCGTGTAGGCTGCCTTTAGGGTGGGCGCGTCGAGACGCCCGCCCACTGCCAACAGGCCAGGATAGGGCGACTGTGCAGGCAGGGCCCGTTCAGGGTCAGGAAAAGGCGCGCCCGGGAGCAGGCGCGTGAGTGTCCAGCTCATGAGGGAGGCCAGCGACCACGGTGTGGTCGGATGCGACGGATGCTCATGCGGGAGCTGCTCATGCGGTATTCTCCCTTCATCGGCGTTCCATCCCGCGCACTCCGCTCAATGCCCATGCTGATTTATCGTCTGGACGGTGTCACACCGGAAGTCTCTGCAGAAGTTTTTATTGCCGATACGGCGCGCGTGATCGGACGTGTGAGCTTGGGCGCCCGTGCCAGTGTCTGGTTCGGAGCGGTCCTGCGCGGGGACAATGAGCCCATTGTCGTGGGCGAGGACAGCAATGTTCAAGAAGGCGCGGTGCTACACACGGACCCTGGCTTTCCGCTGCGGGTTGGATCGGGCGTGACAATCGGTCATCAGGCCATGTTGCATGGCTGCACGGTGGGTGATGGCAGCCTGATCGGCATCCAGGCCGTGGTGCTCAACGGAGCGCGCATAGGGCGCAATTGCCTAGTGGGCGCCGGTGCCTTGGTGACGGAGGGCAAGGAATTCCCGGATGGCTCGCTGATCATCGGTTCGCCGGCGCGCGCGGTGCGCGAACTCACGCCCGAGCAGATTGCTCGCCTAAGGACCAACGCGGAAATCTACGTAGAAAAGGCACGGCTTTACCGCACGTCGCTGCAAGGCGTTGGCACCACGCCATGACGGACACCTTGCTCAAGTTCATGCTTGGCGCAGGCCACGTGCGTGGCGTGGTGGTGCGGCTGGAATCCGTTTGGCGGGAAATGCGCAAACGCCGTCAACACGATGCACTGGTGCAGAATCTTCTGGGCGAGATGACCGCGGCTGCGGCCTTGCTCGCCGGTAGCCTGAAGTTTGACGGCTCCCTTGTCCTGCAGATTCAGGGCGATGGGCCTTTACGCTTGGCCGTTGCGGAATGTCAGCCTGATTTTGGGCTGCGGGCAACCGCCAAGGCCGAAGTGCATGGCGTGGGCAGCTTATCCGAACTCGCCAATGCGCATGGCATGGGGCGTTGCGTCATTACGCTTGATCCCCGTACCAAGGACCAGGGCCAACAACCGTATCAGGGTATCGTGGCGCTGGCCGACGCCGATGGGCAGTCACTGAGCGACCTGGGCGCGGTGTTGCAGCAGTACCTCGCCCAGTCGGAGCAGATTCCGTCGTGGCTCATGCTCGCGGCGGGCGAGCAAGCTGCCTGCGGCCTGTTGTTGCAGCGCATGCCGGATTCCGGTGGGACGGCAGGAACGGCCGGGCGCGACGCCGAGGCCGACGAGGACTTTTCCCGTGCCGTACATCTGGCGTCCACGCTGGGTCGCGACGAATTGTTGCAGAGTCAGCCGGAGGATCTGTTGCGTAAGTTGTTCTGGCAGGAGGCGCCTCGGGTGTTCAGCCCCCAGTCCCCGCATTTCCACTGCACATGCGGTAAGAAGCGCGTGGCCGATATGCTGCGAATGCTGGGCCAAGACGAGGTGGAGTCGGTGCTCAAGGAGCAGGGTGAGGTGGACGTAACTTGCGAGTTTTGTGGCGCCCGCTACGCATTCGATCTTGTGGACGCTGCGCGGTTGTTCCGCCCGGACGTCAACCAACCCCCCGCCCCGCCTCATCCCCAATAATTCCAGCTTCCGACGGCCGCTTCCCCGGCCGTGTATCAGCGTGTTGCGTGCAAAGCGGGTGGACTGCGCCCGTTGCGAGCACGCCGTCGAGTCAGAGCCGGGTGTTCCTCCGATGGCATGGGAGACAGCCCAAGCGGCAACGGTCCATCGCCCGAATCAGGTCCTGAACCGATACGTGAAAAATGAACCTGAGCCGCCTGGTCCTTGACCGAGGCAGTGTGATACACACGGCGCTGAGCGCGCAGTGCTCGCTCCCCCGTCGTGGCAAGTGGCGATCGAGCGTGTGCAGGGTCAGCGCTGCGCGCGACGGTGGGATGTGCTTTTGCGGGTTGGTGCGGCCGGTGCGCTTGTCACGGCCGCGGGCGGAAGGGGGCTGGAGGCAGGCAGGATCTGCACAAAGATTTCATCGGGTTTGACCATGCCCATCTCGCGCCGTGCGCGGTCCTGTACAGCCTGTTTGCCGTGCCGAAGGTCGTGTGCTTCATCTTCCAAGCGCTGGTTTTGTAAACGTGCCTGCTCGTTGGCCTGATATTGGGCAGCGAGGTTGGCGCGCAGCTGGCGCACGCGTGGCCAGCTGCGTTCGCCAAACCACAGCGGCCATTGCAAAAGCAACAGCACGGCAAGCAACACAAGTGTGACCCAGCGCATGGCCCTCACGTCATGGATCCGCAGGTGCTTGCCGCCTCGCAGTTCAGCGCAGGTTGTAGAAGGTCGCTGGGCCAGCGAAACGTGCTACATCGCCAAGATTCTCCTCGATGCGTAGCAGTTGGTTGTACTTGGCGATGCGATCCGAGCGAGACAAGGAGCCGGTCTTGATCTGCCCGGCGTTGGTCGCCACGGCAATGTCGGCAATGGTTGTGTCCTCGGTCTCACCCGAGCGGTGGGAGATGACAGCCGTGTACCCCGCGCGCTTGGCCATCTCAATGGCTGCGAAAGTTTCAGTGAGCGTGCCAATCTGGTTGACCTTGATTAGGATGGAGTTGGCGATGCCTTGCTCAATCCCGCGTTTGAGGATTTCGGTGTTGGTGACGAAGATGTCGTCGCCCACCAGTTGGATCTTCTTTCCGAGCTCCGTGGTGAGGTGTTTCCAACCATCCCAATCCTGTTCTGCCAAACCGTCTTCGATGGAGACGATGGGGTACTTGCCAATCCAACTCGAATACAAGGCGACGAGTTCCTCGCTGGAGAGCACCAGACCCTCGCCCGCGAGGTGGTATTTGCCATCCTTGTAAAACTCGCTGGAGGCCGGGTCCAGGGCAATGGCTACTTGTTCACCTGGCTTGTAGCCCGCCTTCTCGATGGCCTCGACGATGAGCTGCAGCGCTGCTTCATGGCTGGCAACGTTTGGCGCAAAGCCTCCTTCATCACCGACGGTGGTGGGCATGCCGCGATCGTCGATCAGCTTTTTGAGCGCGTGAAACACTTCGGCCCCATAGCGTAGGGACTCGCGGAAGTTTGGCGCACCCACAGGCATGATCATGAATTCCTGCATATCCAGGGAATTGTTGGCGTGCGCGCCGCCATTGATCACATTCATCATGGGCACGGGCAACTCGCACGCCGCGAAGCCCCCCAAATACTGGTAAAGAGGGACTCCGGCCTCTTCGGCAGCAGCCTTGGCCACGGCCATGCTCACCGCCAGCAGGGCATTGGCCCCGAGACGGGACTTGTTTTGGCTGCCATCCAGTTCGAGAAGCGTGCGGTCGAGAAACGACTGCTCGGAGGCGTCCAAGCCCATGACGGCCTCCGTAATTTCCGTATTGATATGTTCCACTGCCCTCAGCACGCCCTTGCCGCCATAACGCTGGATGTTGCCGTCACGAAGTTCGACCGCCTCGCGGGTTCCGGTGGAGGCGCCCGAAGGCACAGCTGCCCGGCCCAGGAAACCGGTCTCGAGCACCACATCACATTCCACGGTTGGGTTGCCGCGGCTGTCGAGGATTTCACGGGCATTGAGGTCGACGATTGCACTCATGGGTTCTCCAATGTTGGTCTGTTTTTTGGGGGGATCAACGAACAATTCAAGCGCTATCTTGCACGGGCAACAAGTGCATCACCAGGGCGGCTTCACGCAATGACCACCTGATGATCCTTGGGGCAGTCCCTGCCCAAGCCATCAAGCGCCCAGTCAGGGCGGTCCGCAGCCCGGACGTCGTGCGGATGGCAGCGGTAGCCCGTTCGGGGTCTTCAATGAAATTGCAGCACACCTGCGCCTCAGCCGGACGTCGGCTAGACCTCGTTGGAACGACAAGGTGATCGGCCTTGCATCGGGTGCGATTGGTGCGTTCAAAGGTTGTCGGGAGGTGGGCGGCCATGGAGCGTCTCACCGCAATTTGTCTTCCAGATAGCCTTGACGCTTGACCACAGCATCGAGTTCCTTAAGGCTCTCGAGCAGGGCTCGCATGTGGTGAAGTGGTACCGCATTGGGGCCATCGGACAGCGCATGCTCGGGGTCCGGATGCGTCTCGGCAAACAGGCCTGAAATTCCGGCAGCCACTGCTGCGCGGGCCAACACAGGCACAAACTCACGCTGGCCGCCAGATTTTTCGCCCAAACCACCAGGCTGCTGCACCGAATGCGTGGCGTCGAACACCACCGGGCAACCCGTGCCGCGCATGATCGCCAATGCGCGCATGTCCGACACCAGCGTGTTGTAGCCGAAACTGACGCCGCGCTCACATGCCATGATCTGCGAGTTTCCCACGGCGCGCGCCTTGTCGACCACGTTTTGCATATCCCAGGGCGCGAGGAATTGGCCCTTCTTGATATTCACCGGCTTGCCCAGGCGGGCGACACTCTGGATAAAGTTGGTCTGCCTGCACAAAAAAGCCGGAGTCTGCAGCACATCGACAACGTCAGCGACCTCGACCAGCGGTGTGTCCTCGTGCACATCCGTAAGCACCGGAACGCCAAGCTGGCGTTTGACCTCAGACAGGATGCGCAGACCCTCTTCGAGTCCCAGGCCGCGGAATGATTTCGCAGACGACCGGTTGGCCTTGTCGAATGAAGACTTGAAAATGAATGGAATGCCGAGCTCGGCACAGATGGCCTTCAATGTGCCCGCGGTGTCGAGGGCAAGTTGCTCGCTCTCGATCACGCAGGGTCCGGCGATGAGGAAAAGCGGCTGATCGGGGCCGACTTCAAATCCGCAGAGATACATGGTTCGGCGCGCCCTCAGACGTTGACGGCCGGCTCGATACCGACCTGCGAGCGCTGGCCTTGACGTGCGAGCGCTGCTTTGATGTATGCGGAAAACAGCGGGTGGCCGTCACGCGGGGTGGACTTGAACTCGGGGTGGAATTGCACACCCAGGTACCAGGGATGCACGCTTTGGGGTAATTCCACAATTTCGGTGAGATGCTCGCGGGTCGTGTACGCCGAGATGACAAGACCTGCCTTCTGCAGGGTGTCGAGGTATGCCACATTCGCCTCATACCGATGCCGGTGTCGCTCGTTGACAACGTCACCGTAGATGGAATGGGCCAATGTTGCGGCCTTCACACGGGCCTCCTGCGCGCCCAAGCGCATCGTGCCACCGAGATCGGAATCGGCGCTACGCGCATGCACTGCGCCGGTCTTGTCCTTCCACTCCGTGATTAACGCGATCACGGGATGTGGAGTGTGGGGGTCAAACTCCGTGCTGTTGGCTCCCTCAAGCCCTGCCATATGGCGCGCATATTCGATGGTGGCCACCTGCATGCCGAGGCATATACCCAGATAGGGGATGCGCTGTTCGCGAGCGTACTGCGCGGCGAGAATCTTTCCTTCGACCCCGCGCTTGCCGAAGCCGCCGGGCACCAAGATGGCGTCAAACGCCGCGAGTTGTCCGATATTGCCCGGCTCGAGGGTTTCCGAGTCAAGATAGGTGATGTTGACTTTCGCCGCGTTCTTGATGCCCGCGTGGCGCAGGGCCTCATTCAGCGATTTGTATGAATCGGAGAGATCGGTGTATTTGCCCACCATGGCGATGCGCAGGGCGTGGCGCGGATGCGCCTCCGCAGCAACCAGGGCGTCCCAGGCGGATAGGTCAGCGGGTCCACCCACAAGCTTGAGCTTGTCGCAGATCAGCGCATCCAGGCCCTGCTCGTGCAGCATGCGCGGAATCTTGTAGATGCTGTCGCTATCCCAAACCGAGATCACGGCTTCCTGAGGCAGGTTCGCAAATAACGAGATTTTCTCGCGCTCGTCATCCGGAATCGGACGATCCGCTCGGCACAGCAAGGCGTCAGCCGTAATGCCAATCTCGCGCAATTTCTGCACGCTGTGCTGTGTGGGCTTGGTTTTGAGTTCGCCGGCGGCGGGGATGAACGGCACCAAGGTCAGGTGCAGGAACGCGCTATGGTGGCGCTGCATGCGCAGGCTCATCTGTCGCACGGCTTCAAGGAAGGGCAGGGACTCGATGTCACCCACGGTGCCGCCGATTTCGACGATCGCTACGTCGGCCTCGTCGGCAGTACCCTCTCCAGCGCCCCGGCGGATGAATTCCTGGATTTCGTTGGTGATGTGCGGGATCACCTGAACGGTCTTGCCGAGGTACTCGCCGCGCCGCTCCTTGCGGATGACGCTGTCATAGATCTGCCCGGTCGTGAAATTGTTGGTTCGACGCATCGAGCGACGGATGAAGCGCTCGTAGTGACCCAGGTCCAGATCGGTTTCGGCGCCGTCGTCGGTGACGAACACTTCGCCATGCTGAAACGGCGACATGGTTCCCGGGTCGACGTTAATGTAGGGATCGAGCTTAATGAGGGTGACGTTGATGCCGCGCGACTCGAGAATCGCAGCGAGGGAGGCGGCTGCGATGCCCTTGCCGAGGCTGGACACCACACCACCGGTGACGAAAACGTATTGGGTCATGACGCCATATCAGGCCGGTAAACGTGCATTATAGAAAGTGGCATCCGGCAATTTCGTACGCGCGGGCAATGGTGCTGGCGCAGCGCTCAATCGCGCACAAGTTCCTGGGCCATGGCCATGATGGCCTCGGCAGTGAGGTGGGGCTGCTCGAAAGGAAAGAGATGGCTACCCCCCGCGATCCAGCGCAGATGCGTACCGACGAGGCGATGGGTGGCCGCCATGCCCGCCATGCGCAACTCACGCGACACCGTGCCGCCAATGAAGCCTACGGGCACGTCGCCTCGCGAGCGAGTCAAGCGGCCCAACCGATGGGGAAGTGTGGCGTAAATGCGGGCCTCAACGTCGCGGTCGAAGGCAAGAACGCGCTTGTTACCACGTTGTACGGTTCCGGCCTCGGCATAGTCGGCAAGCATCTCGGGGTCCCAGCGGGCGAAGGCGGCCTTCCTGGCAAAATGTGCGATCACCGCTTGCACATCTGGCCATTCTTGCTTGCGCCGCAATGCAGGGACGACCGGATCGAGCCGTCGAATCACCCCGGTGCGCTTCGCCCACCACAGGGCTCCGGCGCGCCAGCCGGCGATCACTGGAGAGTCAAGCAAGACCACGCAACGCGCGAGCTCGGGGTGCGCGCGAGCCAGCATCAAACTCAGAAAACCGCCAAGCGAATGCCCAACCAGCACGACCTTGTGGCCTTGGGCGTGACGCAGCACAAAACCCAGCAACTCACGTTGCAGTTGCGGCCAGCCGTCGCTCACAGGGTGTGCGGGGTCATGTCCGAACTGGGGCGGAGCCAACACCTGATAATGCTGGTCCAGCAAGGCAAAGAGCTTGCGGTAGCTGCCGGCGGGAAAGCCATTGGCGTGGGCGAAAATCAGCAACGGGCGCGCATCGGTGCCGGACATCAGGGGTCGTGGCGCGGAAGTCGAGGGCATTGGACGCAGGGAGTTAAAGAAAAGACGGACCGGATCCGCTCGCTTACAGGGGCACGTCCTCACGCGCAGCGACGTGTAGGGTATAGAGCAGATCGAGCGCGTCGCGCGGGCTCAAAGCATCCGGGTCAATCGCCGCGAGCTGAGCCCGCAGCGGATCGGGAGCGGTGTGCGGCACGGCCGACTCGTCTTCATGCAGGTTCCCCGTTTGCGCAAAAAGGTCAAGCTGGGCGAGTTGCGCGCTTTGTGCCTGTTCAAGGGCTTCCAAGCGGCGACGCGCATCGCGGATCACCGCCGTCGGCATGCCTGCCAACTGCGCGACGTGAACGCCGTAGCTTCGGCTGGCCGGGCCCGGCTTGACCTCGTGCAGGAACACGATCGTGTCGCCATGCTCGGCCGCGCTCACATGCAGGTTGATGCTTTCGGCGTGGTGTGCGGGGAAATCGGTGAGTTCGAAATAGTGGGTCGCAAAGAGAGTGAAGGCGCGGTTTTTTTCATGAAGATGGGTCGCAATGGCCAGCGCGAGCGCCAAGCCATCAAATGTCGAGGTTCCGCGACCGACCTCGTCCATCAGGACGAGGCTTTGCGGGGAGGCCGTGCGCAAGATCGCGGCCGCTTCGGTCATTTCCACCATGAATGTGGAACGCCCCCCGGCCAGGTCGTCACCAGCACCGATGCGCGTATGGATGGCGTCCAGCGGGCCAATGCGCGCGCTTGCCGCCGGGACGAAGCTGCCCATGCAGGCAAGCAACGCAATCAGCGCCACTTGACGCATATAGGTCGACTTCCCGCCCATGTTCGGCCCCGTGATGACGTGCGTTCGGTTTTGCGGCAGCAGCAAAGAGTCGTTGGGGACAAAGCGATCGACCTGCGCCTGGACCACCGGATGGCGTCCGGCGCGAATCTCGATCCCCGGCAACGGGGAGAGTTCTGGGCACACCCAATTCCACGTGCGTGCCCGCTCGGCAAGCGTGCCCAGCACGTCGACCTGGGCTAAGGCGCGCGCCGCGCGCTGCCAAACAGGCACAATCGGCTGCAAGTCTTCCACCAGTTTCGCGAATAGCGACTTCTCGCGTGCCAGCGCCCGGTCCTGCGCCGAAAGAGCCTTGTCTTCGAAGGTCTTGAGCTCCGGAGTGACGTAGCGCTCGGCGCCCTTGAGAGTCTGGCGGCGGCGGTAGTCGGGTGGCACCTTGTCAGCTTGGCCGTGCGTGACCTCAATGGCGAAGCCGTGGACCTTGTTGTACAGCACCCGCAAATTGCCAATGCCGGTGCGCGCCCGCTCGCGCGCCTCCATGTCCAGCAAAAAGGTGCTGCAGTCCTGACCGATGGCGCGCAACTCATCGAGTTCGGCATCAAACCCCGCGGCGATCACGCCTCCGTCGCGCAAATTGAGCGCAGGCGGGTCGGCCAACCCGCGTTGCAGGAGCGCCAAAGGCGCCGCATCTAGCAGAAGTGCACTGCACTGCACGTTCAGCAACGGATCCTCGAAGTGCTTCAGCACCGCGCAGATTTCCGGTAGCTTGGCCAAGGTCTCGCGCGCGCCCGCCAGTTCCCGCGGGCGCACCTGCTGCAGGGCGAGGCGCGCGGCAATGCGTTCGAGATCAGCTAATCCTTTGAGGGCATTGCGCAGTTCGTCCCAGGGACCGGCCAGGAGCGCGGCGATTGCGGCATGGCGCTGCCTGGCCAGCTCTTGATCGCGCGGAGGTGCAGCCAGCCACTGGCGAAGCAAGCGGCTGCCCGCCGCCGTTTGGCATTGGTCGAGCAGCGATAGAAGGGTCGGGGAAGCCTCGCCACGCAGCGTGACAAACAGCTCCAGGTTGCGCCGCGCATTGGCATCGAGGAGCAATGCGTCGTCGCTGCGCTCAATCTGCAGGTCCGTGACGTGGGCCAGACCCCGCCCCTGAGTTTGCTCGGCATAGCCCATGAGTGCGGCGGCGGCGGCCTGGGCTCGGGCCAAATCGCGGGCGCCGAAGGCGTCAAGCGCGGCTACGCCAAGCTGGCGGCAAAGCTTCTCGACGCCCACCGCAGAGTCGAATTGCCAAGGCGCACGCACGTTGATGGTGCAGCCTGAAAGTACGGGCGGCTGCGGCACGTCCTGTGGCCATAGCACCTCAGCCGGCTGAATGCGCGCAAGCCACGTTTCAAGCTCGGAAGGCGCGCACTCCGCCAACCGCAAGGCGCCGCTTGACAGCACCAGCCACGCCAGGCCGAGAGTCGCATTGCGCCGGGACTTGTCCACCGCAATGGCGAGGAGGGCGCAGTCAGCGCGATCGTCGAGCAGTCCATCGTCCAGTCGCGTCCCTGGTGTGACGATGCGCTCCACGCGCCGCTCCATCGGCCCTTTGCTGGTGGGGTCGCCGACTTGCTCGCAGATCGCGACCGACTCTCCCAGGCGTACCAACCGTGCCAGATACTGATCCAACGCCTGCGCCGGAACCCCCGCCATGACGATGGGTTGTCCCGCGGATTGCCCGCGGCGAGTGAGCGTGAGATCAAGCAGTCGCGCAGCCTTCTCGGCGTCCGCGTAGAAGAGCTCATAAAAGTCGCCCATGCGGTACAGCACCAGAACGTCTGGATGTTCAGCTTTGATGCGCAGGTACTGCTGCATCATCGGTGTGTGGCCGCCCGAGGCGAGCGCATTCGTCTCGGCGGCCACCGCGGTCCTAGGCCCGGGGCTGGAAATGCCGGCCATCGCCTTGAGCCGTTTCAGAATGGAGCGCTATCGTCCGCCGCCTGTTCGGCCTGGGCCGCAGCCGATCGCCTGGGACTGGCGGTTGGAGCTGTGCGGTCGCCATGGGCGTACGGCTTGAGCAAAGCGACGAGTTGAGCATAGATTCGCGGGCTTCCCGCAACCAGTTCACCGCGGTGCAGGAAGTCCGAGTCACCCGTGTAGTTGCCGACGAGCCCACCGGCTTCGGTGATCAACAGCGAGCCCGCCGCCACGTCCCACGGTTTGAGGCCGGTTTCGAAAAAACCGTCGTAGCGGCCGGCGGCCAGATAGGCAAGGTCAATGGCTGCGGCGCCCGGGCGCCGCAGCCCCACGCAGCGCTCAGCGACTTTCTTGAACATCTCCAAATAAGTGTCCAAGTCGTCGCCCTTGCGAAACGGAAAGCCAGTGCCAATGAGCGCGTCTTCCAGACTTGTGCGTTTGGATACGCGCAGGCGCCGGTTGTTGAGAAAGGATCCACCGCCGCGGCTGGCGGTGAAGAGCTCGTCGCGGGATGGGTCGTACACCACCCCGTGCTGCACAACGCCCTGATGGGCAAGCGCGATGGACACGGCGTAGACCGGCATGCCATGAATGAAATTCGTGGTGCCATCCAGCGGGTCAATGATCCACTGGTACTCAGAGTCGGCCCGTCCGTGGGTGGTCCCAGTTTCTTCGCCCAGGATGCCATGCTGGGGAAATGCCTTGAGCAAGATGTCGATGATGGCCTGCTCACTGGCTCGGTCCACCTCCGTGACGAAGTCGCGCGCGGACTTTTGCGTCACGCGCAGCAGGTCCAGGTCAAGGCTGGCACGATTGATAATTTTGCCGGCTTCGCGGGCTGCGCGAACGGCCACGTTGATCATGGGATGCATGGTGGGTGCCGAGACGCGACAATGTCGCCTCGCGGAGGACGTACGGGTGGATGTGAAAGAGCGGATGACTAAGCGTGATTCTATCGAAGGGGGCATCGAGCCCGCTGGCTTGACGCTCGAGGGGCATGAAGCGCCGCTGTTTGTGCTCATGCACACGAGCCATCCGGGAAATGTGGGTGCTGCCGCGCGAGCGATCAAGACCATGGGTTTCGCGCACCTGGCCTTGGTGGCACCACGGCATGCGGACGTCCGTGAGCAGCCCGATGCGCTGGCTTTTGCCAGTGGGGCCGGCGACGTGCTGCGCGCGGCTCGTCAGGCCGACACATTGACGCAGGCGGCGGGGGATTGCGGCGTGCTGGTCGCCCTGTCGTCAAGGGTTCGCGATTTTGGACCGCCCCTGCATGGGCCCGACTGGCTGCCCGAGTTGGCGCAACAGGCTGCCGAGCAGGGGCGGCGGGTCGGCTTCGTATTCGGCAGCGAGCGATATGGGCTGGATAACGATACCGTGTATCGTTGCAACGCGTTGCTCAGCCTGCCCGCCTATTCCGAATATGCCTCTCTCAACTTGGCGCAGGCCGTGCAAATCGTGGCTTGGGAATGGCGCCGTGCGCTGGGCGTCTTCAGGCTGCCGGCTGGCCCGCTGCCTGAGGTCGCCGCCACCCAGACCGAGTTGCAGGGCCTGCTTGATCATGCGGAGCAGGCCCTGGTCGCGCTGGGTTATCTGGATCCGGAAGCGCCGAAAAAGCTCATGCCTCGCCTGTCCCGCTTGGCCGCGCGGGCCGCGCTCACCCGGCAGGAGGTCCACATTTTGCGCGGCATCTGCAAAATGGGGCTGGAACGACTGGGCGGTGCGCATGCCGGATTGCCGCCTAGCGGCACTCCGGCGCCTGCGGCACAGTCGGCGGGCAGTGCGCGCGCTCCACGCAAGGCCGTTTAGGCGCAGCCCTGCGTGTGCCGCAAGGCTCCAATACACTCGACCCACTCTGAGCGTCCCATTCGAACCGTCCATGCTCCAGCACTTGCGCGAAGATATCCAGGTCATCCTCGAACGCGATCCTGCGGCTCGATCGCGCTGGGAGGTGCTGACGTGCTACCCCGGCCTGCACGCGCTCGTTCTGCACCGTCTGGCACATGGGTTGTGGCGGCGGGGCTGGCATTGGCTGGCGCGGTGGATCTCGCACTGGGCACGGTTTTTCACCGGCATTGAGATTCACCCAGGGGCCACCATTGGACGGCGGGTATTCATTGACCACGGCATGGGCGTCGTGATTGGCGAAACGGCCGAACTTGGCGACGACTGCACCATCTACCAGGGTGTCACGCTGGGCGGCACGACCTTGTATAAGGGTACGAAGCGACACCCGACGCTTGAGGCTGGTGTGGTGGTGGGCGCTGGCGCGCAGGTGCTAGGCGGTTTTTCCGTCGGTGCCGGTGCCAGCATCGGGTCCAATGCTGTGGTCGTCAAGGCTGTGCCGGCCGGAGCAACGGCCGTGGGCAACCCGGCGCGGATTATCCAGAAAGAGTCCGAAAAGGAGCGTGAGGCGACTGCCGCGCGCATGGGCTTTTCGGCTTATGCAGTGATGCAAAACGGGGACGACCCGCAAAGCAAGGCCATTCTGGGGCTCATCGACCATGCAGCCCAATTCGAGCACCAGATTGCCCTACTGTGGCGCGAACTCGAGCGGCAAGGAGTCTGCACCCGGGAAAGCTGTCCTCCCGAAGCCCTGCGCGAGGAACACTTTGACAAAGGTCAGCTCGAGAAACTGGTGAAGTGATTGCACGCGTGCCAAAGCACGCCACAGTGCGGCGTCAAACGAGTTGTTGACGATGCACGGCAAGAGCGCTGGGGCCCTGATGCAGCCACAGCACCTGAGCGCGATGCGCAACGCTGCTGACTGGCGCGTCCAAATCCCAGTCGGACAAAACTTGGCGCAGGTGCCCCTCTTCCCAGTGATCGCAGGGGCGATGGGTGTGGCCGTGAATCATCCAGGGGCTTGCCGCTTGGCTGAGCCAGTGGGAGGCTTCCGCGGGGTCAGCGTCGCTCGAGGTTTCCATGCGACTTTGTGCCGCGCGACTCTGGGCGCGTAGTGCGGCGGCTTGCTGGCGCCGTGCGGCAAGCGGCTGCGCCAAAACCTGCCGCTGCCACTCGGGATCGCGGCAGCGCGCGCGCCAGTGCTGGTAGTCGATGTCAGCCGTGCACAGGGCGTCGCCATGGGTAAGCACGATGCGCTCGCCGGCGAAGCGCAAGACGCTTGGGTCAGGCAGGAGTTGTGCGTTGGTGCGCTGAACAAACCCTGACCCAAGCAGGAAATCCCGATTGCCGTGCATCACCCCGAGAAAACGATCAGCCGACGCAAAGCAATCCAGCGCGGTGCAAACCTCGTGGTGGACATCGGCTGGATCGGCGTCGAGCAGGTCGTCACCGATCCAGGTCTCGAACAGGTCACCAAGGATGAATAGTGCATCGGCTTGCAAAGCATCGGCCTGCAGCCATTGGAGAAAGCGCGCCGTCGTCAGCGGCGCATCAGGGCCGAGGTGGAGGTCGGAGATGAACGCCAGCCGGCGCCAGTGCGCGCGTGCCTCGATTTCGGGGGCGTGATCAGACTTCAACGGCTTTCAGAATCACCACGTCTTCAACGGGCACGTCCTGATGGAATCCTTTGGTTCCTGTTTTCACGCCCTTGATGGCGTCAACCACGTCCTGACCATCCACCACGTGGCCGAACACGGCATAGCCCCAGCCTTGCGCCGTGGGAGCGCTGTGGTCAAGAAAAGCGTTGTCTGCCACGTTGATGAAAAACTGGGCAGTGGCCGAGTGTGGATCGTTCGTGCGTGCCATGGCGAGTGTGTGGCGCTTGTTTTTGAGCCCGTTATTCGCCTCATTCGGGATGGGCGCTTGGGTCGGCTTTTGCTTCATGTCGGGCTCGAAGCCGCCGCCTTGGATCATGAAACCGTCGATCACGCGGTGGAAGATAGTGCCGTCGAAATGGCCACTTTTGACGTAAGCGAGGAAATTGGCGGCTGACTTCGGAGCTTTCTCCGTGTCAAGTTCAATGCGAATGACGCCCTTGTTCGTGTGTAGTTCAACCATGATGGTCCTTTACTTGAGAAAGATGGCTTGTTGGATGATCACGGGCGTGACCGGTACGTTTTGATAGGGGCCCGCGTTCTGGGTGGCGACTTTCGCGATGCGGTCGACCACGTCCATGCCGGCGATCACTTGGCCGAATACGGCATAGCCGTGACCATCTGGCTGAGGATAATCGAGCGAAGGGTTGTCCGCCAAATTGATGAAGAACTGCGACGTCGCGGAGTTCGGATCCGACGTTCGCGCCATGGCGATGGTGCCGCGCAGATTCTTCAGGCCGTTTTTGCTCTCCAGGGCAATGGGCGCACGGGTCGATTTTTGCTGCATGTCCACGGTGAAGCCGCCGCCTTGAATCATGAATCCCGGAATCACGCGGTGGAAGATCGTGCCCGCGTAGAAGCCGTCCTTGACATACTGGACGAAATTTGCCACGGTCTTCGGGGCGCGTTGCGGGTCGAGTTGAACCTCGATCGTGCCCAGCGTCGTGACCAGTTTCACGCGGGGCGGTGCTTCGGCATGCGCGGGATGGATCGCTGGAAGACAATTGCCAAGCAAAATGGCAGCGCCCAGCATGAGCAGGCGGCGTCTGCCGCCCGCCGGTGGCTGTGCGGTTTCGCGGCAGTCTGAGAGGGGATCGATCATGTTTCGGTGCATGGTGGTTGCAATGGGTAGATGAGACTGTTGATCACTGTTGGGTGGGCCATGGCAGCACCAGACCTTGCGGGCAGGGTTGCCGGAGAAGTCAGCGGTGGGGGTAATGCGGGCGCGCGCTGTTCCAGGGTGGGTGTGGCAGCCTCAAGTAACTGCGTTTAGGCAACAATTGCGTGCAGGATCAGCCAATGCGACTGCGCAGGCCGCGGGCACAAGGCATTGGGCATCGGAGCGGCTCAAACGCGTCGGCGCCAACGGCGGCACGGGGTTGATGCCTGCCGCGGTGTTGTCGTGCCGCAAGTCCAGTGCCGCGCCGGTGAGGTTTTTGGGGGACGCAGCCGCCGACGGCTGCGCGACGAGTTTGGGGGCGGATGCGGGCCGGGCCGCGATGGCCGGTGTGATCGGTTGACGTGCCGCTGCCGCATCCGAGTTCGCGTGCGCGGGCGCCGTCGCATGGGGTGCCTCCGCGGGGGTCGCCGGCGATTGTGGCTCGGGGCGATTGCTCAACAGCTGGCGTATGAGTGCAAGTTTCGCGCGTGTGGCATCGCCCTTGTTGCCGTTGAGCTGCAAAGCCTTCTGGTAGGACTGGCTCGCCAGCTTCGCATACACGTCGCCCAGGTTTTCATATGCCGTGGCGTAGTTCGGGTTGGTGCGGATCGCCATGTCCAATGCCGCGCGAGCCTTCTCGTAATCGCCACGCTGGGCATACAAAACAGCCAGATTGTTGTAAGGCTCAGGCAGCTCGGGGTACTGCTCGGTGAGCTGGGTGAACACCTCAATGGCCTCTTGCGTTTTGCGCTGGTCAGCAAGGATGATGCCGCGCAGGAAGTGGTATTGGGGGTCCTTGGGGTTCGACGTGATCAAAGCGTTGACTTCGGTCAATGCGTCCTGCAGCTTGCCTGCCCGGATCAACTGCTGCACGGCGCCCAGCTCGTCGGCATGGACTGGCATGGGGATCATGCCGAGCGCAAGCACCGTTGAAAGGGCCAAACCTGCGAGCAGACGCAGAATTCCGCGTGGACGCGGTCTGGCGCGGGGAAGGTGGGCGGGGGGCATGAGTTCTGGGTCGCGCGGTCTGTGCTAAGTTTTTGATTTTATCCGGGCCTGCCGGCCCGTTCCTTCCATTCAATTCTTGCAGCAGAAGGCCCGCCGCGCCCTGCATAGCCGGCGCGGCGGGCCGCCCCACATTTCATGACCTTGCAGATCTTTG
>JABBOE010000264.1 GCA_019351955.1 Pseudomonadota bacterium
GGACGATCCCAATTACAACTGCGGCTATGAGGCGCGCTTGTGTGTTTTTATTCATAGTTCAGGGTGTCCACTAAAGCGGAGGAACTATCCGGCCGCCTCGAATGAGATGTTAGACGACCGGACTAGCAACCGAAATCTCCGGTTGCACGTAAAGTCTGTTTCTTGGAACCCTTTGATACGTTGAATAATACGGTGAATCTTGTAACCTCACAGGAATCGTCACCCTTGGGACAAGTCCAAATGACCCGGTATTTGGCTTTGACCAACACACCGTGAGCTTTGAAAGTGCGCTCCAGGACATCCCCGACGTTTTTGAGTGTTCCGTGCTCCGAAGCAAGAGCAAGTTCTACGTCGGAGCCGTCGATATTCATGAGCGAACGGGAGTCGTCGATTTCCCCTAGAAATACAAAGCCAGGCCCTACGGTGGGAGCGGCCGCGCTCCATGCGCATCCGTCAATCGCATGTTGATCTTTCAACGGCGCGACCAAGTGATCGGGAGTTGCCGACCAGACGAGGCTAGTAGCGCCGAGGAGAACAAACACAACAGCGGAGGATTTGATTGGCCGCACAGTAAGACGCCTAACGAGGTTGTAGAAAAACCTCCTGTGATCTTGCTTCAATAGCCCCATGTGAACAAGTGGACATCGGCATGGCGCGCTACCGGCACATCGACATGAGTCCGCGGCTGTTACCGGTAGACCTGCAGGCGCAGTTAGTGCCGGGGTCGTTCGCTCACGCGCTGCACCATCTGGTCGATCAGCTGGATCTGTCGGCGTTCGACGCGCATTACCGCAATGACGACAACGGCGCGCCGGCGCATGCGCCGACGATGCTGCTCAAGGCCGTGCTGCTGGCGTATTCCCAAGGGATGGTGAGCTCCCGCTCGATCGAGCGGGCCTGCCGCGACAACGTGCTGTTCATCGCCTTGACCGGCGACGCCAAGCCGCACTTCACCACCATCGCGGACTTCGTCAGCCGCTCGCGCGAGGCGATCGCGGCGGTGTTTGCCCAGGTGCTGACCCTGCTTGATCGGGAGGGGCTGATTGGCCGCGACATGTTCGCCATTGATGGCGTGAAGCTACCATCCAACGCCTCCAAGCACCGCTCCGGCACGCGTGCCGAGTTTCTGGCGCAGGCGCAGAAGATGGAGCGTGCGGCGACCACGATGCTGGAACGCCATCAGGCCAACGATGCTGGCGTGGCCGAAGACGTACTGGATGCCAAGGCCGCTGCCCGGGTCGAGCGGCTCACCCGCGAGGCCACGAAGATCCGCCAGTGGCTGGCCGAACACCCCGACGACCGACCCGGCTCACGCGGCAAGATCCGCAAGTCCAACCGTACCGATAACGAGTCCGCCAAGCTGGCGACCGACAAGGGTGTGATCCAGGGCTACTGCGGTGTGGCCGTGGTTGATGCGGCGCACCAGGTCATCGTGGAGGCTTCGGCCCACGGCACCGGTGCGGAACAGGAACTGCTGTTGCCCGTTCTGGACGCCTGCGCCGACCAGCGCACTGCAACCACCTTGATCACCGCCGACGCCGGTTATCACTCCGAGGCCAACCTGGCAGCGCTGGCCGAAAAGGGCATCGACGCCCTCATCGCCGACAACGCCATGCGCCGGCGCGACGAGCGCTTCGCCGATCAGAACAAGCACCTGGTCAAGCCCGATCCGCTTCACGACAAGACCCGTCAGTCGACTAAAACCAAGGTATTCGGCAGCGGTGACTTCATCATCGCGCCGGATCAGTCGTACGCCATTTGCCCTGCCGGCCAACGCCTTTATCGCAACGGCAAGGAGTGCACCATCGGCGGCTACGCCGCGATCAAGTTTCGTGCGCCAGACACCGCCTGCAGGGATTGCCCGCTGCGCGCAAAGTGCCTTCGCAAACCGCAGACCACGCGCTCACGCCAGCTCGCCGTGCTCACCCGCAAAGCCGAACAAACCCACAGCCAGCGCATGCGTGAGCGCATCGACAGCGCGTGGGGACGTGAGCAGTACGGGCGACGCTTCGCCACCGTCGAGCCGGTCTTCGGCAACGTGCGCGCGAACAAGCGGCTCAACCGCTTCACCCTGCGTGGCCAGACCAAGGTAGATGGCCAATGGAAGTTGTTCGCACTGGTCCACAACATCGAGAAGTGGGCGAACTACCGCAAGGCAGCCTGAGAGGACGCAAGGCCGGTCTATGGCCGTCTGAAGCGCGCGCCAACCGCATCAGATCAAGCCAGGAATCCGGTGGTGCATAAATACTAAAACAGCCTCGTCGATGAACGAGATTCGCCCGCCGTCGTTTTGGCCGTCTATCCGTTCGCGAAAAGGGTTTTTCTACAGCCTCAACGCTGGAGTTAAGCGGCGCGCGTCAGCGCGTCCGCCTTGAACGAGTAGTTAGGTGCTTACTGTAGCCAAGAAACTAGCCGAGCTCTTTTGCCCCCGCAGCAAACCAGCAGCAGTGGCGTATGGGTCGAACTCGCTCGCTACGCCCGACTGCACCGGCAGGCGAAGGAAAATTTGTTGCCCGACTAAGGCTCGCTCCGCGCCACGCTGGCAGATGAGGTACTCGGAGATAAAAGCGCCCACCAGGGAAACAAGGAAGGCGAAGTCCTGGGGGGCTACGACTTGCTGCTGGAGCCAGCGACTGAACGGGTCGCAGAGTTTGACAAGATCCAGCGGCGAGCCGCTTTGATGCAACCCTATACGACCTAAGACGTCGTCCAACATCGGCCGGGATTCTCGGATGACTTGGTGTGCGTCCATGAGCACCTAACGCTTAGCGTTTATCTGCCGCGCCAACATAGCAAGATCCGAGGCGCGGTGCGTGT
>JABBOE010000265.1 GCA_019351955.1 Pseudomonadota bacterium
TCCAGACGGGTGCGGTGGAACAAGCCCTCATAGCTATCCTCGCGCGCCGGATTGACTACCTTCCGTTCAGCTGGCCCTTCCCACTCGAAGGCGGCGGTGACCGTTCCGGCACAGGTGGTGAATCCCACCAGAAACGCTTGCTCCTGGCCGATGTTCTGCCGCACGAGCTGTCCGACGTTCCATTCCCTCGCTTCGGACATCTGCGTTGCGCGCGCATCGCCCAGGTGGGAATTGTGCGCCCACACCACAATGCGACCCTTCCTGCCTTGCGAACGCAGATGCCGATGCAGTGCGAACAAAGTCTGAGTCATATGCTGGTCGCGTCGATTCCAGCTATTGGCGCGAGAACCGAACATCTCACGGTAATACGCCTCGGCGCTCATCACGACGTGCGCGTTGCATTCGGCGAAAAATTGTTCGTCGGAGGCCTGCCGTCCATCCAGCGCCAAGTATTGCGGTGCGCGCCGCAACAACTCGGCCAGCCGTTCCTGTACCACTGACCGACAATCGGGGCGTAGCCCCGCAAACACCTCATAGCCATAGCCTTGCGGATCTCGCACGTGATCCAGCGCCGCATATTGCCGCCGCGCGATATTGGCCTGCTCTTGGTCCACGCTCTCCAGGTAGGAAATCACTGCCTCAGCCGATCGGTACAGGCTGTACATGTCCAGGCCATAGAATCCCACCCATGCCTCAGCCGGAGACGAGGCATTGTGATTCTGCAGCCACTCGATGAAGTGCAGCACTTCGCTGTTGCACCACATCCAGCGAGGGAATCGCTGGAAATCGCCGAAGGCTTCGCGTGCCGTGGCATCACTGCCCTCCCCACGCACATAACGATTCAGCCGATTCGCATCAGGCCAGTCGGCCTCTGCCGAAACGGCATCAAACCCCTTTTCGACGATCAATCGCCGTGTGATATCCGCCCGCATGCGATAGAACTCGCGGGTGCCGTGGGTCGCTTCACCCAGCAGGACAAACGTGCGGTCCCCGATGGCTTCGAGGAGCGCGTCATAGTCGTGGTCCAGACCATCCAGACGCACCGCAACCGAGCGGACTGCCTCCAATGGATTGGCAAATGCACCGTTCATGGGATGGCGACCTGCCTGTGGCCAAAGGGGATCACCAGCAGCCGCTCCGCACCAGGGCATCGATGCGAAACGGAAGCCTTGTGCCTCAACTCACTCTGATCTTGCGCGAGCTTCCATTCGCTTTTTTCGGCAGGCTGAGCGCCAGCACACCATTGTCGTAGTGCGCATCCGCCTTGGCGCTGTCGAAATCACCGGGCAAGGTAAAGGAGCGATAGACCTTGCCGCAGTAACGCTCCGTGTAAATGGACTCCCCGCCCTCCTTCTTGTTGCTTTCGTGCTTGATCTCGGCGCTGATCGTCACCTGATTGCCATCAACGGAAACCTCGATGTCGTCCTTGGCAACCCCGGGTACGTCAGCCTTGATATGGAAGGCCTTGTCGTCTTCCATGACATCGATGCGCATGTCCGGAGTGGGATCGAGATCACGCCACATGGGACGTGAGGTCAATCCGCGGAACATGTCATCGAACCTGATCAGCGGATCCAGCGGGGTGGATGCCTTGAACGGATTCCAGCGTGTCATCGTTGTCATGAGATATCTCCTCAATAAGTCAACGCGCAACTTTTCATGCACCGTCGATGTGACGCTGCGCCACGCCGCCATCGGCAACAAGCTGCGAGTGCATGAACGGATGGAGGGTTGAAGGTACGCGCGCGTCCAAGACGGGTTGTTGACCCAGATCAATTCCGGCGGCTGTCACGGCGGCACCAACGGCAAGAACGGAGCCGGTACAGCACGTCGCCCTCCTGAACGATCATCCGGGCGAAAACTGAAAGGCGAGTGTCCGGGGCGCCATGCCGTGCCAGCGAGAACGTCATCGCACGACAACAGCCTCTTCCATTGACCTGAATCAATGGGAGGCCAGGACGAGCCATTCAGAATGACTGCACCATACCGAAAGTCTGTGCCCTGCCTGTCCAGACACGTCGCCTGAACAGCTTCTCCCCGAAGATTTGCTGATGGTGCCATCCGCTCGCTGGCCACATGCCGGCAATCGCCCTCCAAGGGCGCCGGCCGGGCCCATCCGCAGCCTTTGTGCAAGGGACTGACACGCCGCGTATAGGGTGGGCACGGGCTGGTCGAGACCATCGGTGGTGGATTGCGACTGCCATATGGCCAATTCCACCGACAGTCACCGTGTGGACGTCCAGACAGGAAGCGAAGCATGAATGCCCGACTGAAACCAAAAGGAGCCCATCTCGCGCCGCTCGCCTCGCCGGCCTCAGCGCCAGTCGTGTCGATTGGACAGGGCGAGCCCGATTCGCCCGCTGCGGGTCACATCGATCCCGACCGCATGCTTCACTCCGCGCAAGCCAAGCTCACCCAGGGTCTCTCACCCACTGCGATGTGGCTGGCCTACCTGGACTGGAGCGCACACCTTGCCAATGCGCCCTTCCGGCGCGCCGCGCTCAGCCGTGCCGCAATGGAACAGTTCGCGCGCTGGACCCAGGCGCTGACTGGCCGACAAGTCATCGAAGCCCAGCCGCGCGACCACCGGTTTGACGACCCGGCCTGGCAGCAGCCTCCCTTTCGCATGCTGCAACAGAGCTTCCTGCTGCTGGAAGACTGGTGGACCCGTGCCGCCGAACCGGCCGCGGGAGTCAACCCGCACAATGCAAGGATCATCTCTTTCGCGGCGCGCCAGTTGCTTGATCACGACGATATGTTACTACCTGGTGCACTTGAAAAATTGATTG
>JABBOE010000266.1 GCA_019351955.1 Pseudomonadota bacterium
GGGCGCACCAGAATTGCGGGCAGGTGTTCCGCTATGCGGTGGCCACCGGACGTGCGAAAGGCGACGTGACGCGCGACCTGCGCGGCGCACTGACCCCGTGGAAGCCCCAGCATTACCCCAGCATGACCGATCCGGACAAGGTGGGCGGCCTGCTGCGCGCCATCGACGGCTTTACCGGCTCCCATGTGCTGGCCACCCTGCTGAAACTGTCGCCGCTGGTGTTCACCCGGCCGGGCGAAGTGCGCGAGGCGGCATGGGCAGAGATCGACCTTGATGCGGGCGAGTGGAACATCCCCGCTGAGCGGATGAAGCTGCGCCTGCCCCATCTGGTGCCGCTGGCGCCGCAGGCGGTGGCCATCCTGCGCGACCTGTACCCGCTCACGGGCGGCGGGCGCTACGTGTTCCCCGGCGCGCGCAGCGCCAAGCGTCCGCTGAGCAACATGGCCGTGAACGCCGCCCTGCGCCGCATGGGCTACGACAAGGACACCATGACCGCGCACGGCTTCCGCGCCATCGCACGCACCATCCTCGATGAAGTGCTGGGCTTCCGTGTCGACATCATCGAACACCAGCTGGCGCATGCCGTAAAGGACGCCAACGGCCGCGCCTACAACCGCACGTCTTTCCTGCCCCAGCGCCGCAAGATGATGGACGCATGGGCGGACTATCTGGACGGGCTACGCGTGGCACCCGGCAAGGTGGTGCCGATCAAGCGCAAGGCGAGCTGACCTTTTCACGTCGCGCCTAGCCCGACGGGGCGAACACCGGGCACCTTCCCCGGCTGGCGCGGCACCTACTGGAGGGCGCAGAGGTGTGCGCGGTGACCGATTGGAACAAACCCGACTCAAACGAAGCCCTGAGACATTGGCGCCTGATTGATCCCTTGACGCTTTTTCAAGCGGTTATGTTGATTTTTGCTCGCGATCCAAGTCATGAAATGTCAGGGAAACCTCGCGGGTACGTTCCAATCATGGCCGCATTGAAGCAGGCGATTGAGCGCAGGGAAGTTCCAGCACTGCAAACGCGCAATATCCTCGACGGTGGTTTTTTCAGCTTGGATCACGAGGATATGGCATTCGTGAAGCAGGCTGACATTCGTCAATGGCTTGAGACAATCAACCACAGCGAAGCGTTTTTCTTCCTGGCCGAGCCGGACGATTGGCCGCAAACGACGGTCACAGTGCCAGTCGTCAGTGATGTGGACAAGCCGTTAGAAGTCCGCGAGCGAAGCAACTTACTTCGCATCATCCGCGCACTGGCAGTTATGGCACATCTGCCTGATCGCGGGGCCGCACTCGCCGTAGAGAAGCAGATGAGTGAACTCAGATTCGATAGCCCAAAAGAAGCCACCATCCGCAGTGTTCTGAAAGAAGCCCGCGATCTGGAACAGTGAGCAATCCGTAATTGCGGATGACGAAGCCGCAATTACGCCATTACCTCGCACCAGTCCGCAAGCATCTCCAGCACTCCCGCAACACCTGCGGGCAACACTGGAGATGCTGCAATGCCTACCAATACCCTGCCCTCCCCCGGCGAGCTTGTGGACGAACACGAAGCCGCCGCGATCCTGTCCACCGCTGTCCGCACCCTGCGCAATTGGCGTGCCCTGCGCAAAGGCCCGCGCTATCGCAAGATCGGCGCCCGCATGGTGCGCTATCACCGCGCCGACCTCGCCGCGTTTCAGCACGTCATGGCTGGCGACGCCGACGAGGCGGGCGCGGCATGAACCGTTCCCCCGGAAACGAAAAGCCCCGCGCGGTCAGGCGCAGGGCGATGGGCAACACCGGAGCTTGGGCAAGCGCCAGCGGTGGCCATGCTACCGCCGACGCACGCGACACGCTATGCCTCGCGCTCGCTGCCATCGACGCCGCGCGCCAGCAATTGAACCGCTACGCCATCGCCACCGATGCACCCGCGTGGCAGGTGGTGGATGCCGCCGACCTTCTGGACGCGGTAGCCGCTGGAGTGGCCGATGCCGTGACGGGAGGAACACGCCATGCCTACCCGTGAACCGCCCAAGCTGACCGGGCGCCGCTGCCAATGCTGCGGCTGCGGCGAATACTTCAACGGCGAACGTGGCTTTGATCGGCACCGCGTCGGCGTGCATGGCGTCAACCGCCGTTGCCTGACCGTCGCGGAGATGCTCGCGTTGGGTTTGTTTTGCAATTCGGCCGGATTCTGGGCGATGACCCGGCTGGATAGCGCAGGCAGGGCACGTATCAGGCCCGCGCAGGCAAGCCCCGCACCGTTGCCCTTGCCCGAAGCGCTCGCGCCTGATTCGCGCCTGCCGGCAGGTGCACCGTGAGCCAGTCACGACTCAAGATCACCGGACGCGCAGAGAGTGGCGGTTACTTCACGCAACCGCATGCGGTCATGGCATCGCCCAACTATCGCGCACTCTCGGCCCATGCCGTGAAGCTCTTGAATGACCTGGGCTTGCAGTTTCGCGGTGCCAACAATGGCGACCTTTCCGCCGCGTGGAAGATCATGCAGCCGCGTGGCTGGCGCTCGCGCGACACGTTGGGCCGCGCACTGGCCGAGCTGCTGCACTTCGGCATGATCGAAAAGACCCGGCAAGGCGGCATGAACCATTGCAGCCTGTACGCGCTGACGTGGCAGGCGATCGACGATTGCCGCAACAAGCTGGACGTGCCGGCGACGCGGGTTGCATCCGGGCTATGGAAAACGCCGCAGCCACCGATGCCTAAGCGGGAGAGGAAAAACGCGGCACCCAACACGACCGGCGTGTCAGACCGACACGGCAGGCGTGTCAGCGCGACACGG
>JABBOE010000065.1 GCA_019351955.1 Pseudomonadota bacterium
GCGGTTGGGCTGCGCAGTGTCGAGGCCCATATGCTCTCGTGCCTGCGCTTGCCTTGCTCCCAGGCGCCCACGAAACCCCCGCCGCCCATGGAAGCAATCACCACGTCGTACGCGTTTGAGGGTGAACGATCCAGGGCCTGGGCGGGGAGCCAGCGCTGCTGCGCCTGGGTCCAACGCGCGGCGAAGATGGCGGTGTGGTGGCCGTCCGGTTGCTGCCATACAGCCACCACATTACCCAGATCATCAGCCGCCAATTGCGGATTCGTCGCGTTTCCCCCCACGCCTGGGTCGTCCAGTCGCACAGGTGCCGGGCAGCCGCCCCCGACATCGAGCCTGCAGGCGAAAATCGCGGTGCGCCCGCCCAGTGCCTGAAACCAGGCGGCGGTGACGCGGCCTTGTCCATCGGCCACGAGGGCAGGCACGTCAGCGGCTCCACCACCGCTGAGGTCAATCGTTCGGGGTGCACTCCAGAAATCGGTCTGGCTGGCGTAGCGGCTGGCGAAGATGGCATTGCGCTGACCGTTGCTCTGGAACCACGCAGCCACCGCATGGCCTCCCTTGCCTGCAACAACCTCCGCCCCACTGGCTGGTCGGTCCACTTGATGCGCGGTGTGGGCATCGTCGATTTCCACGGGCTCACTCCAGGTGCTGCATACGGTGGTGAAGCTGCTGCGCAGCGAGCGCTGCGCTGGCGCACTCAGGAATTGCAGCGTGTAGCGCGTGCAGCCTGCAAGGGGCGCGGCGGGCTCGAACACGGCGGTGGCGCCTGTCACTTTCACGATTCCGGCGACTGGTGTACCCACCGGCGTGAGCAACTGCAAGGCGCCGCGGGCTGCCGCCTGTGCCTGCGACGCTGTGGCAAAGTGCCAGCCCGGCTCCAGCACCCGGTCAACCTGGGTTGCGTCAGCTGCCGGCATGGCCTGCGGGGCTTCAGCGGCGGCCAGCACGGGCAGGCTCAGGGCGAGGGCAGCAATCAGGACACGGAGCTTGGGCATGGCAGGGCAGTGGTCAGTTCCCGGTCTTTGTAGCACTGCTCGGGCGACCCTGCGTGTTGCGTGCTGATGGCGTCGTAGTCAAGCCGCGGCGCTTTCCAGGTTCCCGAAAAATCGCTGGTACACGACAAGGTAGGCAAGCTGGAACAGCGCAGCCAGGATGAAGGGTGCGGTCAGCCAGCCTTGATGCAGCATCAGCCCGGTAATGGCCGGGCCGATGGCTCGGGGCACCTGGATCGACACGTTGTTCACCGTGGCCGCTAGTCCCTGACGGTGCTGCCGTGTCAGGCCCATGGTCAGCGCCTGGCGCACACCCAGCGTTCCCTGGTTGAACGCCGCGCGCACCGCCCACAGGGCAGCTGCGAGCGCGAAGACGGGCATGAACGGCGTGATCAGCATGAGCACCAGACCGACTCCGCGCATGGCCACCACGGTGCGCACGACGCCAAGGCGGGGCACGATGCGCTGGGCGATCTGCGCCCCAAGAGCGGCAAGGATGAAACTCACCGCCAGGGCAGGTCCGATGCTGCCGGGCCCATGGCCGAATCGGCGCAAGAACCAGTAAGCCATCAGCGGACCCACCAGTCCGATGCCGAACCCGTTGAGCACGTTAGCAAAGCCCAGGCGCGCGAGCAGACGGTTCTCGGCGTGGTGGGTCGCGGAATGAGCGCGGCTGTGGACGGGTGCAGCCGCGGGGGAGGCGTCCACATCGGGCTTTCGAGCATCCGGTTTCGGACGCTGCGTATCCGGCGCCCTCCAGATCAGGATCAGCCCGACCACGGAGCCCAGGAGTGGCAGCACAAAAAGGGGTCGATAGGCCAGCGCACCGGGCAGCCATGCACCCCATAGCGCAGGCAAGCCGCCCAGCAAGGCACCGACGGCCATCCCCGCAAACCCCAGGGTGGAGTTGAGGTTGAACACGCGCGGGCGCTGGGAGGCCGGCAGGTTCTGCGCCAGCCAAGCCTGTTCCAAGGGGCCAAAGGGTCCGGCTGCGCCGTTGGCGCCTCGCCCAAAGCCGCCGAGCACCGCCCCCAGGGTGATCACCCAAGTGGCACTGCTGGCCAAGGCGAGCAGTGCACTGGCGATGAGCACCCCCTCGTAACCCAGCAGGAACTGCTTGCGGCCAAGGCGATCGCTGGCCGGGCCGATGAGAAGCGTCAGGATGACGCCCAGCAACAACCCCGCCGACAGGACCGCTCCGATTGCGGCCGCGCTCCAGCTCAGCGCATGCAGGTAAAGCGCAAACCCCACGACCAACGCTCCTTGGCCCACGCTGCGCGCAAAGCGCGCGCCCATGATGAGCTTGACGGCAGCGGGCCAAGCTTCACCAGCGAGCAAGGCATCCGGTCGCGGGATTGATGTGGACATGGGACCGGTGCGCCGTGCTAGGCACGAGCCGCACCCTGGCCTTTAGCGCAGCGTCGCAGCCCTGGCATCCGGCGTGGCGACTTCTGCCACGGTGTGCACGAGCGTGCCCGCCCGCGCCTGCGCGCCGGGCTTGGACGGGGACGGTCCGGGCATCGCCATGTAGCGCTTGATTTGTGCGATCACGTCAGGTTTGTCCCAATCTTGCGGCCCCAGCGTTCGGGCCACCTCGCGGCCCTGCTTGTCGATCAGGATGGTGGTGGGCGTGCCCAGGATGTCGAGCGTGTCCAAGGCGTGCGTCGTGGCGTCGACGTAAATGGGCAAATGGTCGATGAAGTTGTCCTGGTAGAAGCTCTTCACCGTGAAAATGCCCCCTTTGTCGATCGACAGCGGCACCACGGCGAACTCCTTGCCCCCGAGCAGGGTTTGCAGCTTGTTGAGCGTGGGCATCTCCTCCACACAGGGTGGGCACCATGTGGCCCAGATGTTGAGGAGCACGACCTTGCCCTTGAAGTCAGCCAGGTTCATCACCTTGCCCTGCGCGTTTTCGAACGTCACTTTTGCCAAAGGCACCGGACGCGGTGCGGGATAGGGGGTGAAGGCGAAGCCACTGGCCAGCGCGGGCAGCGGCAGGAAAGCGGCAGCAATTAACGCGGCCGCCCCAAAAAAGGCTGACGTGGACAGCGCGCGGGTGGTGAAACGCAGCATGAACAATCTCCAAAAAATGCGCGATGCGCAGCCCGAGGCGCCGCGCATGGAAGCGATGCTAGACAAATAAGGGTCGATGGGTTGTAAGCAAAGCCTTATTCGGCCGGCTTACAGCAGGTTCGACAGGGTCTGCCAGAAAAGATTCCGCAACGCCATCGGATCTACTTGCCTGCGCCCGGCAAGACGATGAAGGCGCCATTGTTTTGCGGGGGAACCGGGCGTGGATTCGGCGCCGGGCCGGGTGCCGCGCCTGTCGTCACGGGCTGGCCGCTGCCACTGGTCAGTTGGCCGCCCGCGGTGCCCACGGTCCCTGCAGCCGCAGCCGCAGCCGATGAAGACCCGGCGGCTAGCCCAGGCACAGCCGCAGGGTCCAGCGGCGGGTACTCTTGCAGGAAATAGGCTTCCTTGGGATTGGGCACGGCGAAGTCGCCGACGGAAGCAAAGCCGGTGGCGGGGTTCACGGGGATTTGGACCACTTCGGGCGGGGCTGCCCAAGGGATATCAGGGTCGCCGCTGAGCGCGGTGCGCATGTACTGCATCCAGATTGGTAGCGCCACGCTGGCGCCTTGCTCGCCCTTACCGAGGCTGCGCGGTTGGTTGTAGCCCACCCAGGTGACGGTGACGCGGTTGTGGTTGTAGCCGTCGAACCACGCATCGTGAAAGTCGGAGGTGGTACCAGTCTTGCCGGCCAGGTCGGTGCGCCCCAGGGCGCGTGCGGCGGCGCCGGTGCCGTACTGAATGACATCTTGCATCATGCGCGTCAACAGGTACGCGTTGCCAGGGCTGATGATCCTCGGCGCCTCGGCCTCGCCGAGGATCGGCTTGGGCGCCTGGTACACCAGATTGCCGCGCGCATCAGTGATTTTGCTGATGAGCATGGGCTGCACCAGATACCCGCCGCTTGCAAACACGCCGTAGGCGCGCGCCATTTGCAGCGGGGTAAAGGAGCCCGCCCCCAGCACCATGGTGGGGTATGGAGGAATCTGGTTCAGGGGTAACCCAAACTGCGAGGCGTGATACCGCGCGTAGGGCACACCCACGGCCAGCACGACGCGCACTGCACAGACGTTGTCCGAATGCGCCAGCGCAGCCGCAGCAGGTATGGGGCCGGCAAAGCCGTTTTCGTAGTTGTGGGGTTGCCATAGCGGCTGACCCCGCCCGGGGTTGATGGAAATGGGTGAGTCATCAATGATGGTGGACGGTGCCAGCCCTTCAGCCACGGCGGCCGAGTAGATAAAGGGCTTGAAGCTGGAGCCGGGCTGGCGGTAGGCCTGATCCACGTGGTCGAACTTCTCGTGGTTGAAGTCGAAGCCCCCCACCCAGGCCTGCACCGCCCCGGTTTGCGGCTGCAGCGACACCAGCGCGGATTGGGCCAGCGGCAGCTGCACGATGCTCCATGCGCCTTTGGCATCCTTGTGCAGACGCACCAGACTGCCCACGCGCAGGCGCTTGGCGGCGGGCGCCTTGCTATTGAGGCCCATGCGGCAAAAGTCCAGGCCCGGTCCCGAGATCGTTTCCTGCTGGGCGTCGCGCCGGATCACGACCACGGCCTTCGGGTCCACGCTCAGCACCACGGCCGCCTTGAGCCCGCCCACGTCGTGTGCGGGTTTCAGCGCCCGAAGCGCCGCCTGGGTGGCGTCCTGTGCGTTCGTCGGCAGGTCTACATGCGCCTCGGGCCCGCGCCAGCCTGTGCGGCGGTCGTAGGCGAGGAGTCCGGCACGCACGGCGGCGTTGGCCGCTGTCTGGTCGGCGTCCACCAGTGTGGTGGTGACTTTGTAGCCATCGGTGTAGGCCGCTTCGCCGAATCGCGCCACCATGAGTTCGCGCACGGCTTCGGCCGCATAGTCAGCATCCACGCTGTAGTGAAGCGCGCCCTGGCCGGTCAGCACGTTCAACGGCGCAGCAAGTGCCTGCTCGTACTGCTGACGCGTGATATCCCCGAGCGCCAACATGCGTCCCAGCACGTAATGCTGGCGCCATACGGCCAGCTTCATGCTGCTTTGCGGGTTATAGGCCGATGGTGCCTGCGGCAGCCCGGCCAGCACCGCCATCTGTGCCAGACTCAGTTCAGTGAGCGGTTTGCCGTAATACACCTGTGCCGCGGCGGCGAAGCCATATGCGCGCTGCCCCAGGTAGACTTGGTTGACGTAACGGTCGAGGATCTGATCCTTGCTCAGGGTATTTTCGATCTTGTAGGCGAGAAGCGCTTCGACGAACTTGCGCAGCGGCGTCTTCTCCGGCGATAGATAGAAGTCCCGGGCCACCTGCATGGTGATGGTGGACGCGCCCTGGACCGCACCGCCTGCGCCAAAGTCAGCCAACGCTGCGCGTGCAACACCGGCGAAATCGATCGCACCGTGTTCAAAGAAGCGTGAATCTTCCGCAGCGAGTACGGCCTGCTTGAGCTGCTTGGGCACTTGGTCATAGGGAACCACGGCGCGGCGCTGCACACCGAACTCGCCGATCAGCGTGCCTTTTGCCGTGAACACCCGCAGAGGCAGATCAGGCCGGTAGTCCATGACCTTGCTGAGGTCAGGCAGCCGCGGCCACAAAAGGATCACGCAAAAAGCCAGGAACATCGCGCCGCCTGCGCCCAGCAGCAGCAAGCCGAGCACGATGGAAGGCCACAGCCTCAGGCTCCACCTGCCCGATTTGCTTGCACGCGGCTCGCGCTTGGGTGTGCGTGGCCCCGGGGATGATGGTGCCGGCTTGTCCGGATCGAAGGTCGGTTCAGTCATTGCAGCGCGGCATGATAGTCGCCGAGAGCTGCGCCCCCGGGCCCTTGGTCTGCCCAAAGGTGAGGGAGTGTATCCGGCGGGGCAAGAGCCCGCCGAATTTCACACCAGCCTGCCGACATTTCACGTATGCAGGCTGACGCCACGGGCCAGGCCTGCTGCGACCGTTGGAACGCCAGCTCGGCAGCAAGCGGAGCTGGCAGCGGCGCGTTGAATCGTTTCAATACCCTGGCTGCTGGGCCGGCGGATAGGTTTGCGGCTGCGCAGGGCTGTAAGCAGGCGGGGGAGGCGCGTAGCCTGGCGCAGGGGGGGCATAGCTCGGTGGCGGGATGTAGCGCGGCGCAGCGTACCCGGGAACCTGAGCGCCCTTGGAGTACATGCACTGTTGGTAGGCAATGTTGTAGGCACGCTGCGCGCCATACTGGGTGTCACTGTACGTGCCTGCGCCGCCTGCGCTGCCGGCCAGCAGGCCCAGCCCAGCGCCGACGCCAGCGCCTTGGCTATTGCCACCGATCAGGGCGCCAGCCGCTGCGCCCAGCACGGCGCCAGTGGCGCCCGACACGACGCCTGAGTTGCTTGCCGACTGGCTGTAGCCCCCAATTTGCTGCGCGGCAAAAGCGCGGCACGATGCATCGATGGCCTGGAATTGCTCAAAGGGCATGCCAGGAGCCGGCATGACGGCGATGGTCGGGCCCATTGGCGCCGTGGCGCATCCGGCCAGGAAAAGCGCTGAGCCCACGCTGCCCAAGGCAAGGAAGGAAAGTTTACGCATGGTGATCGTCCTGCGGGTCGAAAGGAAGAAGGCTGGCGTTCGCCGCCATGGTTACGTAAGTGCGGCTGAATTGATTTGAATACAAGGGGTTCTTGCCGATTGCAACGAAGCGTTGGTCAACGATTGACTGGCGGCGCCGCCTCCTCAGGTTCCTGAGGTTGCGCCAAGACCTGCGCCCAGCCGCCCGGACAGGTCGCTATCTGCGGGTAATAACCAGCGGGATTGTTGCAGTAATACCAGTACGCGGGCGGCGCTGGCCCGAGCGGTACGTTCTGATACTCAATGCGCTGCGGCGGCTCCTGCACCACGATCGGGGGCGCATAGCTCCACCCACCCCAGCCCGGGCCCCATCCGCCGTACCCGCCACCATCCCAGCCGTACCCGTAGACGGGAAGCCCAATGCCGATACTCCAATGCACATGGTCACGCGCCTGTGCGGCCGGCGCAAAAGAGGAAAGCGCAGCGAGCACAAGGGCAAAAACCCAAGATGAGCGCGGAAGGCCCGGCGAAAAATAGGAACGTTTCATGACACACCTCTCAACACGCTCACTTTAACGATCCAGATCGTTTCCTGCTGACATGTCGGGAACAGACGCCCCATGGCGAGGCGTCAGACCTTGAGTCCCGGTTGCAGCGTTAATCGCGCCATGCAAATCCACAAATTCGATGGGTTCTCCATGGGCGACGTGCCTGCATTGTCAAGCGCTACGGTGACGGCGCCTTGAGTGCACGCGGCGTCAATGGTTGCCCGGGTTTTGGTCGCGGCCATTGCCGGGCCGGCCATCCCGGTTCCCACCGTTTTGTGGCCCTTGATCGCGATTTTGTCCTGGGCGGCGTTCTTGCCGGTGATCGCGATCGGGACCAGGGCGATAGCCCTGTTGGGGCGATCGTCCCCGCTCGGGGCCACGCCCCTGCGGCATTGGAGCCGCATGAAAGTGGCGCCAGCGCGGGTCGCGCTCATGCTCGCGGGCCTGGTCTTGGTAACGGTTCCAGTCCCGCTCCTCGAAGCGACGCAATTGTGGCGGCGGGCCGCCCAGGGGTCGCCACGGGCCGCCATAATGCGGCCCCGCATACCAGCGCCCGCCGTACGCGTAGTAGTAAAGCCCTCCCAGGTAGAAAATGGGCTGCTGCACACCCAGCGCGATATAAGCACCGAGTTGCGGTTGCCAAACCATTGCCGGCGGGGCCACGGCCACTGGTGGCGGATACACCGGTTGGGCGTAGTAGGCTGCCGGTGCGTACATCGGCGGTGGGGTGCCGACGCTGATTTGAAAGCTCACGGGAGGCCCATCCGCGTAGGCCAGGCTGCTGGCGCCCGAAGATCCGAGCATGGCAAGGATGGCAACGCCGAGCGCGCGGCGCATGGGGTGTCTCTGGCTTGTTTTGCTGGTTTGCATTGTGATGTCCTGTTCGTTGGGTCGTGTTTTGGCCAGGTGGCCCTTTCCCCCAGGTCTTTTTTGTTGTTGCGGAGCCTGTCCGCATGCCCGCATCTTCACAATGCCCTGTTTCTGCATTGTGTTTGTGGCGCTCCGGAGGCCCCTGCTCGTTGCGCAATGATCAGATTTGGGGCATCCCCCTGTATTTTCGGGCGCGCCGTATTCGCAATGTAATCCTTTTCGGCGATGTGAATCTGGAGATGGAATTCGCGCCGGGACAACTCTTTCAGGCTTGAATGCGGATGAATCGCATTGCAATGATGGTGCTGTTTCGTACAAGCGTCATCCCAAGCGGAGCGGCGCGTCGAATCATCGGCCACGTTTGCCCTTCCAAGGCGTACTTGAGTCCGTACGTCGCGGCTTTTATGCAAGGCCTATACTTGTGTCACGCGCCGATTTGCCCTGAGCTTGCGGGCGCTTAACAAATGCAGCTAAAACAGCGCGCGTCCGCCGGCCGTTTTCGCTGCACCCACTGCAGCAGGAGTAGCCGGCTTTTTCTTGGATACGCGCATGCCATCTCGTTCTCCTCTCCCTGAGCCCGAATCGGTTCGCATGGCCTTCGAGGCGCCACTCGCGCTCAAGAGCGGGGTGTCCATGGCGAGCTACGAATTGGTTGTGGAAACCTACGGGCAGTTGAGCGCTGCGCGCGACAACGCCGTGCTGGTTTGCCACGCGCTCAATGCCAGCCACCACGTGGCAGGAACCTACGGCGGCGATGACAAGACCCGCGGATGGTGGGACAACATGGTGGGTCCGGGCAAGCCGGTCGACACCGAGCGCTTTTTCGTCATTGGCATCAATAATCTGGGGTCCTGCTTTGGCTCGACCGGGCCCGCAAGCATCGACCCAGCAACCGGCCAGCCCTGGGGCAGCCGCTTTCCTGTCGTGACCGTGGAAGACTGGGTGGACGCGCAGGCTCGCGTGCTTGACCGTCTGGGCATCACGCGCCTGGCCGCCGTGATGGGCGGAAGCCTGGGGGGCATGCAAGCGCTGTCCTGGGCCATCCGCCACCCTCAACGCGTTGCGCACTGCGTCGCCATTGCAGCGGCCCCCAATCTATCCGCCCAAAATATCGCCTTCAATGAAGTAGCGCGCCGCGCCATCATCACGGATCCTGAATTTCACGGGGGTGACTACTACGCACACGGGGTCGTGCCTCGGCAGGGCTTGTCGGTTGCCCGCATGGTGGGCCACATTACCTACCTCAGCGATGACGCCATGGCCCGCAAGTTCGGACGCAGCCTGCGCAATGGCGCCCTGGCCTATGGGTACGACGTGGATTTTCAGATCGAGAGCTACTTGCGCTACCAAGGCGAGAAGTTCAGCGGGTACTTTGACGCCAACACCTACCTCTTGCTTACCCGCGCACTCGACTATTTCGACCCCGCTGCCGAGTGCGGGGGCGATTTGGTTGCGGCTCTTTCTCCTGCCACTGCACGCTTCCTGCTTGCGAGTTTCACGACGGACTGGCGGTTTTCACCGGAGCGTTCCCGGGAGATCGTGCGCGCGCTCCTGGCCAACCGCCGTGAAGTGAGCTATGCGGAGATCGCCTCGCCGCACGGCCACGATGCCTTCCTGATGGATGAGCCCCATTACCACGACATGGTGCGCGCGTATTTCGATCGCATCGCGCACGATCTGCATCTGGAGGGCGCGCGATGAATGAGCGATTTGACATCATCGCCGCGCGGGTACCGCAGGGCAGTCGTGTGCTCGATCTGGGCTGCGGCGATGGGGCGCTGCTGGCACACCTGCGCGACACGCGCAACTGCTCGGTGCAGGGTGTGGAAATCGACCCCGACAAGCTGGTGGCTTGTGCACGCCGCGGCGTCGACGTCTTGCAACTCGACCTGGAGCAAGGCTTGGCGATGTTCGCCGACACAAGCTTTGACGTGGTCCTGCTGATCGACTCATTGCCCAATCTTCGCCACACCGAGGCCGCCCTGCGCGAGGCGGCCCGCGTCGGCCGCCTCGGGATTGCCACCTTCGCCAACTTTGCCTACTGGCGCATTCGCCTGCGAGTCGCTTCGGGACGCCTCCCGGTGACTGAAGAGTTGCCGTACCAGTGGTACGACACCCCCAATCTGCGCGTGGCAACCCACGCAGACTTTGCCGCGTTGGCTGCCAAATGTGGTTTGCATGTGCATGATGCCCTCGGCATCCATGCGGGGCGCGAAATACGCACCTGGCCAAATCTGCTCGCGTCGGAGGCGCTGTTCGTACTATCTGGCGCATGAGCTGCAGCGCCCGCGGCCCAAAACCGGTTGTCGGATTTGTTGCAGCGCGGTTGGCGCAAGCGCTGCAACAAATCGGGGTCCGAACAGGTCAGTCGCGGATGAGTTGCATGAACTCGTCGCGTGTGCGATGGTCTTCCCGAAAAGCCCCCAGCAAGGTGCTCGTGACCATGCTCACGCCGCGCTTGTGAACGCCGCGCGTGGTCATGCATTCGTGCACCGCCTCAATCACCACGCCCACGCCCAGCGGCTGCAACGTGTCGTGAATGCACTGGGCAATTTGCGCGGTCATCTTCTCCTGCACCTGCAGGCGCCTGGCATACGCGTCGACGACGCGAGCCAACTTGCTGATGCCGACCACCCGGCTGCGTGGAAGGTAGCCCACGTGGGCGCGGCCAATGATGGGTGCGAGATGGTGCTCGCAGTGACTTTCAAATTCGATATTGCGAAGCACAATGATTTCATCGTAGCCAGCCACCTCCTTGAAGGTGCGTGCAAGAAAGGCCGTGGGATCCTGCCCATAGCCGGCGAACCATTCTCGATAGGCCTTGGCCACGCGACGCGGCGTGTCGTGAAGGCCTTCACGGGCTGGGTCGTCACCGGCCCAACGCAATAAGGTGCGAATGGCGTCCTCGGCCTGCTCGCGCGTGACTGGTGTGAGGTCAGAGTGCATCGGAGTCAGCTCGCTTGACATGATGCTCCCATGCTAAACAGGAAATGCAACACGGCCGCGACCCCGGTCTTTTCGTCAGCGTCACCCGCCCGCGCTTCTTCTCGGGCTCTTCATGCGCGCGAGCGTGCCGGTGCGGGTTTGCAGGGCGGCCTGCGGATGGAAGCGGCCTGCCGTGACAAACGCTCCCCATTGGTGTTGTCGCGCGAAGCCGGCTTTCAACGCCGCTGTCGTTGATGACGGCGCGAGGTCTGCGCGCCTTCGGGACAGCCTGTCCGACGTGGCCCAGGCATCACGCCCCGGCCATATCCTGCGACTCCCGCTTGGAGACCGGCCGGGCGATGATCCGAGCGAGCATGCGCTGCAGGCCTAGCCACTGCTGGGCCCAAAAGCCTGCTCCGTAATCCAGGCCCTGTCCTTGCGGGGGCGGATCCTGCGCACGCACCCCTGTGGGCTGGGCCAAGAGTGCAAAATCGGCCGACCCGAAAAGCATGTCCCACCAAGGAAACAGCACGCCGAAATTGCAGCCGTACAGGCGCGCACGGTTGCCGTGGCCCAGTTCGTGACCATAGCCAACGGCGTGGTGCACGCGGTGAAAGCGGGGACTCACGAGCAGGCGCTCTCCCAGCCAGCCGACGTGCAGGCGGATATTTGCATGCTGAAGACTCTGCAAGGCGCCACCCACAAGGGCGAGCGCCACGAACTGGCTCGGCGCCACGCCGATGGCCAGCGCCAGTGCGGCGAAGAAGGCTTGCTGGAGTGCGTCGTCGAGCAAATGATTGCGGTCATCCGCCCATAGGGTGAGTTGGCGCTGGCTATGGTGCACAGCGTGCAGCTCCCACCACCACTGGATCTGGTGCTGCAAGCGGTGATACCAGTAGCCGGCAAAGTCCAAGACCACGACGTAAATTGCGAAGCCCACGAGCGGATGGATGCGCATGCCGCGCATCACCTCGTCCAGGTTGACGTTGACGACGCCATGCAGCCGCAGCCATTCCTGCAGGCTGTCGAACTGCGGTTGCAGAACCAGAAAGAAGACAAGACTGACCAAGCCGAGGCGATTGATGAGCGTGTAGATCACATCGACACGCACGGCCTTGCGGTCCGGCCAATGCTCCAGAGGTCGCAGGGCTTCGAGCGGGCGCAAAATTGCATACACCACAGCAATCTGCACGGCACCAGCCACGACCCACAGCGTGCCGTCGTATGCCAGGTCGTCCATGTCCATGAAATGGAAGTGGTAGAGCAAGGGCTGCACCAATTGAATAAAGATCCAGGTCTGCGCATCGCCAACCAGATTCGCCACGGTTGCGGTTGCTGCATTGATCAGGGCATTGAGCATGGCGCGAGATCTTGGTCGGCAGGAGCGGATCGCGATGGGTGCTGGTGGATCGGCGTTGGCAAATTCAGGCGGCGCGTGGTGCGTGCACCTGCAGTTCCGGCGGCAAGTTGTCGTAGAACGGTGCGCGGTCGTAGAAGTAGATTCCGTGTGGCGACTTTCCCACCCCAATCACGTCGACGAGCTTGCGCGTTTGCATGTCGATCACGCCCACACCGCGGTCGAAGCGAAAGGTTGTCCACAGCCACCGGCGGTCGGCGGAGAGCTCCATGTCGTCGGGCCCCGGTCGCAGACCTGAAATGTCGGCGACCTTGGCCAGAGCCTGCATGTCCAAAATGCTGATGGTGTCCGACACTCGGTTGCTCACGAGCACATGGCGTCCATCAGCCAGGGAGCGAAAGTTGTGCGCGGCTTCGCCCGTCACGATGCGCCTGACGATGCTGCGCCGGCGCCAGTCCACCGCCACCACTGCGTTCGATCCGGTGAGTGCCACCAGAAGGGTCTCGTCCTTCGGGGTGAGCCAGACGCCAGCCGGAGTTTCGCCGACCTTCATGGTCCAAAGCAGGGCTTGGGTGGGCAGGTGGATGGCTGCCACTTCATTCGTCTGCTGCAAACTGACGAAGACGATCTGGCTGTCCGCAGTGAACGCCATATGGCTGGGGAGCGCCTCCAGGGGCATGCGCTTGACGAGCTGCAAGGCACGCCCACCCGCGTAGCTGTAGATGTCCACCCGGTTCAGGCGCAAGCAATTTGTCAAAAACCACTTCTTGTCAGGCGAAAAGCCGATCTGGTAGGGGTCTTCGATCCCAGGGCGCGTCCCCTCGGGCTGGCCGCTCACCGGGTTGAGAAATACCAAGTCGTTCCCGACCGCGTTGGCCACGATCAACAACCTATTGTCTGGCGTAGCCATCAAGTGATGCGGCTGCTTGCCAACCGGGAATGTCTGCAGCGGCTGCCGGGTGGCCTGGTCAATCAGGGTGATCGTCTCGTCGCCTGAATTGAGCACCACGACCACGTCAGAAGGCCGAGTTGCAGCCCATGACGGAATGGCCCTTGCAAAAGCAGGCACAAGGGCGGCAGAGGCCGCGGCTTTGAGAAACTGGCGACGCATGGCGGTCTCCGCAGTTGCGGAAAAAACGAGAGACTGTGACTTTAACGCAGCAGCCCCCTGAGTGTTGACTTACTGCGACATTTTTCTTGAGCGTCAACTGGCTCGACCGCCCCGCAGGATGTCGCCCGCGTCGGCGCCGGCGGCAACGACGACCTGGTTGGGCGCGGCGTCATCGTCGGCCAAGCGTATTGGCGCCGACGTCTCCGACGCCTGGCATTGCACACCCAAATAGCGAAGCCCTCGCCGCAGGCGCCATCTTCGACACTGGCGTGCCGGACATCGATGTGCTGGTGCTGGGCCTGGCCGCACGCCTCGCATTACATCCAGAGCAAGCCCGCTGACTACCTCCGGGATAAGTACTCCAACAGCGCCATCACGTCGGCGGCAAAGCCTTGTCCATCGGCGAAGTCAGCGTGTTGCCGCAGCCGCTTGGCAGTTATCTTCGACTCGGTGATTACACCAGAAAGATCAATACAGAATTCCGTCGCGTGGGCCGCGATCACCCTAAGGAGCTCTCCGATCTGGTCGGCATGCCGATTATGGTCATGGATCCCCGACAGGATGCCATGGACTGGATCGTCTACCAGGAGGAGATGGTTACTGAGGACGCCAGCCGCGCCCAGGGAAGTCATGGCAACATGCACATTATCCAGCATGTCGCAGAACGTATGGAGCGCGAAGACGGGGATGGCCATCAAATGGGGCTATCGAGCCAATATTAACATGGCCGCACTCCAGAAAAAGCCAATTTACGGGCCCGCCAAGCGCATCGAGGCCGCAGATTACAGAAAGGCCGCCAAGGCGGCCCCCGACGACTCCGTCGACCCCGTTTTAAAAGGGATCGCAGATATGCTAGACCGCCTCCAAATAATCGTCGCAGCAGGCGGAAAAACCGAGTATTACGTCGAGTATAGCCGAGCCAAATAGACGAATGTCCATGTTGTCGATTCAGGACTTGGCATCTTCGGGAACGACACAGGATTCTTACTATCCGGCGAGGAAAGAACGCACCCGGAACGGGAAGCAGCCTGAAGTGAGAAAAGGAAGTAAAGTGCGGTATTTGAAGATGCAGTCCCTGGCCTCGCAAGCCAGTTATACCGGCCCGACCTTTGCCGCGATCTCGAACGACTAAAAGGCGCAGATGACCAGCACGCCATACCCGCCTCCCTATTATCAAAGATCCATATCGAACGGCTCCTCGACCTGGCTGAAAAGGGATGGGACGGCGGGCACGCTAAGGGGGTCTGGAGCCCTCGCCAACCCAACCCCCCCCAGAGGCGACCTTGATCCAGGCGGATCCGCAGGCTGCGCCGGCCAATCCCGCCACGCACCAGCATGGTGTGTCGGAGGCTCAGGCGGCCAAGGAAAGGACCGACACGGGACTCGGCCAAGACGGCCGGATCATCATCCTCAGCCAAAGACGCGGCAATGGCCTCAGCGGCTGCATTCGCTGATATGCGCGCGCAAGAAGATCGCTCGCCATGTCCCTTGTCGCAGGAACCACGGACATTGCATAATTAAAGACATGTTTAGGTTCAACGTTTTAGACTTATACAAAAGCCATGATAGCAAAACATCAAAAACAGCTGGCACGCTTATCAAAGTCCCTTGCAGCAGCGACAAGGGACTTTATATAAGTCGCTTGTCCGTTCGACAGCGGACGCCATAATGTCCCTTGTTCCTTCGATAAGCGGCATGGAATCACCCTCTTTTTCCCTGCGCTCCCAACTCTTTTGCTCTAAAATCTCGCCGATGTCACTTGTCACCATGACAGGTGACACTCAAAAAGGGCCGTTGTCTAAACGACAGGGGACATTGTAATGTCTCTTACCTTCTACCATGCAACAGAAATGGAACTAAGGACATGAAAAATAGTAGCGGGCCCGATGGCCTCTCTTTTGACGGCGACAACGCAGAAGCCGGCCATCGACCCCACCTCCCCTCAGACTCAAATCAAGCCAGCGACGCGCGCGAGGAGGCCCCGACCAACTCCAATGGCAGCCCGCTTCCGCCCCAAGACAGCAACGCTGCCCACGCCGGAAAATTGTCTAAATACCGCACGAGCGTAAAAATGCTCGAGCAACACTGGGAGAGTGAGAAGACGATCCGATCCACAACGCGAGCCCGCAACATGGAAGTCTTCGACATCGTCCAGCGACGTGCGATTAAGGAAATCGCCAAGGGCGATCCTGAGGTCGAGATCGCCATCACGATGCCTCGGATTATCGAGCACTTTATCGCCGATACGATGGATGGGCATTACTCCAAACCAAGCTATGCACGGTATCGAACTGCACTGATGTCCGAGATGAACATCCAACTGAGAACCCTTAGTGAGGCCGGCGAGATGGCCGAATACATCGAGGCGATGGCTATCCTTTCCCAGAAAACCTACAGGCCAAATACGATCTTCGACGCAAACCTTGCGATGGAGCATACGGGTCCCAAGAAAAAGGTCTCGGAAAAAGGAATTGGCCGGGCTGCTTTCAAAACCATTATCCGAGAGCTGGAAGATCGCGGAGAAAGAGGTGCCGGAGCCCTGCTCTGGGCCCGGGCAACCATGATCACAGGATTAAGGCCCGTCGAGTGGGAGCAATCGAAATTGGATGAAGATGGCAAACTTCATACGAGCCGTGCAAAAACACACAGGCACATCGCGGCATTCGAGCGCATGAATATAGCGAAGAAAATACTGGGGCGCGATGTCAAGAATGTCTACGAGGCTGATGACATCATCATTGAGGCGATGGGCGAGATGCCAATCGCGCACGTCATCGAGCACCGGATACTGGAACTGGAGGGTGGCGAACTCGAGATCGTCAAGCGACACGTCGCGAATGTCGAGCGCGAGTGTGCCAAAGGCGAGGACGGTTTCGATAAATACCAACATGCATGCACGAAATATCTGCACCGCGTTTGCAAGTCCGTCTGGAAAGGCGAGAAACTGTATTCGCTCTACTCATTCCGTCACCAGTTTTCTGCGAACGCCAAACGGGTCATGTCGCTCAACGAGGTGAAATTCACCTTAGGTAGCAATTCCGCGACGAAGTACGCACCAAGGTCGCAGTCCTGGAAAGGCCTGGAAGGCGCCGGGAACTATCACCGGCCGCTCGATGCTGAAGCGCAAAGGCAACAGGAAGCGGCTGAAAGCGGCGCCGAGTGGCTGCTGCGGCCGGGATAGCCGCCGACGGGTCGGACAATCTCCACAGTCCGACCCCCCATATCTCCCCAATCATCACAGGCATGCCGACAAGCGTAGGTTCCGGCGCCAGTTTCACCTTGCAACGATTGTCACTGCGACATTGGTAGGCAACGCTGGCGCGCCGTTGGAAAATGCGGCGAGGCAATCGACATTCAATCTGGAGACGCCCGTGATGAAACAAGCATCTTTTCGCCCAGCGTGGATCAACCTGTGTGGTGTGGCTTTTGCCGTCGGGCTGATGGCCAGTGCTGGAAACGCCTTTGCCGCGGTTCCCCCGAAGTCTGGGCCCATTCACCTGCGGCCCGCCACCAGCATGGAGCAAGCCGTGCAAGATGGCGGGAAAGTTTTTGCGCAGGACAGCTTCGGAAGCAAACAGACCTGGGTGCCCGCTGGCGCGTTTGGTAGCCACCTGATGAGTTGTGCTGCCTGTCATACCAGTGGCGGTACGAGCGAAGGGATTACGCCGTCGGGTGCGCACTTGCCCAGTCTCATTGGAGCGGCGTCCAACTATCCCAAGTTCAAGGCCAAAACGCACTCCGTCTACACACTCGAACGTCAGATCGTGCATTGTGTGCGTGCGGGCATTATGGGTCAGCCCCCCGGCTATGACAGTCCGGCGATGGTCGATCTGGTCGTCTATCTCACGGCTCTGTCCAAAGGTGCGGCCATGGGGCATCAATTGCCGTCTGTGGCCCATTGACCCTGCGCCGGAGCTTTGCACATCGGTCGCCACCAGGCTAGCTGGGGCGTCTGCGTCTCGTCTTTTGCCGCTGGCGCTTGCACCGCGACTTGGGCGCCGCCATGGGTTTGACGCCATCGCCCATGATCGCGCTACGCTCATCGTATGAACAAGAAACGCAAAACAAACCTCGCCGATCGCAATTTCCGATCGGCTCAGGAGGAGGCGGCAAAGCTCAAGACGCCGTCGCGCTACGCTGGCCCAGAGAGCAGTTATCGCCTAGCCTTCACGGATACGGCTTTTTTGCTGCAGGATGATCTGCGCCCGGTTCGCATGCAGCGCGAGCTGCTCAAGCCGGAAATGGTGCAGCGGCAGTACGGGGTCGAAGCCACGATCGTGATCTTCGGCAGCGCGCGCATCGCCCCGCCTGATCTGGCGCAGAATCAACTGAGAGCCTGTGAACGTTTCAACTTTCGCGATGAACTCAACGCATCGAGACACC
>JABBOE010000066.1:0-6743 GCA_019351955.1 Pseudomonadota bacterium
GGGCGAGGCAGACACTCGACTGCCTCCCATCAGGGGCGTGCGCGGGCGCGCACGCCCCTCCAGGAGTAGCGGCCCGCAGGTTTCGGCTGATTCTGGGGGTTCAGCTCCCTGCGTCCGCGACTTCGCGGGTTCGGCGCCATCCGGCGATTGGCGTCGAGCGACCGCGTTTAAGCCTCGATGACTAACGCTCAGCTTGACGTGGGCGCTGAACTGCCGGCGGGCGGCGCGCTCAGGACGGTGCCCAGGTTCGGGTCGAGGTAAAGCGCTGGGATGCTGCCGGTGCCCGAGAAATTGAACATGTCCATGAGGGATCCAGCAGTCGCATCGAACGAGCCGCCGCCAAGGCGCGCCCCGCCCAGCCAGTTGTCTTCGATGAATCGTGCAATGGACGCCTGGGAAATCTTCACGTGACTGACATAGTTCGTCTTGGCCCAAGGCGAGATCACCATGAAGGGAATCCGAGTGCCCGGACCGCAGCGACCATTAACCGGCTGTCCACCAACACCCACGGGTTGAGTGCCCTGCCCGCAGACTCCCGGACCGTTGAGCTGGTCAGCTTGTGAGTCAAACGAGGGGGTGGTCGGGTTGGCGTAGGCATGGTCGTACCAGCCGTCGGAGTCATCCCAAGTTACGATGACGGCGGTATTCTTCCAGTCAGGTTGCTGCTGCAAGAAGTTCACGACTTTGGTCACGAAGGCCTGCTCGTCCAGGGGGTCGGAGTAGCCGGCGTGACTGTCTTGAAAGGCAGGTGCCTTGAGGAAACTGACCGAAGGGTAGTTGCCTGCCTTCACGGCCGCGAAGAAATCGTTCAAACCATATTCGTGATTGGCGGGCTCCGGCGTTTTGCCGTCAACTTCCACGCTGTACCCAATGGCCGCCGTGCTGCTCGGGCGCGCGTGGGTGGGATTGGCGGTGCTCTTGTAGTACTGGAACCAGTTGTGGTGCGGGATGTAATCGGTGACGGTGGACGCGACCACGGTCGAATAGCTGCTGCGCTTGCACCCAGTCGTGCCGTTGGTGTTGGTGGTGCTCAGGTTAAACCCGCCCATGAAGCCACCCCAGGTCACGTTCTTGGCATTGAGCAGATCGCCAATGTTCTTCCCGCTCATCATGACTTGGTCGTTGGGGCTAGAACATTGGTCGTAGGCCGGGTCGACGTCGTTGATCATCGTGTACCCGCCTTGGCCATCGGCGATGTAGTACGAATACGCGGCCGTCTTGAAGGGTGCCTTGGTGGTGGCCACGATTTGCATGCCGTTGGTCTGACCCGAGACCGCCTCCAGCGCGCCGGGCGTTGAGGGCCCGTACGTATCCGTGTACGCGCTGTCGTTCATGGCGAAGTGCTGCGCGTAATTCCACAAGGCTGTGACGGTGTTGCCGTCGTAGTAGCCCATGACCTGGCCGGTGGTTCCGAACGCCCCAACCCCGCCGCTGGTGGCTTTGCCGGTGTACAGAGGAAAGAGATCCGCAGCGCCATGGTCATATGCCTGCTGTTCGGCTGTATAGGCATGGTTCTGGTCGGCGGTTGCAGCTTGGGTGCGGTCAAGCCGGAACGGATTGGCTGTGCCTGCGCCGTTGCCTGCATTGGTGAAGTTTGGGTTGGCTGTGAGAAGGCTACCGCTCAGGCCGTTGACGGCCGGCGTCCCTGCAGCTGGCGTGAAGGCGGGCTCACCCGTTGGGTTGGCCGCGTTGGGGTACGTGCCGAAATAGTGATCGAACGAGACGTTCTCGTTGTAGATGACCACGACGTGCTTGATTTGCGTGGCAGTGGACAACGCGTCCTGGACGGATACGGCCGCACTGGTCGGGGTCGGGGCGGCGGTTGTGGCAGTGGTGGTTGATGATCCGCCGCCGCAGGCGGCCAGACCTAACGCGGCGCAGGCGACTGCGGCGCTCAACATCGTTTTACGAATCACTGAAAAACTCCCTGGTTGATGCAAGAGGCGCGTCATGCACCTTCTTTTGCAGGGAGCAGCCTAGGCGAGCACCATGAAACATTTGTGAACGTTCGGCAACGTGTTGCTCTTTTCGCGTGGGCGGCGGGTTGGCGCCCCGGCAAACGGGGTGTGGCGCCCATCCCACACCCGTACGGATTGACCCTTGGCTCCTCAATCGATTGAGGAGCCTTGGTTGCACGCCTTAAAACTCCCTCTCGAGCATCAGCCAAGTCGACCAATGTGTGCGGGAATCACCCTGCTGAAAACCTGCTTGCTCCCCCACGGCAAGCAGCCAAGGCGACGCGTGGTATGCAATCTGGGGCATCGCATAACCCTCCAGACCGCTTTGGCCGTCACCCAAAATAAGCTGCCGATCCACCTCAACTTCAATCTGGGCTGCGTAAACGGGACTAATAGCCTTGCCCAGACTCGTGTTGACGAACCACCCGCTCGCCACGCCCGAGCCCACGCGCTGGACATATCCGGCCTCGCCTTGCATGAACCAGGGATACCAGAGTTGTGCCCACATGGCCTGCGCCGTCACGGCGTTGCCTTCGCCTGGCAGGACGTCTGGACGCGGATCCGCCCAGTACTGCCCCTCCACCTCGACGGTTAGCAGTGACGCCGTGCCGTGGTCCATGTTGCACGTGTGTACAACTGCCCACTTGAGCCCCGCCGCCATAGGTGCCAAGGCGCTACTGCCATCCCGCAACGGATAGTTTGCTGTGTAAGCGGGCAGATCCAGTTCCACACCGAGGCGATCGCTTAATCGGGCCTCGATCTCGGGAGCGACGATGAGCGAACCTGGCCTGCTGTTGCTGAATTGGGTGAACAGATACCCAGCGTTCTCGACCCAAGGCTCCTCGATGCCGATGGCCTTCGTCACGTAATCGTCAACGTCACAGCTCCATTCCTGCGCTAAGGCTTGCCGCGGCAAAGCAAGCTCCATGATCAGGAACGCCGCCAGGCCAATCATGCAAGATCGCAACACGTGAATCTCCATATTTCGTATTACGAATCATTCTTATTACTTTTTTTTGGCGTGTCAATGGCGTTTGTGGCATCGCGCATGCGGCCGTCATGATTCCGCTTGCGACGGCGCGTCCACGGAAATCGCAACCGCAGTGCAGTGCGCGATGGTGCAGACCAGAATTTCCCGGCCTTGAGTGTTCGGCTTGTGCGTTTGCGGTTCGAAGCGCGTTTTGCTCGATGCCAACCAAGTCGACCGGCTTACCAGGCCGCCCCATGGTCGGGAACTACCGGGAGGAGCGCCCGTCGTGCCTCAATGGCAAGCGCGCCGCACAGCACCTTCAACGGCCATAACGTGCCACCAAGGTTGCCCTGTCCAGCGCATTAGCGTTGATGAACAGGTTCGCGGAGGCCGCGCTGGCACTCGCGGCGAGGTCAATTTTTGCGACCTTCATCGCGTACACGGTAAACACGTACCGATGGGGCTTGTCGCCCACGGGCGGGCACGCTCCGCCATAAGCGGAATCGCCGAAGCTCGTACGGACCTGGATGGCTCCCAAGGGGAGGTGGGTTCCGGAACCATTGCCGGCGTCCTCGCTCAAGGCGTGCACTGTTGACGGGATATTGATCACAACCCAGTGCCACCATCCTTGTCCGGCGCGGGCATCCGGATCAAACAGCGTCACGGCAAAGCTCTTTGTATCGGCCGGAGCGCCGCTCCAGGAAAGCGCCGGTGAAATATTGCCTCCTGCACAACCATGACCGCTGGACTCTTGCTTGGCTGAAAGCCAGCCATCGGCCTTGACGGATGCACTGTCCAGAGTCAAACCATGCGCCACCGCCGAAACGCTAGACAAAAGGAGGCAAGCCACGACCGCTATGCTGACCGACTGCATTGACCATTCCTCCGGTTGCGAGCTTCCATTGCACCGACGACTCAAGGGCCAGCCTTGACTGTTGCCTGGACATCGCCATACCGCCCACACGAATCCTAGGTCCAGTAAGCCCATCACGCAAACGCACTCGGCACCTGAGGCGAAGGACATCGACTCTGCCCGGTGCCTCCACAAGCGCCGCAGACGCGCCAGTGCTGCCACGTCCGGCCATTGCAATCCGCCGATTCGGGCGCCGGTGCCGGCCTGACGTTCCGGGTCCGAGAACCCACTAAGTGAGATTGCCGTGAGTGGATGGCCGCAGCTCCAGCATATACAGGTGTCTGGTAGACGGCGCGACATGACCGCCTTTGGCGAACGTGCCAAGTCGATCGCAATCTCGTACGAGCCGGGTCGGGCAGCCTCACCAGCTCAGCGCGTCATCATGCCTTGCATTGCATCCGCAAGCTTGGGGCAACCATCGGACAAACCACAAGCGATTGACGGCGCAATACATCCGCAACCAGCGCATCGCACATCGCCGCAAGCCACAGTTCCACCCTCACGAAGCGCGCCCCACTCCAGGCGCATGGTGTGACTCGCCACGCGGCACTCAGCCGCGCCACGCCGCGTGAATCTCTGCGACCAATTCGGCTCGGCGCCCGGCATAGCGCGGCGAGAAGTGAACCGGCACGATGGCTTTGGCGCCGAGGCGTCGCGCAATTTCGCCGGCCTGCCGCCCGGTTAGGTGATTCTTTCGTTCGGCATGGCTTTTGTCTTCTTCCAAAAACACGCCTTCAATGTAGAGAAGGTCAACGCCCTGCATCAACTGCGAAAGGATGTCGACATTCGGCTCCGTGTAACGCAGGTCGGACACGTAGCCAATGCGCTGCCCGGGTGTGATGTCAAGTACCACGTCCCGCAACTCGCCCACAGTTCGCATGCTTGTGTGCTCACCATTTTTGTCACGCCACCGGACCTCGATCCGCTGCGCATCTGGCGCGCCACTCACGACCGCACGCTTCATCTCGCTCAACCAAGGACCCGCTCCCAGCGCCAGTGCCGAGATGCGATCCTTGTCAACGTTCAGGTGCGCTTTTTCCTCAAGCGCAAAAGCAAGGCACGGAATGCCATGATCAACAAAGCGACCGCGAACGCGAATCGTTGCCTCCTCAAGAAGGACATCATCATCACGCTCGGATGGCGGCAATGCCTCCCGCACAAATCCCGAACGACTGGAGAAACGGGCATGGTGGACCAGCCCCTCCAACCCAATTTCGTAAACGTCGACGACCAACGCGGTCGCATACCGATCCACCACGTTCCACGTGTAAGCCTGCAGCTTGTGCTCGACCCGTGCAATAAAGCAAGGGCCTCCAAACAGCGTCAAGGACGATTTGCGGCCCAGTACGACACGCAGAAGGTGATCGAATCCGGAAAAGTGGTCCATATGCGCATGAGTGACGAACACGTGGCTCAACCGCATCAATTTACGGGGCGCAAGCGCGGTGATGTCGCCAAGATCGAAAAGCACAGCACGCCGCTCGTCGCGAACATCGACGTACAGCACTGGATCGCCAAAGGTGTCATTGACGAGACGAGGCTCAAAGAGATATCGCATTCGCTTGCCCGTTACGGATGTAGACGCTTTTCGCGTGACACCTAGGCGATCGTATGCCGTGGCCTCAAGCCTCGAACACGGCTCTCGCGCACTGCGCAAGTGAAACAACTGAATTGCGCGATCTCCGACCGCTTCATTGGCTTGGGGGCTGGGCGATCAGCGCACCGACACACAGCGTCGAAGGCAGCTTGCATGTCAGCAACGGACTCCTTCTCCTGAAGGCTCTCGGCAGCCGCTAACGTCACATTGGATGGTGCCTGCAGGCACAATGTCGCGATGCTGCCCAGTTATGTTTTGCTCGACCTGGAAACCACCGGAATCGACCCCGTCCATGATCGCATTACGGAAATTGCGGCCATCCGTGTGGACGATGGTGCAGTGACAAGGCGCTGGGAGTCCCTGGTGAACCCCGGGCAGCTGATTTCTCCCTTCATCCAGAAGCTCACAGGTATCACGAATGCCATGGCGGGTAGCGCACCGGATTTTCAGCGGGTTTTGCCTGACCTGCTCGCTGTGCTCGACGGCGCTGTCCTGGTCGCGCACAACGTGCGCTTTGACCATGGTTTTCTCAAGCATGCAATCGCTCGCACAGGGACCACGCTTCGTGTCGACACCCTGTGCACGGTGAGGCTATCCCGGCGCTTGTACCCCCGTGCGTCAGGCCATGGACTCGACGCCATCATGCGCCGCCACGGCTTGTCCACCACTGCGCGGCATCGAGCCATGGGGGATGTGGAGCTCCTGCACGCGTGGCTGCGCGTCGCGCGCGACGATCTGGGCGCGCAAACGCTACAAACCGCGGCGCAAGCACTGCTACGCAGCACTTCCCGCGAAGATTAGCAACCCCAGGCGCCAAGGGTGTCTGTTCCCATGGCTCAGCCGCCACGTCCATCGGCAAAAGGCAGACGCTGCGTTGCGGCATCCCCCCGCTCTTTCATCGTCAGCCAGGCCACGAGCAACAGCGTTGAGCTGCCGTCTGACCGCGAACCCACTGGCGCGCGTCCTCTGCCTGGTCTCGTGCATCCAAATGCACGACACCGGGCTCCGGCCAACCGGCATGTCGAGCACGAGATCTAGGGTTGCAACTTATCGATGTCCACAGCGACCTGGTGGCTTCGGCTTGTATCCACGCTTGCGCTGCCGATCAGGTCCCCAGGCTGTGGCGTTGCATCCCCGCTCGCCGAAACGCGGGCCTCCACGCGCAGGGCCCTGACCCCGGAAAGCGGATGCCCCGGGTCAAGCGAATTGGCGTCGCTCAGCGCGACGACGGTGGGTAGCTGGTCGACACTGCTGCGAACCGCTGCCAGCGGCATTGGATTGCCCGGCGCGCGGGCGAACACGAAC
>JABBOE010000066.1:6768-17696 GCA_019351955.1 Pseudomonadota bacterium
GCGCGCTGCCGCACGGAATCGCGGTGCGATCGACACCGCGATCTTGAGCGCTTCGCCCGCGGCGGCACGTGGCGCCGCCCCTGTCGCCTTCAGCCCGAGAGCGGCACGATCCTGCTCGACCAAGTTGTGCACGAATCCGTAGTCTTCCGAGTCCGGCGCGACTTCGCTCTGGGCACGTTCCAGCAACGGTAGCGCAGCGGCCGGCTCCCCGCGCTTGGAGGCTGCGTATCCGGCCAGCATCAGCGCCAAAAGATTGTTCGGTTCGAGCTTGAGCGCGCGCAGCGCAAGCTGCTCAGGCCGGCCAACCGGATCGCCGTCGGTCGTCATCGACAGCGCATCGGCATACTCAGCCAACCAAGTTGCATTGCCATTCAGGGTCGGTCCGATCCGGCCGAAGGCCGCGACTGCGTCGCGATAGCGGCCGAGTACGGAATAGGAACGTCCGAGCATTGCCCAGCCGGCCGGGTCGTCAGGATGCTGCGCCAGCTTCGCAGCCAATGAATTAACCATGCCCTGCACTTGGGGCGGGGCACTGCCGGTGCTTGGAACCTGGGCAGCCGTGGCCACGCCGACGGCTTGCGCGCCCCCGAGCAGCGCGCCGGGCGTGCCCATCAGCACATAAAGCAATCCCCCGCAGATCGGCAGCATCAGGGCGATGGTGATCGCGGTTGGCAGTGCGTAGGCTGCCTTCGCAGCCGGTGCTGCCGGCGAGGCCTCCTCCAGCACGCGCCGCGTCAATTCGTCGCGGCCACGCGCGAATTCAGCGGCATCGATGGTGCCTTTTGCATGCTCCATCTCGAGCGCGCCAATCTCGTCCTGGAGCAATCGGGCATTCAGGCGTCCTCGGTCAACCCCCGCAACGGACCGCGGAGCAATCATCAGGGGTCGGGTGATCAAGCCGATCACCACAAGCGTCAGGGCCGCAGCAGCGGCGACAAAGGCAATCATCGCAGTTCCTTCACGCCGGCGTCGGCCAGCAGTTGCCTCGCGCGCTCGATTTGCGCGACATCCAGCGGAATGTCCTGTTGTGTGTTGCGCCGACGCACGTACACCAACAAGAACCCTAGCCCAATCACCAGCAGCACGAACGGCCCGACCCATAGGACAGCCGTCTCGGCGTCGAATGGCGGGCGATAACGCACGTAGTTGCCATAGCGCTGGACCAAATAATCTTCGATCTGCTGATTGCTGCGCCCCTTCTCCATCATCGTGCGAATCTCGTTGCGAAGGTCGCGCGCCAGATCCGCCTGCGACGCGGCCAGTGATTCGTCCTGGCACACCAAGCAGCGCAGGTTTCGGGTCAGCGCCAGCATGCGTTGCTCAACGGCCTCGTTGCGCGCCAGCGGTTGGGCCTCGCCGGCCCAGCCTTGCCCCACACAGGTGATCACCAGCAACAGCGCGAATAGCGATTTCATGATGAAAGCCTCTTGATCAACGGCAGCAACTCCTCGGTCATGACGCGGGGCGTAATGGGGCCGATGTGCTTATCGACGATGGTTCCGTTGCGGTCGATCACATAGGTTTCCGGAACCCCGTAGACCCCGTAGTTGATGCCTACATGCCCGTCGGAATCGACCGCCACCATCCCGTACGGATCGCCGAACTGGGCAAGCCACATCCGCGCATCGGGCGACGTGTCCTTGTAGTCAAGGCCAATCAACGGAACATGCAGCGAGCGCGCGTAATCGACCAAAATTGGGTGTTCCTCGCGGCAGGAGACACACCACGACGCCCAGACGTTCAGCAGCCAGACCTTGCCCTTCATCTGCGACGAGGAAAACATCTGCCCGGGGCTGTTGAGTCGCGGAAGGTCGAATGCGGGCGCCTGTTTGCCAATGAGCGGTGACGGAATCTTGTGCGGGTCATGCGTGAGCCCCGCAGCCAGGAAGGCAAGCAGGATCACGAAGAGCACGAAGGGAATCAGCCAGATGCGCTTCATGATGCCACCACACCCTTCAACGACGCGGTGCGCCGCTGCGACAGGCGATAGCGGCGATCGGCCGCGGCCGTCACGCCGCCCACGGCCATCAACAGGCCGCCCAACCAGATCCAGATCACGAATGGCTTGTAGTACACGCGAACCGCCCAAGCACCGTGATCGAGCGGCTCACCCAGTGAAACGTAGATGTCACGGAAAATCCCCGTGTCGATCGCAGTGTCCGTCATCGGCATCGCGGAGCTGAAGTAATCCCGCTTTTCCGGGTGTAGTACGGCGAAGGCCTTGCCGTCGCGCGCCAGCGTCAGCTGGCCCTGAGACGCACGGTAATTCGGCCCTGGGACGATTTGCACGCCCTCGAAGCCCACGGTGTACCCGGCGATCTGGGTGGTGTCGCCCGGTGCCATGCGCAGGTCGCGCTCGATCTGGTAATTCTTCACCAGCGCAACGCCGACGATGGCCACTGCCAGACCCAGGTGTGCGAGCTGCATGCCCCAATAGGCCGCTGGCGGGTTGCCGCTGCGCAGGCGCTTGCGAATCTGCAGCAACACTGCGCTGCCCAGCCACACGGCGGTGAACGCCCCGATTGAGGCGCCTGTACTCCAGTGCCCCATCAGTGTCGGCACAATGATCGCCGCCAACGCTGCCAGAAGCGCTGGCCAACGCATCGCGAGCAGCAGGTCAGGGAGCGGGGAGCGCTTCCAGCGCGCCAGAGGACCCACGGCAGCCAAGAGGAACAGCGGAATGACGATCGGCACAAACACGCTGTTGAAGTATGGCGGACCAACCGACAGCTTGCCCAGCCCCAGTGCGTCCATCACCAAGGGGTAAAGGGTGCCCAGCAGCACGCAGCCGGTGGCCACAACCAGCAGGACGTTGTTACTCAACAGCAGCGTTTCGCGCGAGATGAGGTCGAATTTGCCACCCAAGCCGCTGCCCGGTGCGCGCAATGCAAACAGCAAGAGCGAAGCTCCGACGACCAAGGCAAGCAGAAGCAGAATCATGACCCCGCGCCGAGGGTCGGTAGCAAAAGCATGGATCGACGACAGCACCCCGGAGCGCACCAGGAAGGTGCCGAGAAGCGACAGCGAGAACGCGCCGATCGCCAGCAGGACGGTCCAGTTTCGGAAGCTTCCCCGCTTTTCCGTCACGGCCAGCGAGTGAAGCAGCGCCGTACCAACCAGCCATGGCATAAACGATGCGTTTTCCACGGGATCCCAGAACCACCAGCCTCCCCAACCAAGCTCGTAGTACGACCAGTACGAGCCCAGAGCAATGCCGATCGTGAGCGAGACCCAGGCTGCCAATGCCCAAGGCCGCGACCATCGCGCCCAGGCTGCGTCCAGACGCCCAGCAAGCAATGCAGCGATCGCGAATGCGAATGCCACGGCAAAGCCCACGTAGCCCATGTACAGCATTGGTGGGTGGCCAACGAGGCCTGGGTCTTGCAGCAGGGGGTTCAGGTCACGCCCGTTCAGGGCAGCCGGCAACAGCCGCACAAAGGGGTCCGACGTAATGTTGATGAACACGAGAAAGCCGGTGGCGATCAAGCCGAGCACGCCAATGACGCGCGCCACCATTTCGTCGGGCAGGCTGCGCGAGAGGACCGACACGGCAAAGGTCCACCCGGTAAGCATGAGCAGCCACAGCAAAAATGATCCCTCGTGACCGCCCCAGGTGGCGGCGAACTTGTAGATAGTGGGCAACTGTGTGTTGGAGTTCTCGGCCACATAACGGACCGAAAAATCGTCGTTCAGGAACGACCACACAAGACAGCCAAAACTGACCAGAACGAGTAGGAACAGCGCCTGCGCGGCCGGGCGGGCCAGGGCAATCCAGTGACGATTGCCGCGCCAGGCGCCAATCAGTGGCAACACGCCCTGCAGCAGGGCAACCGGCAGCGCCAGCAAGATCGCATAACGTCCGAGTTCGGGAATCATTTTTGTAGTGTCCTTGAAGCTTCGCGGGCCTGAACAATGGCGTCCTTGGCCTCAGGAGGCATGTAGTCGGCGCTGTGCTTAGCCAGCACCTGCGTGGCTCGAAATTGGCCGTGCGGCCCGAGGGTGCCCTGCGCGACCACGCCACGGCCCTCGGCGAACAGGTCCGGAAGAATTCCCGTATAGGTGACAGGTACCTGCTTTGCGGTGTCGGTAATGACAAAATGCACGGTCATGCCGTCGCGCCGCAGACTGCCCTTCTCGACAAGTCCGCCGAGGCGGAACATAGCCGCGTGTGGCGCCTGTCCGTCGACGATCTGGCTCGGCGTGACGAACAGCGCGATCGAGCCGTTGAGCGCGCGCAGCACCAGCGTGGAGGCGATGGCCAGGGCAATGAGGCCAAGGGCGATCAACCCCAGCCGACGATGACGGGCTTTCATGCCAACCCCTCCTGTAACTCCTGCAACTCCAGTCGATCCACGACCCCGCGACGTCGTAGCGCACCCAGCGCGGCGCTGCGACGACCGCGCAAACCGAGGATTTCAATGACCAGTGCCAAGGCGCATGACAGCACACTGCCCCAGACGTATGGGCCATAGCCCCCCATGGCGAAAAATTCAGCCGCTGAATGCCAGATCATGTTTGGACCTCCCTGAGTCGATGCACCCATTCCGTACCGGATTCGCGCTCAAGGATGATGACCCGTACGCGAATCAGCACGACAGCAATCGTGTACATCCATGCGGCGAAGGCCATGAGCAGCATGCCGGCGAGCATGGTCATGGCCATGGACGGCGCGTGGGTGAGCGACACCGAAGCACCCTGATGCAAGGTGTTCCACCATTGAACCGAAAAATAGATGATGGGAATGTTGACCGTGCCAACCAGCGCCAGCACGCCGCAGGCGCGGTCGGCCCGCTGCGGATCGTCGATCGCCGCGTGCAGCGCCAGAAATCCGAGATACAGGAATAGGAGAATGAGCTCAGAGGTCAAACGTGCGTCCCACACCCACCACGTGCCCCACATCGGCTTACCCCACAGGGACCCGGTGACCAGCGCCAGTGCCGTGAACATGGCGCCTGTTGGCGCCAGACCCAGCGACATCATGCCCGACAGCCGTGTGCGAAAGCTCAGACCCAGTGCCGACCAAAAGGCCATCACCAAATAGATGAACATGGACATCCACGACGCCGGCACGTGCAGGAAGATGATGCGGTATCCATCCCCCTGCTGCGCGTCGGGCGGGGCGACGAAAAAACCGACCCATAGCCCGGCCACGCAAGCCAGCAGCGCCAGTGCGGAAAACCAGGGAATCAGCCGACCAGCCAGCGGGTAGAACGTTGCCGGACTGGCGTAGCGGTACCAGGAGACTCTTGCGTTTTTCATTCGAGTGCAATCCTCACTGCTGCGGTGGTCGCGAGCGGCCCGAAAACTGCGGCGACAACCAACATCGCGCCGAGTAGCGCGAAATGGCCCCAATAATCGAGTCCGGCCGCCTGCGCGGCGACCGCCCCGGTCCCAAAAATCAATGCTGGCACATACAGCGGCAACACCAGCAAGGCGAGCAGCGCCCCGCCCCCACGCAGCCCGAGAGTCAACGCCGCGCCGATGGCGCCGATAAGGGCTAAGAGTGGCGTGCCGATCAGCAACCCGAGCGTCAGAAGGGCCAATGCCGGTGTATCCAGCTGGTATTGCAGCCCCAACAGCGGCGCCAGAATGACCAGTGGCAGCCCGGCCACGACCCAGTGCGCGCCGATCTTGCCGGCGATGAGCCACGCCAGGGGTGTCGGGGATAGCGCCATTTGCTCAAGCGTGCCGTCGGCATAGTCGTCAGCGAACAGGCGGTGCAGACCGAGCAGGGTTGACAGCAGCGCGGCGACCCAAAGAACGCCAGGTCCAATGGTGCGAAGCAACGCAGGCTGCGGGCCGCCGCCGAGCGGAAACAAACTGGCGACGATCACGAAAAAAAACATCGCGGTCACCGCATCGCTGCGACGGCGCATGGCAAGCAAAAGCTCGCGTCGCAACATCGCCAGAAGGGCTGTCTTCATGGTTTACAAATCCAGCTCGCGTGCACCCGACAAGCCGATGGCCTGGTGGCTGGTGAGCACCGCGAGGCCGCCCGCGTGCAAGTGCTCCTCGACGAGTTCGCCGATCAGATCCACCGCACTGGTGTCGAGCGCTGCAAGTGGCTCGTCAAGAATCCACAATGCGGCTGGGCGCAGCAAGAGGCGGGCGAGCAACGCACGCCGGTGCTGACCTTGTGACAAGGCACGCAGCGGCAAATCCTCGCGGCCCCGCAGACCCAGGCGCGCCAACGCCTTGAGCACCGGAACTTCGCCCAGATGCTGGCCATCGAGTGCCGCGGCCAGACGAAGGTTCTCCAGCGCGCTGAGGTCTTCCTTGAGGCCGCTGCGGTGCCCCAGATAGAGCACCGCGCCTCGGAAGTCATCACCGGCGCGCGCCAGCTCCACGCCGTTCCAGCGCACCACGCCATCGTGCGGCACGGCCAGCCCTGCCAGCAAACGCAACAAGCTGGTCTTGCCGGCACCGTTGGCCCCGCGCACGTGCAACCATTCACCCGGGTGGAGCCGGAAATCCAGACCGCGAAAAAGCATGCGCGTACCACGCTCGCAGGCCAGCCCCTGCACCCCAAGGCTGTTCGCGACCGCGTTCATCTGGCCCATTCCTGCTGGGGCATTGCTTGCCTCGGCACATATCGTGTCGGGCACCGGACAGCCAATCGCAAGGGGACAGCGCTGTTGCACATGGATCTCAACATAGTGAAGACTTCGAACATCGTCACTTGCAATCTATTGCATGCAATCAAGGCCAGTTTTGATGCTGGTCAACCCGAGCGAAACTTGCCGCTGCATGTGTCGGAAGCCACCCACGCACCGGCATTTGCTTGACCTGCGTCAAGCCCACGGCATCGTGCCCTGCCTAGACTTGGCCCCACTTCACTTATTTATTGATGTGCACGCTTGTCTGCGCGCACCCGCGTCGATCGCTCATGTACCGCTGTGCCGCGCCCACCTAGCCTCATCTGCAAACGCCCCTGATGGCATCGACAATACGCCCGCCGCTGGCCGTGGGCGCCCTCGCCGTGATCACGATCATCGCGATCTCGGTATCCGTCACGCTGCTTCTGGCGGATTTGCGCCACCGCGCCACCACTCGCGACAGCCAGGAGACGACGAGCCTGACCCGCATGCTGGCCGAGCAGACTGCGCAGGCGTTCAAACGCACCGACGTTGCGCTGCGCAGCGTCGACGAGCGCTTGCAGTCGCCTTTCGTGAGCCAACTCGCACTCGACAGCCTGCCGGTGCACCTTCTGTTGGCGTCGCGCTTGTCCGGCATGGGACAGGCTGGTGCACTCTTTATCGTCGACGCGCAGGGTCAGGTGGTGAGTTCGTCGCGGCAGTTTCCAGCGCCGGCGCTGTCTGTGGCAGATCGCCCGTATTTCAAGGCATTCGTGGGCAATTCGCGCAGCACCCTCGTCATTGATGCGCCAGTGCAAAGCCGCACCACGGGTGCCTGGACCGTGCATGTGGCACGGCCGTTGCGCAGTGCGGACGGACGTCTGCGCGGCGTGGTCGTCGCCGCCATCCGCACGGACCAGTTGGAACGGCTATTCGGGTACATAAAACTCGACTTTATGCGGCCGGTTGCGCTGTACCTGAGTGATGGCCGTTTGATTGCGAGTGTCCCACATCGCGACGCGGAGATTGGCGAACCAGCACCCGAACTGCAGGGCGTGCACGTCCCGCCGCCAGGCGCCGTCGGCGTGTTCGACCACTTCGCAGCGGGAGGCTCCGACCACGTTTTCGCCCTGGAGCGCATTGATGGACTGCCGCTCATGGTCGGGGTCACAGACAATGTGGCGCAGACCCTGGCGGCGTGGCGCGAAACCGCCATTCCCATCGGTGCCGGCGCCTTGCTGGTCTGTGCGTTGATCGGCGTTACAGCAGGATTTTTGGCGATTGAACTCAAGCGAGGCGAGCAGCTCAACCTCGCACTGCAAGAAGCCGACAGCCGCTGGCGCCTGACCCTCAATTCCGTGATGGATGCGATCGTCTCCATTGATGCCGAGCAGAATATTGTGATGTTCAACCCGGCTGCCGAGCGCATGTTCGGCATTGCGGCAAACCGCGCCATCGGCAAGCCACTTGCCACTTTGCTGCCGCAGCGCTTGCGCGAGGCGCACGAAGCGCACGTGCGTGCGTTCATGGCTTCGGGCGTGTCATCGAGAGCGATGGCTCCGTTGATCGAGATCCTCGGATTGCGTGCCGACGGCACGGAATTTCCCGTCGAATCAGCAATCTCGCAGACTGAAATTGCAGGCAAAGTGCAGCTGACCGCCATGCTCAGGGACGTGACCGAGCGGCGCCGACGTGAAGCCGAGCTACGGTCGATGAATGAGGAGCTGCGACGGCTCTCTATCGCCCAGCAAACAGTGCGCGAGGAGGAACGGGCGAGGATTTCGCGTGAGTTGCATGATGACCTCGGTCAACAGCTCACCGGAATCAAGCTCGACCTGAGCTGGCTCGGCGGCCGCTTGAAGGAGGGGCGTCAGCCGGCGCCGGAGACCCTCGACTCGATGCGCCGCCTGCTCGATGGCGCCATTGGTGCAGTCCGCCGCATTTCCACCGAATTGAGGCCACGCATCCTGGACGACCTGGATTTTGAGGATGCTATAGCCTGGCAGGTCGGCGAGTTTGCACGCCGTAGCAAGCTCCAGGTCGATCTCGCGCTGCCTGCGGCGGCGCTGGTGCATGGCGACGCGGTCGCCACCGCGCTGTTTCGGATCGTGCAGGAATCCCTGACGAACATCGCTCGCCACGCCGAGGCCACCCGCGTTCGCATTTGTCTGGAGCAATGCGCCGAAGGACTGTGCCTGCAGGTCACCGATGACGGCCGCGGATTTTCTCCCGGGGCGCGCTCCAGCGGCATCGGACTGCTCAGCATGCGCGAGCGAGCCACCGCGCTGGGTGGGACTTTCACCATCCGCCCAGCTCCGGCCGGTGGCACCACAGTCGAGGTGCGCATCCCGATTGCCGACGAAACCCAGCCGGAGCCTGCTGGAGAACCGCTATGAACAAGGTCGACGTTCTGGTCGCCGACGACCACGCAATCATCCGCAATGGACTGCGTAACATTCTGGACGACACCGAGGATTTGTGCTGTGCCGCGACAGCCGACAACGGCAACGCGCTGTTGTCTTTGGTGCGCGCGCGCGACTGGGGACTGCTGGTGCTTGACCTGTCGATGCCGGGACGCAACGGATTGGAGTTGATCAAGCTGGTCAAGGCCGAGCGCCCCCGCCTGCCGATCCTGGTCTTCACCATGCATCAGGAGGAGCAGTACGCGGTACGCGCAATCCGTGCCGGGGCCGCAGGGTATTTGACCAAGGAATCGGACGGCGATTTGCTGCTGGTCGCCATGCGCAAGGTCGCTGCAGGCGGCGTCTACGTCAATGCGAAGGTGGCCGAATTGCTGGCCACGGAAGTCTCGCACTCGCATTCGGCGCCAACCCACACCTTGTTGTCCAACCGCGAGTTCGAGATTTTCACGCGCATCGTCAACGGGCGGAGTCTCACCGAGATCGCGGACGAGCTCGCGCTGAGCGTCAAAACGGTCAGCACACACAAATCCCACATCCTGGAAAAAATGGGACTCGCGCACCAGGTCGAACTGGTGCGCTACGCCCTGAACCACGGACTGGTCGACAGCGCACCTGACTAGGTGCGTGGGCGGCAGAAGTCCCTGGAGCTGCGCTGAACCGCGGATGGCTGGCAAGTCGGTTGTTTGTCCGGTGCGATGGGCATGGTCGGTCATCGAAGAGCTCCAAGAGGCCGGCGTCGGGGTGCCGAGAGTGTTGGCTTACCCCTTATTTCCCCGCTCAGGCGGGGAAATAAGGGCATGCGCCGCAGATTCAGTGCTGCGCAGACGAGTTTTCACTCGGCGCGCACGCGCCCAACGCCACGCAGGCTGAACTGGCGGAACCCCAGAACGCTCTTGATCCAGCCGTCGGGCGGCTCGGCAATCCATTGCGTTTGCGGGAGGCGGTGCGCCCCCCCGCATCGGTCTGCATCTTCGCGGCCTTGGCCGCAGTGTGGGGCAGCCGCGCTGCACGGATCTGCGCGTGTTGCTTGCCCTCCCGCCCCAGCGCCACAACCCGATCGATCGGCGCATCGCGCGGATTGTCCTCGCTGCGGTAACCCGCATCGGCCAGGCCCAGCGCGGGCAGCGCGCCGAGATTGACCTGGATCGCGTCGATCATCGGCAACAGCCAGTTGGCATCCGTGGCCGTGTTGTCCAGCTCCGCGGCCACGATGATGTGCGCAGCCTCGTCCACCGCCGTCTGCGCGTAGTCGCTCGGGTCGAAACCACCGCCAGCGCGCTTCATGATGCGGCTGTCCGGGTCGGTGAAGTTCTCCTGCGCCTTGTCTTTGGGCACGCCGAAGTCGCGCTCGTAGCGTCCCCGCGCGGTTTGCCGTCGGGCCTCCGCGGGCGGCGATGGCCGCCATGCCCAGCGTGACCAGCCCCATCTCGCGCGCCAGGCGCACCACCTTCACGAATAAATCCGAGAACTCCTTGAGGTGCAACGCACGGAAATCCCGTGATCGGGCGGTGCTTGGGAAAGTTCCCCGCCGCCAGCATCCGAAACGCCAAGTCTTCATGCAGCCGACGCTCGATCTTGCGTGAGCTGAACACCCCGGTGGCATAGCCGTACACCAGCACCTTGACCATCATCGCCGGATGAAGGGGCTGGCCGCACGGCCCGCCGCCCTCGTAACGCGCGTAGACGCGCTCAAGTGCAGCGTGCCGACCGCGTCGTGGATGAAATAGGCTAGGTGGCCCGGCGGCAGCCCGTCATGTGGCACCGCCGCCAGCAGCATCACCTGATCCGCCTCGCAGGGGCGGTAACTCGTGGGCATGCACCCTTAACGCACGACGCGCGTCTGCGCCGACATCGAAGCCTTCTGCCGCCCACACCCCTAGGAGTCTGGGCGGCAGACGCCGCGCGGCGGGTTGATCAGCATTGAGATCGG
>JABBOE010000267.1 GCA_019351955.1 Pseudomonadota bacterium
ACAAGGCCATCCGCCGTGGGTCGTTCACCAGCGTCAAGCAACTCGTGCAGCGCATCGACCACTTCGTCGCCGCCTACAACACGAACTGTCGGCCGTTCAAGTGGACGGCCACGGCCGACTCGATCCTCGAAAAGCTGCATCGACTTTGTTCGCGTATTACCGGGACAGGACACTAGGCGCACAGGGGAAAAGGCTGCTTCCCATGAAAACCCGGAACATCTAGCGCGTGACTTGAACCGTCACGTGGGAAAGGTCGGTAAAGCGGGCGAGCAGGCGCTGGTAATGGACACTATCCCTTTCGCCGTCACGATTTTGCACTGCGAGGATCGCTCCCAAGTGGCCCGGGCCCAAGCGCCAGAGGTGCAGATCGCGGATGCTGTCACCCTGCGCCTTCACCAGCGTCACGATGTTGTGGCTGAGCCGACGGTCAGGATTCATGTCGAGCAGAATCGCTCCCGTGTCGCGGGCCAGGCCGAATGACCAGTTGGCGATCACCAGTGCCCCGACGATGCCCATGACCGGGTCCATGAAATTCAGGCCGAAGAACTTGCCTGCGGCCAGCCCCAGGATAGCAAGCACGGAGACTGCCGCATCCGCCGCAACGTGCACAAACGCTGCACGCATGTTGTGGTCTCGGTGATGACCGCCATGCGTATGGTGTGTGGGCTCTTCGTAATGCAGCGTCGCGCCGAACGACTCGAAGCGCGCCCCGAGGTCCACGTGCAGGTCGAAATCGTGTGGCTCGGGAATCTCCTCGGCTGACTCCCAGCAGTCACCCACGTCACGCAAGGCAAAGCGCTGCTCTTCGCCGCCGGTGCGCACCGTGGTCAGCATGACATCAGCCGCCCAAAGGGCCTGCGCACTCCCTGGCTCTTGGAGATAGCGCACCTGGAAGCGTGGCGGAACACCATCCTCGAAGATCCTCAACTGCAGACGTCCGGCTGGGGTGTCAATAACCTTCGGCTCGTCGTCATGCGCGGAACCGGAGTGACCATGCGCATGGCCGTGGTCGTGGTCATGATCGCTGCCGCTGAGCACCCAGGCGCTGACGATGTTCACGGCTAGTCCGAGGAAGGCGATCGCGATAGCCTGGTCAAAACCAATGCGCACAGGATGCAGCAGGCGGTCGACAGCCTCGTAGCCAATCAGCAGCGCGATCATCGCCAGGATGATCGCGCTGGAAAACCCCGCGAGGTCGCCGACCTTGCCCGTGCCAAAGCTGAAACGCGTGTCGCGCGCATGCCGTCGCGCATAGGTGTAGGCCAGAGCCGCAATGAGCATCGCCGCTGCGTGGGTGCTCATGTGCAGACCGTCGGCGATCAGGGCGAGGGAGCCGAAGCGCAAGCCACCGACGATCTCGATCACCATCACGACGCTGCACAGGGCGATCACCCACCAGGTTTTGCGCGCGTTGCGGTCATGGCCTTCGCCGAGGAACACATGCTCGTGGTCCGGCACGGCGAGTTGCGGAATGGCGTTCATTTGAAATAGCTCCTGAACACGTCGACAAGTTCCTCGGCCGCATCAGCAGCCATCGGATTCTTGCCCTTCAACGGCTCGACGAGATGGCTTTGGATATGTTCCTCGACGACCTCGCCGAGCAGGCCGTTGAGAGCGCCGCGGCAACCGGCGATGACATGCAGCACTTGCTCGCACCCGGCTTCGGACTCAAGTGCACGCTCGATGGCGTCAACCTGCCCCCGGATACGGCGCACCCGGTTCAGCAGCTTGGCTTTCTGGCGGATGGTATGGCTCATGCCCCTATGATAGCCTACCCCCCTATCCGATAATGTTTAACGCATGCATCCTTTTCTCACCTCGACCGCTCTGGTCGCCCTAGCTGAGATCGGAGACAAGACACAACTCTTGTCCCTGCTGCTGGCGGCCCGCTATCGCGCGCCCATTCCCATCATCCTGGGTATTTTGGTCGCGACCCTGGCGAACCATGGGATCGCGGCCGGTGTGGGTGACATGCTCGCCCACACCTTGAAACCGTCGGTCCTGAACTGGGCCGTCGTCCTGTCCTTCGTCACCATGGGGCTGTGGATTCTGGTCCCTGACAAACTGGATGAGGAGAACCTGTCCAAACGCAGCGCGCGCGGCATCTTCCTGACGACCGCGCTGTCATTTTTCCTCGCCGAGATGGGCGACAAGACCCAGGTGGCGACCGTCGCGCTGGCTGCGCGCTTCAGCGAGTGGATTCCCGTGGTGGCTGGTACGACGCTGGGCATGCTGCTGGCCAACGTGCCGGCAGTGCTGTTCGGACACCGATTTGCAGATCGGCTGCCGAGCCGTTGGATCCATGCCGTCGCGGCCGTCATGTTCATCGTTCTAGGAGCACTCGCATTGCGTACTGCATTGCAGGCCCGGTAAGCAACAGCAAGCTGACTCTGGACTCCCCCGGCCGACGATGCGCTTTGACCAAGGTGCGCTTTATCAGTTAGAGCGCTGGGCGTTCACCTTAAGTAAATACTTGCTGGTGAAGCACGAAGTACCCAATAGGCCCTTGTGGGTCGGCAGTACGCCTACGCTAGAAACAATGGTGGAAATTCGAAGTGCGCGCAACGCGAATGTCGCCTATGTGGTCCTGAGCAGACGTATCGGTGCAATAGTCTGATCGGCGGCTATGGCCGAGTTGCTGTCAATGGCCGGTCCTCGGCCAGTGCAGTCGCTCGGCACGGCGTGTGCCAATGGCCGCTATGCCGCACGCACCGGTCGTCGACAGCATTGCTCTCACGAGTGTCGGCTTCCCGCGTCTGCGGA
>JABBOE010000268.1 GCA_019351955.1 Pseudomonadota bacterium
GCACGTCCATCACCGATCGTGAAAACCTCGCCATCAAATATCGTGATCCGTCTCAAGCGTCCTTTCCGGCGTCATGGAGCCAACGCAATAGCCGGGAATAGTCGCCCGCGTTTTTCCGGCTGCGCTCGACTTCGATCCACCACGCCGTACCGCCACATCTCATGAAAACATCGGGCTTTTTGCCTGCGATGCCTTTCTGTCCGCCAATCCACAGCCCTTGCGAGATTTCGCGTTCCGTCGCCACGCGGCATCCTTCGACGATGCCGCCTATAGCGATCTCGTTCGCTATGCAGCGGTGTCGGAAGTGGCTGACACTGAAGTGCCGGACCAGGTCCTTGCCCGTAGTCGCGGCGATCCCGGCCCGCTGTAACAGGCGGGCGCCGGCCTCCGCCAAGGCATATAACGTGCTGCCGTTCGGTGCTCGGCCTTGCAGCACCAGGCGGCGACCGCGCAGGCGACATAGTGTCCGCTGCGCCATTCGGATTGCCGATGGCGGCGCAGGGGAGGGCTTCAGGCTGGGCGCGCTTGGCACCTCTCGGGCCCATACCTGCCACACCAGCGCCGCCAGGTCGCGGGTGCGCAACCACCCAAATCTGTGGAGCGCGCGCAGCACGCGGAAATCATTGTCACGCGCCACGGCGCGGCCATCTTTTTTCGTCACGGGTTACTTCCTTCGGTGGTAACGCGTGTAGCGACGCAGGCCCATGCACCCCCCAATGTGCCGGGGGGTGTATAGGGGCTGCGTACAGGCGTAGAGATGCTGAGGGGCCGGCGCAGCCGCGACGGGCTGAACGCCCTGCGGCTTGCTTTTGCCGGCTGGACGCCGTCAGCGGCCCCAAAAGGAGGGCAGGGCGCCCGCCACCTTCCGCCGTCCGCTGTCGCGCACGGCTCCACGCGCGGGAAACCCGCCCGTCCCTTGCCGCTGGACGCGGCGCGGGCAACGCATATGGCGTTGGTCTGCGCTGCGCTTGACTTGGCCGGGTTTCCCGCGCCTGCGGCTCGGGCGCCGGGGCTTCGCCCCCCAGCAGCCTGTCGGCCGGCTTGGGCCGGCCTCTGGCGGCTGGGGCCGCCAGCGTCTGCCGGCTCCCCCCAGGCCTGCCCCCGACCGGCTTGGGCCGGTGCGGGTGCCGGCGTGCTCGCCTGATAGGCTCGCCCCGGCGCCTTTCAGGCGCCGGCTCCCAGGGCACCCTGCTTGCGGCAGCGGTGCCGGGATGTGGGTTTGCGACCCGTGTCGCAAACCCATGCGGCTGGTCGCAGAAATGCGTATCAGCAAGCCAGCCGTTTAAAGCCGGGTCATACACAGCAATGAGGGATGGCACCTGGCATCAGCTATCGCCAAGTGTTCCCCGATACCCATTTTACGTGTGGAGGCCCTATGCGCGATTACGGCTACGACGCCGCAGGCAAAAGCAAGATTTCCGCTGAAGAATCTGCGGCCTTGGAACGCTTGCTGGATATTGCATTCACCCTCAAGACTCATCAGGGCAGCAGGGTTGCCGACGTTCTGCTGGCGTGGTGGAACGGCGAGACGTGCGGTCACCTGGACCTCACCACCTTTTGGAACCTTGATCAATCCATAGTGCGTGATCTGTGCAAGGTCCTCGGCATTGTGATCAACAGGCGCGTGTATCCCGACAGCATCGGTTACGGCAATGAGTTTCGCTACCTCGTTCGCCTGTGGCGACCCGAGTTGGAGCGGACGGGAAAATCCAGGACGAGCGGAGAGATTTAAAACCAGTGGCTGGACTTGGCTCCGACCTCTGGAGCGACGTCGATGTCGAAAACTGGAAAGCCACCGAGTACTGCAAGTAGGCAGTCGTTTGATCGTGTAGTTCTTCGAGAACTTGCCCTATGCTTCGCGAGGGCGGCTGTGGATGAACTGCTCAAGTCCGGGCCGGATTCTCCGGCCAACGGCTTCCCGGAAAGCTGCGAGCCTGGCGAGGCAGCAGCCGTTCGCGAATGACCGAGAAGGGTCCGATAGGCGACGGTGGGCAGCATGCGGGCAGCGCGTGGCACCACATGCGGGCGGCGAGCTGCGCGAGGTGGCCAGCAAGAAGAAGCGCAAGGTGAAGGCGAACTCCGCGAAAGACCATCCGGGCGTCATAGCGGCGCTGCAAAGCGCCCACGGCGAGTAGTGCGCCGATTGGCTGGGCCGCCTGAACGTAAGCGGTCACTACGCGGCGCATTGATCTGTCACCTCAATGGTGTGCCGTCCGGATTGACGGCATCTTCATCGCGGCGTGTCGGGTAGTAGACTTTCTTGTGCTCGTGCTCGTAGAAGAGAACTCCGTGAATCCCGCTCACGTTGATCTTTGGGATGCGGCGGTGCCAGATATTGGTAAACGCGCTGTCCAGCGCCGCCGCGTCGGCGCTCCTGGCGAGTACTTCGTCAATGAATGCGATGTCCTGTCCGGGTGGAAAGATCAGCGCAAACTCCTCGTCAGTAGAAGCGAAAATGTCGTAGACACAGTTGAGCGCCGCGTCAATAACTTGGATGTTCTTCATCGGTCTTGGACCGTGTAGCCGATCGTGTGCAGATCCGACCGCAAAGGTGCTGCTGCAAAGTGCCGCTTCCAAAGCCGCGGGGTGAGCTCGGCGACGCGGGATGCGGGGTGCTCGCCCACTCGCTGCAGGACGTCGACGAGGTAGGTGTAAACGTCGATGCCGTGCAGGCGGCAGGTGACGATGAGAGACTGGACGATGCCGACCTGCTTGGCGCCGAGTTCGGTCCAGCAGAAGTTCCAGTTCTTGCGGCCC
>JABBOE010000067.1 GCA_019351955.1 Pseudomonadota bacterium
AAGCACCGGCCATCATTCTGACTGCCGAGGCTGTGGAGCTAAATGGATAGCCCATCGATTTATCCTGCACTGAGGGCGCGGCACGCCCGGAGCGCCTGTGAAGTGAGTGGCGCAGGCATGCCGCCAGCAGCAGGAACCCACCGAAGCGGATCATCCCGGCTCAATGCAGGAGTGATCGCCGCAGGAATCTCCGTCCCTTGTGCGCAAGCCGTGGCGAAAGCCAAGGGCGGTGAGATGTCAACGGCAACTCTTTGCGTTGCGCCACGCGCGGCCCGCCACGCCTTTCCCCTGTGCCTGGGATTGTGATCATCGCTCCGGTTCGGGGCTCTACCGCGGTGCATCCCACCGCTGACTCCACACCGAGCTCCGAAGTTGCGGGCAACCGCTTCGCGCGCATCGTCGAAGTCCAGTTCGCCTGCAGGTTTCCGCAATCAGGCACGGAAGCTCCCGGCGACAAGGCCGGCGCGGCTTCGCAGCAAGCTTCCGCACATCGATTAGGGCGTGGTTGCAGAGTTCGCCCGAGCCACGATCACGCACGGGTCGCTGCACGCCGGCTCGTACATGGCGTCGACCTGTCGCGAGCGGCAATTGAGGACAGCGCGCTGATTGATTGATCCCTTATCGGTAATCTCGCCGTAGTCGAGCGACGGAGGATCCGCCAAGACGTAGGCGCGCGCTATCCGGTTTGCGCTGCCCGTGCCCTCGACCCAGAGGCGGTTGACAAGGTTCTGAAACCATTCGCGCACCTGCGAATCGCCGAGGATCTGGGCGCCTGAACGCATACCCTGCTCTCGCGAGAGCTTGCCGCATTCCTCGATGCGGGGAAAAATCAACACGCCAAGATCGTCACGGTCGGGCGCTGCGATCACAACGTCCTGCACATAGGGCGCGCCTGCGGCGGCAATTCGGGCGCGCAGCGCACCCACGTTGACAAAGGTTCCGCTGGAAAGTTTGAAGTCCTCCGCAATCCTGCCATCAAACGTCAAGCCCTTTTGCGGACAATCCGGATCGACGAACCGGACACCGTCGCCAGTGCGGTAGAAGCCTTCCTCGTCGAAGGCTTGCGCGGTGCTCTCTGGTGAGCGCCAGTAACCCGGCATCACGTTCGGCCCGCGGAAGCGCACTTCAATCTTGCCACTCACTGGCACAAGCTTCACCTCTACGCCAGGCACCGGCAACCCGATCTGCCCGGATCGGACGTCAGGCCCGACGGCGAACATCGAGGATGGCGCTGTCTCCGTCATGCCGAGCCCCGTAAACATGCAGACCCGCTGGCCCACCTCGCCTTCACCAAGGCGATCGAGGCGGTCCCAGACCGCCTGGGACAGGCCGGCACCAGCGAAAAAAAATGCCTTCAGCCGGGAAAAAAGCCGAGCCCGCAATGCCGCATCTTGCTCGGCAGCGCGGGCAATTTCCTCGAAGCCCTTGGGTACGTTGAAGTACACGGTCGGTGCAATCTCGCGCAGGTTGCGCAGCGTCTCGGCGATCCCCTGTGAAGTCGGTTTGCCATCATCGATATACAGCGTGCCACCGTTGTACAGCGCAATCCCCACATTGTGATTGCCGCCGAACGTATGATTCCAGGGAAGCCAATCAACGAGCACTGGAGGCTCTTCGGCAAGGAACCGAAAAGACTGCCGAATCATCTGCTGATTGGCACACAACATGCGATGGGTATTGATGACGCCCTTGGGCATCCTGGTTGAGCCCGATGTGAAGAGGAACTTGGCAATCGTCTCCGCGCCCACGGCGCGATGCACGTCCGCTTGCGGCAGTCTCGACGCCTCAAGCAGTGCGCGCATCGGCGTCGCGGGGCGCGCCGCGAGCGCGCCCCGGGCTAAGACGATCTCCACATCGGGCGCCACGACCGCGTCGATTGCCTCCGCATATGCCGGGCCGGAGGCAAAGACCAATCCCGGAGTCAGTGTGTCCACGATGTGTCGCAACTTGCCAAAGTCGCGCGACACAAGCGAGTAAGCAGGCGAAACGGGCGCATAGGGCACGCCTGCGAGCAACGCGCCAAAGCCCAAGGTGAGATGCTCGAGGCTGTTCTCCGATAAGATCAAGACGGGTCGCTCGGCGCTCAGGCCGCGTTCGAGAAGAGCGCTGGCGATCCGCCCCGCTCGCTCGAGCATCTGAGCATAAGTGACGCGCTCCCACTCGCCATCGCGATGCCGGCGCTGCGCCACGAACGTGCGATCCGGCGCCACGTCCGCCCACTTTTCGAGGCAATCCGTGATGCGCTCTGGATATGGGCAAAGGGATTCCGTCGAGCGCAGCAATACAACGCCACCGGCGCGCCGCTCCAGCATTGCATCAACGCAGCCGCCAATCGCGCAGGGGCGTGGTGCAATCAGGCTCATGCTGGTTCCCCTGCGATTTTCGTGGCGCGGCCGTCAAGGAAATCGGGCATGCGCGGCTTGGCGGCATCACCGCCTTGCGCAATCGCCTCCATCAGCGAGTCGACGAACAAACCATCTCCTTTGGACATGCGGGCGATGCGCGGTAGAGCATGCACCACGGCAATCACGGGAGCACGGTCGAACTGGACCTCATCGAATGCCGCATGCCAACCGCGCGAGTGTGCAATGCCCTCCGTAACGCTCCACGCAGACAACTCAGCAAGGTCCAGTCCAACGCAGAAATGCCCACCTTCTCCGCTGAGTACAACAGCTCGACGGTCGCCTGAAAGACTGGTGAAGGCGCCCCGGATGGACGCGACTGGCGCGTCGTTGATGGCATTACGCTTGACGTCCCTGTTAAGCGTGGGGTGAGCGATGCCAGGCTCCGGAAGTCTCAGGCGAAGCAGCTCTGCATCGCCGCGGTTCGCATCTGGCTGAATCGGATGATTCATGGTCTCTGGCACCGAAAACGGCAATGTACTTAATTATCGTAATCATTTTCGATCGAAAAATTCGTGTAAACCCTCGCCTTTCCAAATATAGATAGACGAGCTCTCACATATCCAAAAGTGAGATTGTTTTTTACTTTATGGACTGAACTATTATTTTCAATCAGAAAGCACAATAGGAGAGAGCGTGAAGACCGACGACCTCGTTGCCATCGACATCCATACCCATGCTGAGGTGTCGTGCTGGAACCCCTTTGACAACTATGCCGAGGACTATGACCGCGCAGCGGACAAGTACTTCCGCTCCACGCGGCGGCCGACGATTGAGGAGACAATTGCGTACTACCGGGAAAAGAAGATCGGCCTCATCATGTTTACCGTGGATTCCGAATCACAGATCGGCCGCCGACGGATCCCGAACGAGGAGATCGCCGAAGCAGCGCAGAAGAATGCCGACATCATGATTGCCTTTGCCAGCATTGACCCGCATAAGGGGCGCATGGGCGCCCGAGAGGCCCGGCGCCTCATCATCGAACACGGCGTACGTGGCTTCAAGTTTCATCCCACCGTGCAAGGCTTCCATCCCTACGATCGCATGGCGTGGCCACTCTACGAGGTGATCGCTGAGTACAAGCTGCCAGCCATTTTTCACAGCGGACATTCGGGCATCGGCAGTGGCATGCGCTGCGGCGGCGGCTTGCGGCTGGAATATTCCAATCCGATGCATCTCGACGATGTAGCCATCGACTTCCCGGACATGCAGATCGTCATCGCCCATCCGTCGTGGCCTTGGCAAGATGAAGCCTTGTCCGTGGCGATGCACAAGCCCAATGTCTGGATCGACCTATCGGGCTGGAGCCCACGCTACTTCCCACCGCAGCTCGTGCAGTACGCCAATACCCTGCTGAAAGACCGTGTCTTGTTCGGTTCCGATTTTCCACTCATCACGCCGGAACGCTGGATGAAGGACTTCGCCGATGCAGGTTTTCGGCCTGAAGTCCACCCATTGATTCTGAAGGACAATGCCGTGCGCCTGCTTGGACTCGGTGCCTGATCCGCGCATCGCTGTGTGAGCAACCGTCAAGGCAGTGTGCAAAATACTTTGCGCGCGGCTTGCCCGGCCTAGATGTCAAGGATGAGGCGAGGTGTCCGGGCGCGTGAGCAGCATGGAAGAAAGCAATCGTTTTGCCTCTTCTCATCCGCAGTTAGGTAGGCGTCGCGATGATCGGGTACTCCAGCGACGATGCGTGTCAGGCAAGTGCCACAAATGCCTTGTTCGCAAGACGTGGGGATCTCAATGCCATCCTCGGCCAATGCCTGCACAACAGTCTTGCCCGCCGACACCGCAATAACGCGCCCCGAGGTGGCGAGTTCGACCTCGAAGGCCATATCCGTCGAATGGTCCTGCGTGCCGGCTGCGAAGTACTCGGCGTGCAGTCGATCTTCCGGCCAACCAGCCGCACGTGCCGCACCGAGGACGAAGTCCATGAATCCCTTGGGACCACAGACGTACACATGCGTTCCGATTGCCGCTTCGGCCAGCACCGTCACGACGTCAAGTCGCTGCTCCGCGGGCCCATCGTCAAAATGAAACCGCACCCGCGGTGCAAACGCGGCTGAGGCGAGACGGTCAGTAAAAGCTGTACGGCTGCGACTGCGCGTGCAGTAATGCAACGTAAAGTCGCCGCCACTGGTCGCCAGTTTCTCGGCCATACACAGCAACGGCGTCACGCCGATCCCGCCAGCCATCAGCAAGCAGTGCTGCGCGTTTGGATGCAGTTCGAAATGGTTTTTCGCGTGACTGATGCGCAGAAGGTCCCCCACATGGACGTCGTCATGCATACCGACTGACCCGCCGCGCGATGTGGGCTCACGCAGGACGGCAATGCGGTAACGATGGGTCTCCGAAGGATGGTTGACCAGTGAGTATTGGCGAACCAGGCCACTTCGGACCTGCACGTCGATGTGCGAGCCCGCCGTAAATCGTGGCAAGTCGCTTCCATCCACGCTGGCCAACTCGAAGCTGCAAATGTCGATCGCTTCTGGTGTCTTGGCCGCAATGCGTACGGTCAGTTCGGGAATTTGGATAGTCATCGATCTATGGGAAAGCTGGATTTGGGGCGATTGGGAGCGCCATGTAAAACCCCTTTGGCAATGAACGCCTAGGCCGTGTTGGCCCTGCGGCGGTGCGCTGGCTTAGGCGCTCGCGGGGCTGTGGATCGCGCAGGGAGGGAAACTGCAATGGCAGACGCCCCCTCCAAGCCGAACAACTTGCCATAGCGCAATCCGACGTAGGCGTGCTCGCGCATCAACATCTCGGCCCGTGCGCTCTCGCCACCACTCAGGGCCTCAAATATCAACACGTGCTGGAGTTGAGCGAAGTGCAGCTTCTGAAATTCGCGGTCAAGTGCCGAGTGGTCGATGATGATCGAGTCGGATGATGCAAAGGGAAGATGATTGTTGCGCGCGATTGCGTCGGCGATGGCCGTGCTGTCGGTGGCCCCGACGATCGTATGATGGAACGCCAGATTGAGTTCACTCCAGCCCGCAATGGATTGCTCGGTCAGCACCCCGCGACTCAGCAAAACTGCACCTTCGCCGAGGCACTCCTGAAGGCGTAGGCGAATCGGCGCGCTCATCCCGCGCTCGGCCAAGCGGCGGGCGGCCAAGCCTTCAAGCACGCCGCGAACCTCCAAGCCGCACAACACGTCCTCCTCCGAGAATTGGCGCACAACGAATCCGCGTGCACCGGCCCTTTGCAGCAACCCTTCTTGCTCAAGAGTGCGGAAGGCCAAGCGCACTGGCGTGCGTGACACACCCAGTTCCTCGGCGACAGGAATCTCGGCAATCCGCGCGCCTGGTGCGTAGCGGCCGTCGAGAATCAACTTCCGTAAAGTGGTGACGATGTGGATGCAGTCTTGACTCACAGGAACATTGACCCTAATTGGATCCAATAACAGGAAGTTTTTGACGATTTTTTAAAATTATGGTCCACTTTGGATCCAATGACAACTGCACTGCAGATCATCAAATCTGCGGCGCCTAAGAATGGAGGTGACAATGTTTCCGAAGAATGCCTGGTACGTGGCATGCACACGCAACGAGTTCGCTGATAAGCCGCTTGGCCGCACCATCTGCGGAGAGCAGGTTGTGTTTTTCTGCGATGCCGAAGGGCAGGTCGCAGCGGTGGAAGATTTCTGTCCACACCGCGGCGCGCCACTGTCGCTTGGCTTTGTACGCGACGGCCGACTCGTATGTGGCTATCACGGCTTGGTGATGGGGCGCGACGGCAAAACCTGCAGCATGCCCTGTCAGCGCGTTCAGGGTTTTCCTGCAATCCGCACCTATCCCGTTGTGGAGCGCTACGGTTTCGTGTGGATATGGGTCGGCGATAAGGGCTTGGCGGACCCGGCCAAGATCCACCACCTGCCTTGGGCGGAGAGCTCGGAATGGGCTTATGGAGGAGGCCTGTACCACATCAATTGCGACTACAGGCTCATGATTGACAACCTTATGGACCTCACACATGAGACCTATGTGCATGCGACGAGCATCGGGCAACAGGAGATCGAAGACGCCGTTCCGGCAACCAAGGTTGAGGGCGAGACGGTCATTACCAGCCGCCGGATGCACGGCATCATGCCCCCGCCATTCTGGGCTGCGGCGCTGCGCTACAACGACTTGGCTGATGACCTCCCCTGCGACCGTTGGCAAATTTGCCGTTTCTACCCGCCGAGCCACGTGCTTATCGACGTCGGCGTTGCACATGCCGGCAAGGGTGGATATGACGCCGATCCCCGCCATAAGGCATCGAGTATCGTGGTGGACTTCGTCACTCCTGAAACCGAGACCACGCACTGGTACTTCTGGGGCATGGCACGCAACTTCAAGCCCAACGACCTCGAGCTTACCGAGCGCATTCGCGAAGGACAGGGGAGGATCTTCTCGGAGGACCGCGAAATGCTCGAGCGCCAGCAACGCAACATCAGCGCGCATCCGCAGCGCCAATTGCTGAAATTGAATATCGATGCCGGCGGCGTTCAGGCGCGGCGCATCATTGATCGCGCAATAGCCAGCGAACGAGCGACTCCACCCACACCCTGACTGCAGCATGGCCCGAGCCTGGCCTCTTTGAGGAGATCAAAAAACCTTGGCGCGCCTAACGGTGTGAGGACAACCACATCCGCGACAATCCCAGCCGCTGAAGATGGGGAAAGATAGCGCGGATGCCACAGGCATCCCTTTGTAGCTTGCACCCGGCCTTCTTTCTCCTGTATCTTTAACCTGTATTGAAGGGCGGGACACGCCCGGATCGCCTGTGAAGTGAGTGGTGTGGCAATGCCGCCAGCAGCAGGAACCCACCGAAGCGGCTCACCGCGGTTCGATGCCGGGTGTGAGCGGCGTAGGAATCTCTGTCCAATCCGCGCACGCGGTGGCCGCAGGCCAAGGGTGGAGAGAGGATGTCAAGCTGTGACACTCGCAACTTGCATGCCTACAAACGACCAACCTAAAGCGGCCAACGCCACGCAGCCCGTACTGGCGCCGATTGGCCTTGACCATGCGTGCCTTGCTCACGTTCTCGGATACCAGCTCGCGCGTGCTTCGGTTTTTACCCGCAATGCGTTCAACCATGCCATTGGCGAACCCATGCAGCTTCGGCCGGTCGAATTCACGATCCTTGAGCTCATCGCTCACAATGCGTCGGCAACGCAAAAACAGTTGGCCAGCGCACTCTCCATGACGGCTCCGGGAATGACTGTGCTATTGGACCGGCTGGAGGAGCGAGGCCTGATCAACCGCGAGCGCAACGAATCGGACAAGCGCTCCCAATTCATTCGCCTCAGCGCAAGCGGAAAACAACTGGCAAAGCGCGCTTACGAGGCATCCCTCCGCATGGAGCGGGACCTTCTCACGCAGCTTTCCCACGCCGAGCGAGCCATGCTGTTCGAATTACTCGGCAAGCTTCGCAGCTAGCACACGCTGGCCTTGGCAGTTACTCGAATCCGTATGTATGCGTCAGCACATGCGCATACATGCCACCATCGCATGGGATATTGCTGCCTCGAATCCACGCACTTTGCGGCGAACAAAGGAACGCAACGAGCGGCGCGACATCCGCCGGCGTGCCAAGTCGGTCCATCACCTTCATGTCTTCCTCGGCACGCGCCCCCAGAGTCTTGAGAAAGTCGTCGAGGATTGGCGTACTCACGGGCCCTGGGCTGACGCAGTTCATGCGAATGCCGCGATCGCGCCACGTCCATCGGTTAAGCATGGTCCAGACGACGAGCGTTTCCTTGGACAAGAAATAGGAACGCGCATCGTCGACTCCATGTTCGCGGCAATAATCGTCGAGGCCGTCAAAATCACGCAGCGCCATGAGAGCCTTGATTGCCGGCGCCGCCTGCGGCCATCCCAGACCGGCGAGGGATGCCAGGTTGACAATCGATGCACCGTCGTTGAACCGCCCGCTCATCGCTTCAGTCAAGGCTCGCAATCCGAGAAAGTTCACACGCAGCACCGCGTTGGCGCCGCGCGTTGGTGGAAGACCTGCAATGTTGCACAGCGCATCGATTCCCGCCCCAATCTCCTTGGCGGCGTCATTGATCGAAACGGGATCCGACAAGTCGACTGCAATAAAGCGGTCGACGCCCGGCGCCGGATTTCTGTCGACACCGACTACCGTTGCACCACACGCCTTGAGATATTCAGCGGTTTGCGCGCCAATCCCCGAGGCAGCACCTGTGACCACCACGGTCTTTCCACGCAGTTGCATCATGCGACCTCCTGGAACGGTGCCATGATCAGAACGGGTAATGGCGAGGCGTCGTCTGCACGGTGATCCAGCGGAGTTCTGTGAACTCGTGGATGCCAGCCTTGCCTCCAAATCGCCCATAGCCACTTGCCTTGACGCCGCCGAATGGCATCTGCGCCTCGTCGTGAACCGTCGGCCCATTGACGTGGCAGATGCCGGATTGAATGCGCCCAGCCACGTTCATCGCGCGGCCCACGTCACGCCCAAATACTGCGGCTGAGAGGCCATATTCGCTGTCGTTGGCGCAAGCGATTGCTTCTTCAAGACCATTGACGCGAACAATGGGCTTCACCGGTCCAAATGACTCTTGACTGAAGATGCGCATTTCGGGCGTGACATGGTCAAGCAACGTTGCGGGCATCAACGTACTGTCTGCTTTGCCCCCGCACACCAAATTTGCCCCTTTGGCCAAGGCGTCATCGATCAACCCGTTGCATCGCTCAACCGTAGTCATATCGACAACCGAGCCGAGCACAACCGGTCCCTTCCGGGGATCCCCAAGCGGCAGGCCCTTGGCCTTGGTCGCGAGCCGGGTGACGAATTCATCGGCGATCTTGCTGTCGACGATGATGCGCTCAGTCGACATGCAGATCTGCCCGGAATTGGCGAAGGCACCAAATGCCGCCGCGTTGACCGCAGCGTCAATATCCGCGTCATCAAGAATGACCAGCGGTGCCTTGCCACCAAGTTCAAGCACGACGGGTTTGAGATATTTGGCACACATCGACGCGATAATCTTTCCGACGCGCGTCGAACCGGTGAAATTCACCCGGCGCACCGCAGGATGGGCGATCATCGCCTCCACCACCAAAGGGGCATCAGACGGGGCGTTGGTTACAAAGTTCACCACGCCCGGTGGTAGGCCGGCGTCCTGCAGTGCCTCAACGATCAGCCCGTGTGTTGCAGGGCACAATTCAGACCCCTTCATGACCACCGTATTGCCACACGCCAATGGCACCGCAACCGCACGCACCCCAAGGATGATGGGCGCATTCCAAGGCGCCATCCCAAGCACAACTCCTGCCGGTTGCCGCACGGCCATCGCGAGACTTCCAGGAACATCGGACGGGATCACTTCACCGCTGATCTGGGTTGTCAATGCCGACGCTTCCAGCAGCATGCCGGCTGCAAGGTGCACATTAAAGCCGGCCCAAAGGGCAGATCCGCCGGTTTCAGCTGCGACCGCAAGAGCAAAGGCGTCGGCCTTCGCTTCCAGGGCATGCGCAGCCTTCATCAAAAGCGCGCGGCGTTCGCTGGGACCGGTCGCTGACCAAGCCGGGAAGGCCCGCGCCGCCGCGTCGACGGCCGCAACGGCATCTGCGGCTGTGGCGGCTGGCGCAATCGTGGCCACACTGCCATCCAGGGGGTTACGGCGCTCAAAGGTTGCGCCACCGCTTGCCTGTGTGTGCTTGCCGTCGACCAGCATCGAAATCGTGCTCATGTTTGTCTCCTTGTTGGCTAAGTGCGGGCGGATGAGTCGGCCCAATTGTGTGTTCAGTCCCGTGCCGCCGATGCACCCGCGACTGCTGGCGCCAAGGGCTTCAAGACTTGTCGCGATCTACTCCGACTGTTGAGATAGATCCTTCGCGCCCAGCTTGCGCCGAGGGAACCGAAGGTGATACCCGATTGGAATAAAGCGCAAGGAAAAACGTGCTTCCACCGCACCCCAGATGCCTCTGGGGAATCCCAATGCGAAACCAATGGCAAGAGCGCCCAATCCGATCAGGTAAACCACACCCGTTGCGCCGAAATACGTCTCTGCGATGAAAAAGATAATGGCTCCGATGATCGGGCCCTCGAACGTTCCAAGCCCGCCCACGATCGTCATGAACAGCATGTATGCGGTCCACTGCGGGCTGAAGAATGCTCTCGGCTGAAATGTGATTGACGTCGCCAGCCACAAGGCGCCACCCGCCGCGCACCCAACGGCCGAAAGGAAAAAGAGCACATGCTTGGTGCGAAAGACGTTGACTCCAATGGAGGCCGCTGCCGTTTCGTCATCGCGGACCGCCTGCAAAGACGCGCCGATCCGACCCCGCAACAGGAAGAACAACACACAAAGCAAGACGACCATGAAAGCCAGAGCCATCCAATAGTTGTCCGCCCTTCGTACAGCAGGAGAAAAGCTGTTCATCGCAATCAGCGACGTCCCCGTCTCGCCTTGGACAGTGGGATCGATGGTGACGAGCAGGTACAGCAACTCCGACAGGACCCACATCCCGATTGCAAACTCGCCGCCCCGCAGCTTGAGCATGAACTGGCCGATCGGGATCGATAGAAGTCCGACGACAAAAACCGCCAAAACGAGGGCGACGTAGACATTCACGCCCGCATTGGACAAACGGATCAGCGCATAAGCCCCCAGGCCGAGAAACGCCTGTTGCCCGATCGATACCAGTCCACCATATCCTGCCACGGCGTTCCACATGGACGCAAGCAGGATGTAAATGAACAGAGTCGTCAGGCGGTCAATGACTTCAGGACGGAAAATGAGCGGGCCAAATACCAGTGCTGTGATCACCAAGCCGGAAATCGCTGTGAACGCGGCGGCTTGTGGGGTCCAGCGCAGGACCTTCACGTCCTTCGCCGACAGAGAAGTCTGGCTCATGCTGAGACTGCCTTCCAACGAAGTGTGAGTATGCGGCGCAGAGTGGCTGGCGACTTCAAATGCCCCCTGTAAACGCGCAGCACAAGGATGATCAAAAACACCGCATGGCCAGCGATCAGGAACCCGAGCGGATTGATTTGAGCGCCAAGACTCTGCGCGATACCAAGCACCACGCCCCCCAAGAGAGTGCCCCATAGCGAGCCGACACCGCCAATGACGACCGTTTCAAAGGCAAAGATCAATTGGGTCTGGCCGGTGTAGGGCGAAAAGGTTCCACGCATTGCAAGAAAAAATCCCGCAACGGTAATGAGCATCAGGGAGATCGCAGCAGCGGCCGAATACACGCTGCGCGCGTCGATCCCCACGAGCTCCGCGGCATCCGGGTCTTCCGCCGTGGCACGGATCGCCCGACCCAACGCCGTGTATGACAGCACCATCTGCAAACCACCGAGCACCAGAAGCGCGCTGGCGAAAGTCAGCGCGTCCAGTTGCGAGACGTACAGATCGCTGACCACGTTCCAACTGCCGTAGGAAAGCGCGCCAATGTTTGGCGCAAGAGACTGGCTGTCCGCGCCATACCGCAGAAAGAGAAGGTTATCAATCACAATCGACAGACCAAAGGTCGCCAAGATTGGTATCAACCCACCCCCACGCAAACTGCGCTGAAGCATTAACCGGTTGAGCCACCATCCCAAGATCGCCATCACCGGCAGCGCCAACAGAAGCGCCCACGCCACGTTGAGGCCCAGCCAATTGGCAAGACCCAAGATGACGTAGGCTGCCAAAATGGCCAGACTGCCGTGCGCCAGGTTGACGATCCGCATGACGCCGAACAGGAACGAGAGCCCACTGGCCAGGATGGCGTAGTAGCCCCCTAAAAAAATACCTTGGATAACTTGATTGATCAGGTCCATGGCGTTAATGATTCGCTTGCTCTTGGCTGCGCGCCAAACCGAAGTAGGCATCCATGATTTGTTCACGCGACACATCGTCACGCTCGCCTTGAAGCGGAATATTGCCCTCAAGCATGCAAATAACGCGCTTCGACACGGCCAATGCACGCGTTAGATCTTGCTCCACCAAGACGATTGTGGTCCCCGCGGAGATCAAGGTTTGCAAGGATTGGTAGACCTGATCGACGGCGATTGGAGAAAGGCCCAATGAAATCTCGTCAAGAAGCAAAAGCCGGGGATTCGTCATCAAGGCCCTTGCAATGGATACAGCCTGTTGCTGTCCTCCCGAGAGTTGTCCGGCCAACGATTTGAGCTTGGGACGTATTTGTGGGAAGGCGTCGAGCACAGAATCAAAATTCCATTGCCCTTTGCGAGCTCGCATCCCGGCAACCTCGAGGTTTTCTTCGACGGTCATGCCACCGAAAAGGCGCCGGCCCTCCGGAACCATCGCGATTCCCAGACCGACGCGTTTGTATGCGCGTATCGCAGTGATGTCATAACCATCGAAAACCACATGACCGCCGTGCACAGGGTGAACCCCCGCAATCGTGCGCAGCAAGGTCGTTTTGCCGGCCCCATTCGCCCCCACAAGAGCAACGACATCACCCTGGTTGCATGAAAAGCTGACCGAGCGCACCGCCTTCAGTAAGCCATACCGCGCGTCCAAGGCCTTGACAGACAGCAAGCTCATACCGAAACGCTCCCTAGGTAAGCCTCGATCACCGCGGGATCCTTCATGACTGCAAGCGGATCACCGTCGGCGATGATGCGGCCTGACTCCATGCACACAAGGCGCTGAACCACCTGCAGCAGGACATGGACGATATGCTCGATCCACACGACGGTGATTCCCCTCGCGAGAATTTCCCGAATAATGCCCACGAGCTCAAGCGCCTCCGCATCCGTGAGGCCCCCGCCGATCTCGTCCAGAAGCAGGATTTGCGGATCGGTCGCAAGAGCGCGCGCCATCTCAAGGCGTTTGCGATCCAACAAGCCCAACGTGTCAGCGCGTCGGTTCGACACTTGAAGCATTCCACAAAGCTCCAGCGAGTCCAGGCATAAAACCTGCGCATCGGGGCCGGACCTCCGAGCTCCAACGGCTGCTGCAACGTGCAGATTCTCGAAGACTGTCATTCCCCCGAATGGACGAGGCACCTGATGCGAGCGGGCGATGCCAAGGCGGCACCGCTCGGCAGCCCCCAGGTTTGTCACGTCGTTTCCGTCATATTCCACCGTTCCACCGCTGGGTGGATAGGCGCCTGACAGCACGTTGAACAAGGTGGTCTTCCCGGCGCCGTTAGGCCCAACGATCCCGATTGCCTCACCACGCGTGATTGCCAAGTCAACGCCTTCAAGGACCACAAGCGAGCCGAACGCCTTCGAAACATCCTTGGCAGCCAGTACCGGCGCGCCTGCCGTCGAAGTCCCCGCTTCAGTCACATCCGACTCAGAGCAAGCCAATTCGAGGTTATGCATAGGGAAGGAGCTTGGCCTGAATGACGACCCTCGGGTCATCCGCATGCTCCACGGTTGGAAATGTCAGCTTGAAGCGACTGCCTGGCTTGGATTTGACCCATTGGGAACCGATGATCGGTGCGGTCGCCACGTTTGGCACCGGGCCTTTCGGGAAATTGATGCGGCCAACGGTTGTGACAACATCCAACACACTCAGCGCTTTGGCCACTGCCGCCTTGTCCTTCGGATCTGCGCTGTTTTTCAAAGCGGCAAATCCCGCGTCAATCAGCGCCAATGATGCCCCAATTTGCTGAGTCCACTGCTTCCCTGTCGCCTTTTCGTAGGCGTCGGCGAGGGCCCGCCCACCCAGCCCCACGACCGGCGAGACATATGGAAACGCCGGCGACCAATAGGCACCCGATGCCACGCGATAGCCGAGCGCCCCAAGCGCTTCAATGTCCGAAGGAAACAACCCAAACTTCGCCGGCATAACGATCTTGAGCCGGTGCGTGAGCCCTTGCTGTGCCGCCTGCCTGAGAAACACGATGAAATCGTTCGGCAGAGGTGCTCCCGTGATGATCTGCACTCCACTGGACTTGAATCGTGCGATCTGTGAAGAATAATCGGTCGTACCGTCCTGGTAAGCGCCCGGGTCAATGACCGTGAAGCCAGCCTTCGTGAGTTCCGGGATCAAATGCGCGCGCAGCGCATTTCCATCGGCATCATTGGGATAGAGAACGCCAACCTTCTTATTGGTCGAAAGCAAATTCCACGTTGCCACATACATCTTGGCGAACTGTTCCGTACCAAAGGAAAAGTGGTATGTCCAATGAAATGGCGAAGGTTGGCCGGGCTTGCCGCCCCGCCCAAAATACCACGACTCCCAGGGGTCAACCGTCGACAGACATGGCATGCCCGATGCCTCGCAGGCATCCGCCACCGGGTTGACAACCTCCGGCGTCGAGGTCGTCAACATCAGATCGATCTTGTGGTTATTGATCAGATCCTTGGCCAGCTGCGTCGCCCGCGAAGGATCCGACTGGGTATCGCGACCCAGGATTTCCAATGCGTAAGATTTGCCAGCGACCTCGATCCTTCCATTGGTCTTTTTCCGTACCAGATCAAGAACAAATGGATCCGTTTCTCCAAACCCCGCAAGCGGGCCCGTGAGAGGACTGATAAAACCAACTTTCAGGGTGCCGGCCGTGCCACCTGGCGCCGATTGAGCAGCTCCGGCCGTCTTGGCAAAGGCAGGCAGCAAGACGCCGCCAAGACCAGCTCCAGCGGCCGTAACAAATTCGCGCCGGGACAGGTCATTGGCCGGCGCTGCGTCTTGAATCAATGTCTTGTCTTTCAATTGTGATCTCCTAGCTGCGATGTTCATCGAATAGGCCACCGTCATCGATGGCCAGAAGCAGGCTTCCATCCATCAGAAGGCGTGCCGAATCCCCAAGGCAATCCCGCTTGAACTCTGCCCGCCCTGAATCCCCGTACCCACGACCGTTGTGTCTCCAACGTACTGGTCCACGTTGCTGTCGTTGCTGATATGCGCGTAAGAAGCGTAAAGGTTAGTCTGCTTCGACATTGGATAGTTGTACCCAACGGCATATTGACGAGCGGTCGAATTGATCAGATTCGAATCCTTGTGCTGACCAATGGATGCGAGGATCGACCCTGGGCCTGCTGGAATCGTCGCACCAATCCACCAAACCTTGAAATGGGGCGTCTGCGAACCGTCCGACATCGTGCCACCGTCGCCGAATTTTTCGTCGGCATAGTAGGCCGTGATATTGGCAACCCCGAGGTTGTATCCCCCGAACAGTTGGAGGACCTTGTTCGTAAAGTAACCGTCCGAAGATGGGACGATGGAGCGACTCGTCGCATCCAGCATAAGGGCCGCGTCAGGAATCGGACCACCCGAACTGAAGTTGTGGTGCAGGTACGCAATTCCAGCCATGACCGGACCATTGCGGTAGTTCAAGCTTGCGTTGTAAAACTGGCCATTCGACGCGCCACTTGACTGCGCCCCCAGCGCGTACAGGAGCGTGCCTTGCAACCCGGACATGGTCGGCGTCTGATATTGCATGGCCTGCGATACATACACGTAGATCGGAAAGGCTGGATCAAGATTGAACATGCCTCCCGTCAGTCCCGCACCAAAGGGATCCGCCATCAGTGCATTAATAAACGAGGGCGTGGCCAATCGGCCCATGGACAATTTCCCGAAATCTCCGCTCAAGCCCACCATGGTTTCGCGCCCCATGAACTGACCACCGGTACAGTAATCCGAATTAGCTTGGTATTGTGCACCTTGATTTGCACCGGAATAGACATTATTGCCGCGCAGAAATGTTCCATTGCCGTTGCCGCAGAACCCCGTTTCTGCCTGGAAAAACGCGGAAAGACCGCCACCAAGATCTTCATTGCCCTTGACGCCTATCAGATCCGGAACCTGAATGCCGGAGCCCAAGCGATTGACGCTGGTGTTATCAAAGCTCAAATGCTCGATGCCGGCGTCGATGATACCGTACAGCTGAACATTTGAGCTGGCTCCCCCTGCAAATGCCGGTGTGAGTGCCATGCTGAGAGCCGCTGCTAAAAATATGCGCTTTTTATTCACTCCGTATCTCCTCAATTGATCTGAAATAATCATGGGCATCTTCCCCCATGACGGCTTGACTCGCCGCCTTGTAAAGCACGCCAAGAAGCAATCAATGCTGGCGCTGCATCCTGCACGAATGTCGAATGACCGCCAGCTTTCAGCGCGCCACACGGACCACCCTAATGGCCTTGCGGATGCAGCTTGTTAGGCCACGTGCAGTGCGGATTGTGGTTGGAATCATGAGGTTCTCGTAGGGTCCTCATGCGCTATCAGTTATTCCATCCCGATATGAGTGCTAACCCCTATGGCTGAAGGCGCCATATCCTGAAGCGCGGGTCATCCCGCGACGCCACCAAGAACGCAGACTGCGAGTCTCGACCGAAGTCAGGGCCCGGGATGAATGGATCGCGCGATGCTCAGGAGTTTGGCGCGCAGCCAGCCATGTATGGGGTCATATCGATGCCGCATGTGCCAAATCATTTACATGGACATGGGCATCGGTGGTATGCAAATGGGTAATGGAACGCTATCAAGGCCGCGTAGTAGACCGCGTTGCAGCAAGCACGGTGCCGTTGCCAAACGATCGGTGCCTTGAATGAACGACGCAATGCCTGAAAAGGCCGGCACAAATGCCACAACCGTACGCTCATAGCCGCTTTCCAGCAGGACTTTGTCGACTTCCAACCGCGTCTGACCTTCGTAAAGTACGGTGACATGCTCGCCTCGGAGGTAGTCCTCAATGGTGTTGGGCGGACGGCGTCTGCTTCGATCAAAGAATATGCGGTACGTGTCGTCAAAGAGCCGCTGTTGCAGAATTTCGCCTCCCTCAGGCGGTCGAGGCGAAATGACCAAGTCACAGCGCTGCTCACGCAACACCTTCAGGTTCGGCACGTCGGAAGCGATCACGCGCATGCACACGCCCTGCGAATCCGCGCGAAGCTGCTCAAGCAAAAGGGGTAACAAAAGATCACGCTGCAGGTCATTCGCAGCGATGGTGAAGGTCGGTCTCAGCACGCTCGGGTGGAATTCAGCCACGTTTGCAAAGCGCTCAAGTTGAGCGAGTAGCGCCCGCGCCTGCTCCACCAGGCCTTCCGCGCGCGGTTGCAACGATGCCACGCCCGGATTTGACGAACAGGGGATCTCCCACAATCGCGCGAAGCTTCTCGACCTGGTGACTCACCGCTGACTGCGATTCGTTGAGACGTTCGGCTGCATTGGAAATGGAACCTGTTCCATCACGGCGACGAAGAGTTGGAGCAGGATCCCGGGCGGCCTCAAATCTGAAGTGCAACACCCCAAGCCTGTAAGGTGTTGCGATGGAA
>JABBOE010000269.1:0-2229 GCA_019351955.1 Pseudomonadota bacterium
CTTCGAGCAGGCGATCGGGGTCTTCGAAGATGGCGGTAGCCTCGGCGTCGATGGCCGCCTCAAGTGCCGAATCATCATCATCGGCATAAGGCGACTCGAGCCACGCGTCATAGCCGGGCAGGTAGTAGGCGCTCATTTCGTTTCTCCGGTTGCGGCGGCGATGGCTGCGCGGGCCTCAATCAGCGCCATGCGCTCGTCGTGAACCATGCCGCTGATGATTTCCAGCTGGGCGGCGCACTTCCTGAGCGCCTCAAGCAGCATCGGCGCGGCGGCGATCAGCCGGGCGTCGGCTTCTCGCTCCGGCGAAAAGTGCGTATGACTTGATGCACTTGGATCATTCGAGCAATAAACCAGCCAGCATCCGGCATAGCTCCACGACGTGCGCCACGGCCCCGGCGTATGCCCGCTCACAGCCGCAGCCCCATCAGCAACCCGCCAACCAGCGCGATCACGGCCATCACAGGCACCAGCAGCCACTCGCCTACCGGGTCGGGCTTTGCCTGCGGGTAGTCCTCACTGGCGAGGCGGCAGAGCGGGGCGTCCACTTGCAACTGCGCGTCGATCTGGGCAGCGCGGTCGGCTTCGAGCTGGGCGAGGATGTAGCGGTCGATCGGGCGGATGTTCATGCATCACCCCCGACGATGCGCAGAAATTCGGCAGCTTGGGTGGCCCATGCGGCGGCCCGTGCGGCGGCTCCTGCTGCGGCCCATGCGGCGTCCCCTGCGGCGTCCCGTGCGGCGGCCCATGCGGCGTCCCCTGCGGCGTCCCGTGCGGCGGCCCCTGCGGCGGCCCCTGCGGCGTCCCGCTCCGCATCTGTCGCCTCGCCGTTTGAAAACCGCTCCGCGATATCCAGCGCAGCAATCGAGCGCGGGTCAGTCATCAGGTGCTGCACCTGTCGAGCGCACCACACGGCAAACAGGCGCCACTCGCGGGCATGCTGCGGCTCGGCACGGCACGCCCACAGCGCTTCCTCAATGCCATTGATCCGGACAATCTCGGCGTAGGGCAGCGCCTCATCGTCGACGGAGGTCTTACCCAGGCCGGCGAGCAGCGTCGACCAGCCCGACGCGCAAGGCCCGCAAGCGCGGATGCGTTTTAGCGTGGTGGTGATCACAGCGCGAACTCCAGCGAGTACGCGGCCATCGGCTCGCCGTCGACGTCCACCATGCCGGTGAAGGTGGAGGGCGCCACCTCAGCATCAACAGGCGTCACGCCAGCGGCATTGAGCAGATCGGCGGCGAGCTGGGCGGCTTCTTCTTTTTCCATGCGGAATAAGAAATCCCCAACGGCGATCCATATTTCGCCTTTGTTATCCTCGACGGTGACCGCCGTTGCGTACTTTGAAACGTGTGCGTGTGCCATGGTCAGACTCCCTCCGCCTTGTCCGCACCATCCAGCAGCATCAGCGCCACAGTGCGCGCCTGGTCTGCCGTGAAGTGCAGGTTGTGCAGCGTGACCCCGTCGACCTGCCCGAGCGTGACGCCCTTGCTGTCGGCCTTGACGTCGACGCAGGTGTAGGTGTTGAGGTGGAGTGGTGCGGATGTCCAGGCGTTCATGGGTTGCTCCCGTTGGCTTGGGAGTGATATTACCGGAACGGTTACCCGTGTCAATACCGAAACGGTAATTCTTTTGCTTGAATACAGGACGACAGGGTTCACTAATTTACCGAGCCCACAAAAAAGCCCGCGCATGGCGGGCTTCGTGACTCAGGTGTCAGTTTTCAGTGACTTCGTGCCCAAGCCCTGACCGCATGCTGGGCAGCGATCGTTTCCGGCGTCGGGAGGTGCCTGACTTCCTTCGTCACTTTTTTTCCCACGACTGTCAGTTTAGGGCTGGGTGCTTTCCAGCCCATTTGCTCACGGAGAATCGCCCTTAGAAGGCACTGGTGAAGCTCGCTCATGTTCCGAAGACCCCTGTGGCTTGTTGCGCTCAATCCATCGACCTACCTCTACAGCACTGGCTACCGAATGGATGTCGCGCATAGCCAGGCGATCCTTGTACAGCTTCAAGAACAGGTCAGGCGCTTCTTCCAGCCGGAACGGAATGTGCTGCTCGGCAAAGCAGTCATGCAAAACCTGCGCCACGTCCCGCACAGCCTCGACATCATCCCAGGATGTCGCAACCTCGCCGTGCGGGCGATCAAGCCACCCTTGCTCCTGCCCTAGCTTTTTCTCGATATGCCGGGCGAGCTGGTTCCCGATCGGCTTTGGGCTTGTTGCGGATATCCAC
>JABBOE010000269.1:2239-2740 GCA_019351955.1 Pseudomonadota bacterium
GCTCTATCAGTTCACCGAACTCAGTCGGGCCGCCCGCTTGCTGAACAAGTAGCCGGATGTTGTGGGTTCTTGCGGTGGTTGCGTCCATGCAAAAGATGCTCCCATGCGTTACCAGAGCGGTAAATGATCGAAAGGGTATTGACGGGCATAACCGTACCGGTAATGATGCGGCCATGAACCTACAGACCTACTGCGAACAAAACGGCGGAACCTCGCTCCGCGGGTGCCCTGTGCTGGCTCAAGTCGCCATCAAGGCCGAGTGCAGCCCCGACACGCTTTACATGATCGCGAAGGGCCACAAGCAGTGCGGCCCGATTCTCGCGGGGAAGATCGAACGCGCCACTGGCGCAGCCGTCAACCGCGCCGATCTCCGGCCCGACATCTTTTCCATGCCCGCCAAGTCCAAGCCCTCGAAGCGTGAGGCGGCCTAACCCATGTCCGAGCAACTCGGCCCCCTCGAACTCCGCGCGAAGTGCACCGACACGATGCACCGCGACTTCA
>JABBOE010000068.1 GCA_019351955.1 Pseudomonadota bacterium
GTGTGCGGGGCCCGGCGCTGAACACGCCGGCGCCAGCGAGCAGCCGCCAAGCGGCGTAAGGCCCTCAAAGGGGTGCGGATTCGCCGATTGGCGACGAACGTCTAGACGACGATTGGCGTGGCTCCGCCGTCCAGGGTCAGCACAGCGCCGTTGACATAGGCGGCTCGTCGCGACGCAAGAAAGACGACCACGTCGGCCACTTCCTCAGGCTCAGCGACGCGCCCCATCGGCAGTGCGCCCACGCGCTGGCTTAGGATGTCCTCGATCGCCTTGCCCGATGAGCGCGCCTCGGCCACCAGCCCCTCATGCATGCGGCTGGTGGCGGTAATTCCAGGGTTCACCGCGTTCACACGCACGCCCTTGGCGGCATAGGCATTCGCGAGCCCGGCGCTCGCCAACATGAGCGCAGCATTTGCCGCGCCACCCGGCAGGTGCACGGGGGAGGCCATTTTGCCGCCCGTGCCGACGATGTTCACGATGACGCCGCCACCGTTTTGCACCATGCCGGGAAGCACGGCGTCGATGGCGTGGATGTAGGGGAAGAATTTTGCGTCCATGGCTGCATGCCAGTGTTGTGCTGTGAGCTCGGCAGGTGGTGTGCGACGCGCAGCGCCTGCCGAATTGACGAGTACACCGATGGGGCCGAATTCATCGAGGACCTGGCGTACCAAGCTTGATGCCTGCATGGGGTCGCCAAGATCAGCCCTGACAGCCAGAACTTGCGCACCGGCGCTTTGCAGCGCTTGTGTGGCTTGCTGCAAATGCTCGGAGTCGCGTGACGCAATGGCGATACGCGCGCCTTCACGGGAGAATTGGCGCGCACACGCCAAGCCTATGCCTTTGCTTCCCCCGGTGATCAGGACCACCGTACCCTGCAAGCCAAGATCCATCGCTGATGCTCCGTCGCCCATGACAATGCGGCAATTGTGCGTCCAATGCGCGCAAGCGGCATTGCGACGCGCGTAACGGCCTCAGGAGCATGGACGTTATCGGCAGTCGGCGTGCAAGGCAGGTGCGGTCTACCAGGGTGGGTTGAGCAGAACGCCGCGATCCACTTGCCGGATGTCGGTGAGCCCACAAAAGGCCATGGTTAGGTCGAGCTCGTTACGGATGATCTCTAGGCACTTCGCGACACCGGCTTCCCCCATCGCTCCGAGGCCATAGAGGAACGGGCGCCCGATCAGAGTGCCCCTGGCACCGAGCGCCACAGCCTTGAGCACGTCTTGGCCGGATCGGATACCGCCGTCCATCCAGACTTCGATGCGCGATCCCACCGCATCGGCGATCGGCGGCAGGGCCGAGATCGAACTGGGTGCTCCGTCGAGTTGGCGCCCGCCGTGGTTGGACACGATTAGCGCATCCGCCCCGGAGTCGGCAGCGAGCCGGGCGTCCTCGGCGTCCATGATGCCCTTGAGGATCAGTTTGCCGCCCCACAGTTTCTTGATCCATTCCACGTCGCTCCAGTTCAGACGGGGATCAAACTGCTGGCTGGTCCACGCCGACAGCGAGCCCATGTTCGCCACCCCTTTGACGTGCCCAACAATATTGCCGAAGTGCCGCCTGCGCGTGCCCAGCATGCCCAAGCCCCAGCGCGGCTTCGTGGCCAGGTTCAGCATATTGGCCAGTGTCGGCTTCGGTGGTGCGGACAGGCCGTTTTTCAGATCCTTGTGGCGTTGCCCAAGAATCTGCAGATCCAGCGTCAGCATCAGCGCTGAGCATCGCGCAGCCCGGGCGCGTTCGATCAGGCGTTCGATGAAGTCCCGGTCGCGCATGACATACAGTTGAAACCAGAACGGGGCCTTGGTATGGGCGGCCACGTCCTCGATGGAGCAGATGCTCATCGTGGACAGCGTAAACGGCACCCCGAGCTTTTCTGCGGCACGCGCGGCAAGGATCTCCCCGTCAGCATGCTGCATGCCGGTCAGGCCGGTAGGCGCCAGCGCCACCGGCATGGCCACGTCCTGGCCGATCATCTGCGTGCGCAGTGAGCGGTTGTCGATGTTCACCGCCACGCGCTGTCTTAGCTTGAGCTTGCCAAATTCCTCTTGGTTTGCACGATAGGTTGATTCGGTCCACGATCCCGAATCGGCGTAGTCGTAAAACATCCTTGGGACCCGTTTCTTGGCCAGAATGCGCAGATCCTCGATATTGGTAATGACCGCCATGACTGTCTCCGAAGGGCGCGCAAAAGCGGCCCCGTTGCATGTTGAGGTGCGTGTGTACCCGAACTATTTGCCGGGCAAGGCGGGGATCATCCAGGTGAGCCAATGCTGCTGCACCATCACGAGGATACCGAGCAGCACGGTCAGGAGCACGCTGTGCCAGAAAGTTCGGGCGAAGACGACGCCCTCCTTGCCCTTGAGATCGGTGGTGGACACGCCGGTGGCGATGTTTTGCGGAGAGATCATCTTGCCCATGACGCCGCCCGAGGAATTGGTGGCGGCCATGAGGACCGGGTTCAGGTTGAGCTGATGGGCAGCCACCACCTGCAGGTTGCCGAATAGAGCGTTGCCCGAGGTGTCGCTACCGGAGAGGAACACGGCGATCCAGCCGAGAAAAGCCGAGACCAGTGGGAAGAGGGCGCCCGTGGAAGCCACCCCCATGCCCAGTGTGTAGCTCATGCCCGAGTAGTTCAGAAGGAATGCGAGTCCCACAATCATCATCACGGTGGCAATGGCGATGCGCGTCTGCACCCAGGTGCGACTCACGCAACCTAGGAACGCCCCGATTCCGGTGCTCGTCCATACCGCCACCACGATGGCCGAAAGAAGGATGGCAGTGCCCGTGCCCAGGGGCTGGAAGTCCCACAGCGCGACGTATGGTTTTTGGTACAGCGTAATGAAGACGGCCTTATTGAGGCCTGGCCATAGCACCTTGGTGTCGCCGATCGCGAACACCTTCAGGTTGATCCAGACAATCACGATGACCGACACGACCACCCACGGCATCCAGCCCCCATAGCCCACGCGCGCCGTGCCCTTTGCCGCGGCCTGCGTGCGCACCACGGCAAAGGCCGGATCGGGCTCGGGTTTCCACGTCTTGAGAAAGACTACCGTGACAATCAGCGACACCAGCGAGGCCAGCACGTCCGTGAGCTGGTAGCTGATGTAGTTGGAGGTGGCAAACTGCGTCAGCGCAAAGCTTCCCCCCGAGACCGCGAGCGCTGGCCACAGCTTGCCAATGGATTTCAGACCCCCGTACATGCCCACCACGTAAAACGGCAGCAAGAACGCAAAAAAGGGCAACTGCCGGCCCACCATTGCCCCCAGCGTGTCCGGGTGCATGCTCGTGACCGCTCCCAGCACCGTGATCGGCACACCGAGCGCGCCAAACGCCACCGGCGCCGTGTTGAAAATGAGCGTATACGTCAGCGCCTCCAAGGCCGGAAAACCTAGCCCAATCAGCAACGCGCTGGTGATGGCTACTGGCGTGCCGAACCCTGCAATGCCCTCGAGCAAACACCCAAACGAAAACGCCACGACCAGCAGCACCAGGCGACGATCGTCCGGCAAATGATCCAGCATCCACTGCCGGAACTGCTCGAAGCGTCCCGACTTCACCGCGACGTTGTAGAGCAGCAGCGCATTGAACACGATCCACATCACCGGCAACAGCGCCAGCGCCATGCCCGCGCCCACAGCATTGAAGGCGAGCCCTGCGGGCATGCCCCACACCCCCACGGCAATCAGCAGCCCTGTCACGAGCCCCACCAGCGACGCCTGCCAGGCCGGGCGCCGCAGCACCCCCAGCATGATCAACGCGACCGCAATGGGCACACCGGCCACCAAAAACGACAGCAGCAGGGAACCACCCACGGGGGTTAACGGCTGCGCATACACAATCCCCGCAGGCAGGGCGCTCGGCGTCATCATCAAGTCTCCTTTTCGATGCATGGTTGGGAAAGGCTTGCGCTCTCGTGTCCGTATCCATGCGCGACATCGCGCTGGACCGGCTTGGCGCCACCTCGGCTCGAGGTTTGATATGGCCATTGGAAATCTTCGTGGTCAATTGGTCAGACCACAAGACGTGATTAGAGATGAACGCTGTTTCTGAGTCAAGGGCAATCCCTGAGGGCGTTTGTCGGGAATGATGGGGGTTTCAGCGCCGACTATTATTGGTCAGACCAATCATGAGGGCCAGCCATGGATATTGTCCGTCTTCCCGACAGCGTCGCCAGCAGCCTCGAGAAGCGCATCCTCGAGGGTTCGCTGCGAGCCGGGGAGCGCCTACCGCCCGAGCGCGAGCTGGCCGAGCAGCTCGGCGTGTCGCGCCCATCCTTGCGGGAGGCGCTGCAGAAACTCGCAGCCAAGGGACTTGTTCGCACGCGTCAGGGGGGCGGCACGGTCGTGACGGACCGGCTGCAGGCGAGTTTCGTCGACCCTTGGAGGGACATGCTCAGCGGGCATCCGACGCTTCAGCACGACTTATTGGAGTTTCGCCACATGCTGGAGGGACAAGCCGCGCAACTTGCCGCGGAACGCGCGAACGACTTCGATATCGAGCGCATCGACGCGGCCTTCAACACGCTCGAGGCTGCTTATGAGCATGGGGATCTCGAGGTCTGCATCAAGGCCGATGTGGATTTCCACCAAGCCGTCGCGGAGGCATCGCACAACGTGCTGATCGCGCACCTCAGCGCGAGCCTGCATCGACTCATTCATGACGACGTGGAAAGGAATCTCCGCTATCTGCACGGCCACCCCGGCAAGTGGCGCCAGCTGCGCGAGCAGCATCACGAGATCTGGGCCAAGACGCGGGCACGCACACCACAGGCCGCAGCCGCCGCGGCACGAAATCACATCACTTTTGTGCAGACGACCATGTCCGAGACGGCGCTCGAGGCATCCCGGCTCGAAAGCGCCAAGCGTCGCGTCCGTAGCGAATCACAGGCTCCATGATCGGGAGACTCCGCCGCCGGTGCAGCCAATAAGGCACGCCAATCGGGTGCATGCGCTCGCAGGGGGCCAAGACCTCATCGGATCGAGGCGCCGGGCAAATCAAAAACCAGAACCTCGGCATCATGTCCCTCACGCAGCTCGAGCAAAGCCACGTCGCGCAGTTTCAGCCCGTCACCCGCGGTGAGTTGCAGCCCGTTTGCGCGGATACGTCCGCCGACCACATGCACGTAGGCCAGCCTGAGGGGATCAAGCGCGAGGCTGGCCTGCTCGGCCGCTTCGAACATGCCCGCATAGATCCTCGCGTCCTGATGCAGGCTCACCGAGCCGTCAACCCCATCGGGTGATGCAATGCAACGAAGACGCCCGCGTTTCTCGGCAGACTCGAACCGCTTTTGCTCATAGCTCGGCGAAATGCCCGGAACGTCTGGCCGAATCCAGATCTGCAAAAAATGGACGATCTGCGTGGATGAGGGATTGAACTCACTGTGTTGGACCCCACGTCCGGCGCTCATGCGCTGCACATCGCCCGGCCGAATCACCGACCCGTTGCCCATGGAGTCCTTGTGCGCCAGTTCGCCCGCGATGACGTAGCTGATAATTTCCATGTCGCGGTGGCCATGCGTGCCAAAACCAGAGCCCGGCTGCACACGATCCTCGTTGATCACCCGTAACGCGCCAAACTCTACATGCTCAGGGTCGACGTAGTCAGCAAATGCGAAGGTGTGAAACGACTCGAGCCAGCCGTGGTCAGCATGGCCCCGAGCGTTCGACGGTCGAATTTCCATCATGATTTGTCTCCGTGTGAATCTCGGCGATGCGCAAGGGCGCGTCTTGGGCGACGGGGGCCGTGGCACTCGCAGCCGGGATGGCGCGGGCACGCCTTCGACTTGAATGCGTAAGTGCACATTGTGGCTCAGACTGGATTGGCGCTACGCGCTGAAGCGACGCCACCCGCCATCTCGCCGCCGAATTGCGAGTCCCTCCAGGCCCCAGCAAATTCCTCGAGGCCATCGCATCGGGTAGACCACGCAAGACAGCGATCTCCCCTGCGGCCACCGCAGCACCATCATCGAAGTCAAGCGCAGCAGTGTGCCTAGGGGCCCTGGCAGCGGAATTCATGAATCGGTTGAGGTCGTAGCGCGCTCGAAGGCGCGGCGCAAGGAAACCAGGGCCTGCATCGCGAGAGCTTGGTCTTCGGTGCCTAGATGGGTGAAGGCGCGTGCAAGGTATTCGCCGTGCGCCGGGAACACACGCTCAAAAAGAGTCTGCCCCTTTGGCGTAAGTCGCACGATCTGTCCACGCCCGTCCGTGGGGTCGGGCAGACGCTGCACGAGGCCCTTGAGATGCAGGCGGTCAACGACCCCGGTGAGTGTGCCCTTCGTGATCAGCGTCTTGTTCGCGAGTGACTTCGCGTTCATGCCGGGCGTGTCGCCCAGCGTGGCCAGCACGTCGAACTGCGCCGGAGTCAGCCCAAGGCGCTTCACATGCGCTGCCGAATAGTGCTCAAACGTTTGATACGTGCGCGCCAATTCGCGCAACAAAGGCAGGAAGGATGGCTTGGTGCTCACGACGGGATTGTTGCGCATTCAGCGAGCCGATGTTCGTTCCAGTCTGAGTTGGTGCGAATTGCAGCGACGGGCCGGGAAAGTCTCGAGCCGAATTGCCGAAGGGCATCCAGCGCCGCGCCGTCAGCCCTATCGGTCAAGCGGAAGGTAAAGAGTTTCCTTGATCTCCTCCATCACGACATAGCTGTGGGATTCGGCTGACACCGGCAGGCGTTTGAGGATGTCGCCCAGGAGATGGCGATATTCCTTCATGCCGCGCATGCGGAACTTCACCAGATAGTCAAAGCCGCCGGAGACGAGGTGGCATTCCATCACCTCGGGCATGTGCAGAAGCTCGCGGCGGATGGTTTCAAAGACGTCGCCGGATTTAGCCGAAAGCTTGATCTCGACAAACACGAGGAGGGTTTTGCCCAGCGCCTCTGGGGTGACGCGCGCGTGATAGCCGGCGATGACTCCGGAGCGCTCCATGCGCTTGACGCGCTCGGTGCACGGGGAGGCGGACAAGCCAACCTGACTTGCAAGATCCGTCATGGAAATACGGCCGTCCCGCTGAAGGACGTCCAGGATCTTGCGATCGATGCGGTCGAGATTCTGCATTTCACTTCTCACGCTGCCCTCTGAACGGTTGTTCAAGAAAATTCACTTCGAGAATCGCGAAAAAAAGTGAAAAAATCGGCAAGATAATCCATATATTGACATTATCGTTGATTGATAAGGCTCTTGGCATGAAAGTCATTGTTCTGGGTGCCGGTGTGATCGGCACCACCACAGCGTATTACCTGGCACGGTCTGGCGCCGACGTCACGGTCATTGATCGCCAGGCGGGCGCCGCTATGGAAACGAGCCAAGCCAATGCAGGGCAGATCTCACCCGGCTACGCCACGCCCTGGGCCGCACCGGGGATTCCAGTGAAGGCGCTGAAGTGGATGTTTCAGCGCCACGCACCCTTGGCGGTGCGCCCGGATGCGAGTCTGTGGCAACTGCGTTGGATGGCTGCCATGCTGCGAAACTGCACGCCATCGCGTTATGCGGTCAACAAGGAACGCATGATGCGCGTGGCCGAATACAGTCGCGACTGCCTGCGGCAGCTTCGCGCGGATACGGGCATTGCTTACGAGCACCGCACCGGTGGAACGTTGCAGGTGTTTCGCAAACAGGCCCAGCTTGACGCCGTGCAGCGCGATATTGCGGTGCTGGAGGAATGCGGCGTGCCCTATGAGCTACTTGACGGCGAGCAGCTCGCCCGGGTCGAGCCGGCCTTGGCGCAGGCGAGGGACAGGCTTGTCGGAGGTTTGCGCCTGCCCAATGACGAGACGGGCGATTGCCAGCTGTTCACGACTGGCCTGAGCGAGCTCGCCCAATCGCTGGGCGCCGTGTTCCGGTTCCAGCAGACGGTGGATGGCTTGCTCACCGATGGTCGCACGATAACCGGCGTGCGTGTGGGAAACGCCGTGCTCAAGGCTGACCGCTACGTGCTTGCCATGGGCAGTTATTCAAGGGAACTTCTCCTTCCGCTACGTCTCGATCTACCCGTCTATCCCGTCAAGGGGTATTCACTCACTGTGCCTCTCATTGACGAAGCGCTTGCGCCACGCTCCACGGTCCTGGATGAGACCTACAAAGTGGCCCTCACGCGTTTTGACCAGCGCATTCGTGTGGGCGGCATGGCCGAACTGGGCGGCTTTGACCTTCGCCTCAATCCCCACCGGCGCGAGACGCTGGAGATGGTGACGCGCGACCTCTTCCCGGGTGGCGATCTGCCCGCGGCCACGTTCTGGACGGGCCTGCGGCCGATGACGCCGGACGGTACGCCGATCCTCGGCCCCACGCGCCATGCCAACCTGTTCCTGAACACCGGGCATGGGACATTGGGCTGGACCATGGCCTGCGGCTCTGCGCGGATCGTCACCGATCTGGTGCTCGGCCGCAAGCCCGATGTCAGCACTGCGGGCCTTGGCCTTGAGCGCTACGGCGAGCGCCGTATGGCCGCGCCGCGCCTGCGCCCCGCATCGGCTTGATGCGCGTGCCAGGCCGGCTCCGGTTCACCGGTTGCCGAAACGAAGGTCCAGTGTCAGGGGAAAATCCGGGTTGAGCGGTTCGGCCTTGCAGACGATGGGACCAGGCGTGTGGCCGTGCTCCCAGAAGCGGGCGCGGCGCCGCGCCTCGGCCTCGTTTGCATTCACCGGAAACGTGTCATAGCTGCGCCCTCCGGGGTGGCTCACATGGTAGGTGCAACCCCCGACGGCGCGTTCGTTCCATCGATCGACCAGGTCGAACACCAGGGGGCCTTGCGCGCCGATTCCGGGATGAAGGGCCGAGTGCGGCGCCCAAGCCTTGAAGCGCACGCCGGCCACGAACTCGCCCGGGACGCCCGTGGGATGCAGCGGTAGCCAGCGCCCGTTGCACAGCACGGCATGGCGCGAGCCCGTCATGCCGCGTACCCGTACCTGCAGGCGCTCGACCGATGAGTCCACGTAGCGCGCAGTGCTGCCCTCGGCCATTTCCTCGCCCAGGACGTGCCAGGGTTCGATGCCCTGACGCAACTCGATTTCCACGCTCTCGTATGTCACGGTTCCGCAACGCGGAAAGCGGAATTCCATGAACGGAGAAAACCAACTGTCCTCAAACGCATAGTCCGCGTCGCGCAAGTCGCGGCAAATGTCGCGCATGTCCAGTTCGACGAAATGCGGAAGCATGAAGCGATCATGTAGCGCCGTGCCCCAGCGCACCAACTGGCCGCTATCAGGATGGCGCCAGAACCGCGCCACGAGCGCGCGCAGCAGTAGCGCCTGGACTAGGCTCATGCGTGCGTGCGGGGGCATCTCGAACGCGCGAAGCTCAACCACGCCGAGGCGCCCTGCGGGGCCGTCGGGCGAGTACAGCTTGTCAATGCAGAACTCGGCACGGTGCGTGTTGCCCGTGAGGTCCACCAAGTGGTTGCGCAGGAGCCGGTCCACAAGCCAGGGCTGCGCGCTGGTTTGCCCGGGTGGTGCTTTCTGGTCGAGTTGTTGAAAGGCGATGGTCAACTCATACAGCGCGTCGTCGCGCGCCTCATCCACCCTTGGAGCCTGGCTGGTGGGTCCGATAAATGCGCCGGAAAACAAGTAGGAAAGCGCTGGATGGCGTTGCCAGTATGCGATCAGGCTCTTGAGCAGGTCGGGTCTGCGCAAAAACGGGCTGTCAGCCGCACGCGCCCCACCGAGGGTGATGTGGTTGCCACCGCCAGTTCCCGTATGACGGCCATCGAGCATGAACTTCTCCGTGGCCAGGTGGCACGCGCGTGCCTGGGCATACAACGTCTCGGTCCGCGCCTCGAGCACATCCCAGTCCGGCGAGGGGTGGATGTTGACCTCAATGACGCCCGGATCGGGCGTCACGGAGAAGGTCTGCAGGCGTTCATCCCGCGGCGGGGTATAGCCCTCGATGCATACCGGCAGCTCAAGGGCCTCGGTCGTGTGCTCGATCGCTGCGACCAGCGCCAGCCATGACTCCAGGGTCGGGATCGGTGGGAGGAACACGTGCAGCGTTCCCGATCGGCCTTGCAGGCATAGCGCGGTGTGGACGATCTCCGCAGGGCGGGATTTGCGCAGGATCACGTTCTTGCGCGCCGGCGCCGGCGCGCGCGCAAGGCCCAGCGCGGCGTGAAAGTCGGCAAGGGCGTGGCGCGGTGCAAAGGGGTCGAGTGGAAGTTGGGCGTCAAAGTCCTCGGGCGGCGCCCAGGGCAAGCTCGCCAGCGGCAGACGGTAGCCCAGTGGTGAGTCGCCTGGCAGCAGCGTGAGGCGTTCGCCGCGCAGCGGCCACCGGCTGGAATGCCAGTGGCCGTCCGCTTCAGCCTTGAGCGGCAGCACATAGCCCACAACCTCATTCAGACCGCGCGCCAACTGAGCGACGAGCTTGGCGCGGGCGTCCGCATCGCCGCTTGCGGCGATCAGTTCCTGGACGTTTTCGGGAAGGCGGCCTTCAGCCTGAGCTGCATTCAAGGCGTCCTCGAAAGCCGGCATCAGGTAGCCGTCATTGAGCCCAAGCGCCTCGCACAGGCGCTTGCCGAACTGTGCCGCGACGCTGGGATCGAGCGCCTTGGCCCCGGCCGCGGCCGGTCCCGCAAGCCATTGCGCGTCTCGCCACACGGGCTTGCCGTCAGTGCGCCAGTACGCCGTCATGGCCCAGCGCGGCAACGCCTCGCCCGGGTACCACTTGCCTTGGCCAAAGTGCAAAAGCGCGCCGCTGGTGAATTGCGCCGACAGCCGTCGCAGCAAGGCATCGGCCATGCGCTCCTTGTCGGGGCCGAGCGCGGCGGTGTTCCATTGGGCACCCTGCATGTCCAGCGCGGAAACGAAAGTGGGCTCGCCGCCTTGCGTCAGTCGAACGTCGCCCGCGCGCAGGTCCGCGTCGATGCGGTGCCCCAGGGTGCGGATCGATTGCCATTGTGCGTCCGTATAGGGAAGGGTGACGCGGGGGTCCTCGAACACGCGCTGCACCGTCATGGTGAAGTCGAGGCGACTTTCGCAGGGGTCGGTCTTCCCGATAATCGGCGCGGCCGAGGACGGTTGGGCGCTTGCCGCCAACGGGATATGACCCTCTCCAGCGAACAGGCCGGATGTGGCGTCCAGTCCGATCCATCCGGCTCCGGGAACATAGGCCTCGCACCAAGCGTGCAAGTCGGTGAAGTCGGCGCCCGGCCCGGCAGGGCCCTCCAGCGGCTTGACGTCGGCCGTCAGCTGAATCAGATAGCCCGAGACAAAGCGTGCGGCCAGGCCCAGGTTGCGCAGGATCTGCACGAGCAGCCAGGCGCTGTCGCGGCAGGAGCCCGAAGCGTTACTCAGTGTGGTTTCGCAGCTTTGCACCCCAGGCTCCATGCGAATGAGGTAGGACACCCCGTGCTGCACGGCCTGGTTGGCGCGAACCAGGAGATCGGTGGTTGTGATGGGCGTGGGAAAGTCCGCCCGAAATGCCTCCAGCCAAGCCTGCTGTCGCGGCCCCACGGGGTCGCACTCCATGAAGGGCGCGAGCTCGGTTCGCAATTCCTGAGGATAGGCGAATGGAAATGGCTCGGCCCACGGTTCGACGAAAAAATCGAACGGATTGATGACCGTCATGTCGGCCACCAGATCCACAGTCACTTCAAGTTCGCAGGTGGGCTCGGGGAAGGTCAGGCGGGCGACGAAGTTGCCGTACGCGTCCTGTTGCCAGTTGATGAAATGCCGCGCCGGTTTGGCCGTCAGGGAGTAGCTGAGGATCGGCGTGCGATTGTGTATGGCCGGGCGCAATCGCACCTCGTGTGGAGCAAGTCTCACCGGGCGGTCAAACCTGTAGCGGGTTTGGTGGTGAAGCGCAACGCGGATGGTCATGGCAAACCCAAGTGGACGGTCGTGGGCTTGATCCAGCAACCCTCGTGCCAAAGGTCCTGGTGCCTTGCCGGATGCGGCACGCTTTGCGAATGGGTCGTTGGCTGGCATTGGCGTGCCTATTTGGTGCGCATGCGCCCGGCATTGGTGCGTCGACGGCGTGGCTTGCCCGGCGTTTGGATTCGCGCCCCATCAGCGTGCGCTGTTTAGGAGGGTTTCTGGCACGCGGCTTGCTGTGAAAGGGACCGAACCGTTCCGAGAGAAGCGACATGCAGGCCTATTCCGAGTGCGAGGGCTTTGACAGCGAGAGCCGGCCAGGCTGGGCGCGTCTGACCACATGGATGCGCGAAACTGGCATGCCAGCGCTCGCGGCGAAGCAGGAAGAGGCACGGCTGGCGTTTTACCGCGAAGGCATCACCTTCGCCGTTTACGGCGAAGGTGGCGGCACCGAGCGGGCAATTCCCTTTGACATCCTGCCGCGCATCATCACGGCTGCCGAATGGGTCCATCTTCAGCGGGGCCTGGCGCAGCGGGTTCAAGCCCTGAACCTCTTCCTGGCCGACATCTATGGGCCGCAGCGCATCATCAAAGATAAGGTGATTCCGGCCCAGGGCATTCTGGACAACTCGCAATATCGCGCGGGAATGCAAGGTGTCAAGGTGCCGCGCGGCGTGTATGGTGCGATCTGCGGGATTGATCTGGTCCGCACCGCCGAGCAGGAGTTTTTCGTCTTGGAGGACAACCTGCGCGTGCCCTCCGGTGTGAGCTACATGCTCGAAAATCGCCGCATCCTCTCCTGGCTGGCGCCTGATCTGTTCGAGTTGCATCGTGTTGCGCCCATCGGCCATTACCCGGAGCTTCTCGACCTGACGTTGCGCGAACTGGCGCCCAGCCACACGGACGACCCCACGGTGGTTGTCCTCACGCCAGGGCCGTTCAACAGCGCATATTTCGAGCACGCCTTCCTGGCACAGAGCATTGGTGCCGAACTCGTGGAGGGGCAGGATCTTTTCGTGGACGAGGGCTTTCTTTACATGAAGACCATTCGTGGTCCCCAGCGCGTGGACGTGATCTACCGGCGCATCGACGACGATTTCCTCGACCCTCGCGCCTTCCGCCCGGATTCCATGCTGGGCGTGCGCGGGCTGTTTGACGTGATCCGCGCAAAACACGTCACCTTGGCCAACGCGGTTGGCACGGGCGTGGCCGACGATAAGTCGGTGTACCCCTATGTGCCGGCCATGATTCGCTACTACCTGAGTGAGGATGCCATCCTTCCCAATGTTCCGACCTTTACCCTGGGTGACGCCAAGCAGTGCGGCCATGTACTGGCCAACCTGCATGAACTGGTCGTCAAGGAGGCTCAAGGCGCCGGTGGCTATGGCATGCTCATTGGGCCCAAGGCCAGCAAGAAGGAGCGCGAAGCGTTCGCCGAGCGGATCCGCGCCCACCCCGAAAAGTACATCGCCCAGCCAACCCTGGCGCTGTCGACCTGCCCCACGCTGGTGGACGAAGGCGTGGCGCCGCGTCACGTTGATCTGCGTCCCTATGTGCTGCAAGGCACGAGCATCCGCATGGTTCCCGGCGGACTGACGCGCGTGGCTCTGGCGGAGGGATCCCTGGTGGTCAACAGCAGCCAGGGCGGTGGCACCAAGGATACCTGGGTGTTGCAGGAATGAGCGTTCGGTACAAGGAGCCCCCCATGCTTTGCCGCACTGCTTCCGATTTATTCTGGATGGGACGCGCCGTGGAGCGCGCTGAATCCATGGCCCGTCTGCTGGACCTATCCCGACGGCTGGCCGCGCTGCCGGGCTCGCGAAGCGCCCAGGCGGGACATACCGTGTGGGCGCTGCCTTTGCTGGCCACGGGATCCATTCCGCCGGGCATCGCCGGCGAGGACATGAAGCCGGCCGAGATGCTGTGGCGCTGCGTCCTCGACCGCGAAAATCCGTCCTCGGTCCTGGCTTGCGTGCAACTCGCGCGAGACGCCGCGCGCAACCAGCGCTCGGTGGTGCCCGCCGAGGTGGTGGCGCCGCTGCAGCTCATGCTGAGCAAAATGCGCAGCCTCAAGCGTCAGCATCTGGTCAACGGCGGATTGGGGCACGTGATTAGCGAAATCATGGCATTCTCCGACGCCTTTCGAGGTGTCACGTTCGCCACCATGCTGCGCAGCGAGCCTTGGCATTTTCTGCGGCTGGGCACTTTCCTCGAGCGTGCCGACGGCTCGGTGCGCATGTGGACGACCCAGGCCGACCCTGAGTTTTCCCTTGTACGGGATGGGCCCGACAGCCCACATGCCGCGTTTCATCGCGTCGCGATGCTGGAATCGGCCTCCGCGCTCATGCCACTGCGGCGCCTGCACGGGGAGCCCAACCGCAAGGGTGTGTCCGATATGCTGCTGCGTCGACCAGACTTCCCACGCTCTGCGTCCTACTGCCTAATCGAAGCGCAAAAGGCTCTCGCATCGCTGCAGGTCAACCCCTCCGAGCCCACCTCGCGTCTGGTTGGCAAGGCCCTTGCCGGCGTGTCGTACTTGGAGCCCAAGGAAGACGCCGAAAGCATGTTCGCATTCGGCGCTGCTCGCCAGTTCGACATTTACGCCGCCGAGGCAGCGGTCGACGAGCGCTTTTTTGTTGCGAAAACCCCGCTGCGCCGCGCAGCCTGAGTCGCGTGGCATACGTGGCTGCCGCCGGGCCACGTATGCTGCTGCAATCTAACCCCCGATTCGACCCATGACTTATTGCTGCGCCGTCAAGCTCAATGCGGGCCTGGTCTTTGCATCCGACAGTCGGACCCATGCAGGTGTCGACAATATCGGCCGCTTTAGCAAACTGCATGTGCTGGAGCAACCCGGCGAGCGCGTCATCACCATGCTGTCGGCCGGCAACCTGAGCGTCACCCAGGGGGCCATCGAACATCTGCACCGCGCGGTGCGCCAGGGTGATGTGATGAACTGGACCAACGTCCCAAGCATGGCGGATGTGGCGATGCTCCTGGGCCAGGCCATGCGCCAGGTGCGCGAGCGTGACGAACCCTATCTGGCCAAGAGCGGCATCGACGCCAGCGCATCGTTTTTACTGGGCGGCCAAATCCAGGGCGAGCGCCCGCGCCTTTTTCTGGTGTACTCCGAAGGCAACGCGATTGAGGCAACCGCCGAGACCCCTTTCCTGCAGATTGGCGAGATCAAGTATGGCAAACCCATACTCGATCGCGTGATCCGCCCCGAGATTGGGCTGCTCGATGCGACCAAGTGCGTGCTGGTCAGCTTTGACTCGACCATGCGCAGCAACGTCAGCGTGGGCCTGCCGATCGATCTGTTGCTGCTGCCCATCAACCACCTGCGCGCTGACATGAAATTCCACATCGACGAGCAGGACGCCTACTGGCGAGAGCTCTCCGACCGCTGGGCGGTGGGTGTGCGGCGTGTCTTCGCCGAACTGCCGCCTCCCCAGTGGTATCCCGATACGCAGCAGTGACGGTTCGGCCTTGGCGAGGTGCGGAAAGATCAGTACGACTTGTAGGGGAGAAATTTGCCGCTCATGGTGATGTGCACGCGGTCACCCTTGGGGTCAGGCTCGCGAGTCAGGTCCATCGTGAAGTCGATTGCACTCATGATGCCGTCGCCAAATTCCTCATGGATGAGTTCCTTGAAGGTGGTGCCATACACGCTGACGAGCTCATAAAAGCGGTAGATGAGCGGGTCCGAGGGTATGCTCGTCGGTAATGAGCCCTTGTATGGCACCACTTGGAGCCGTTGCACGGCATTGGCTGGCAAGTCGAACAGCTTGCCAAGAATGCCGGCTTGCTCGGCACTGAAGGTCATTTGACCGAGGCAGCCGGCGGTTACCCATTCCTTCCTCAGGCCCACGGCCTTTGCCACGTCGGACCAGCTCAGGCCCTTGGCAATTTTGGCGGCAATAATGGCTTCGGTCACGTCATTGCGGGTCATAAGATCTCCTGGGTTGCATTGCGCGAGCACAGGGTTGTGTCGTTTGCGACACCCTACGGGCCATGCCAAATGTGCAGCAAGTTCCGTGCCTTGCGTGGGGCCGCTCGACCAGGCATGGGGGGCGCTGGCGTCACCCAGCACTGGCACATTGCAGCGCGTAAGCGGCGAGCGCTTGGATGACATTGGGGCACTCGCCTGCCGCAGGCGCAATGCGCACGTCCATGTTGGGGTGGCGGGTTTGCGCTTCCCGGACCGCCTGCGGAATGTCGCGTTGCAGATGACCGCCCGCACCAAGAAAGAGTGGGACGATATCGAGGCGGGCGCAGCCGCCTGCCCCCGCCGTGTCTAGTGCCACGCGTAGCGTGGGTTGCATGAATTCAAGGTAGGCCAACTCCACGCGCAGGTCGGGACGCGCGCGGCGCAGACTAGCCAAGACAGCCTCAAAGGGACGCGCCCAATCTGCTTGGCGCGAGCCGTGGGCAAGAAGCAGGATGCGTGGCGGTATGGTGGTCTGGGTCATGTGAGGCGGCGGCGCGTCGTTGCGCTGGGCGGAGGTTGGTCAGGCTGAAGGCCGAACAAAGCGATCACGATCATCATCGTGGGTGACCTCATCGGGGGCGTCAACCGTATGCCGCAAAACAAAGCTGACGCCAGCGCAATGTCCCCAGCGAACCGGGTTCGCCACGGCACACGTCGGGCAGCCACCCTGGTTGCGCCCTAAAGGTCATTGGAGCCATGGCGTGAGCGTACTGCCTGTTCAGCATGGCCCGCAGGTGTTCGCGCCGCGCGGTGATCAGGCGGGGTGCAGAAGGCCCTTGGTTTCGATGAATCGCACCACCGTGTCAAGTCCGTCCAGGGTTTTGAGGTTCGTCATGGCGTAAGGTCGCAGGCCTTTGGGCCCGGTGCGCATGCGCTCGGTGTCAGCGCGCATGACGTCGAGGTCGGCTCCCACGTAAGGGGCGAGATCAGTCTTGTTGATCACGAACAGGTCGCTCTTGGTGATGCCGGGGCCACCCTTGCGAGGGATCTTCTCACCGCCAGCCACATCGATGACGTAGATCGTCAAATCCGAAAGCTCGGGGCTGAAGGTGGCTGCGAGATTGTCGCCACCCGACTCGATAAACACGATGTCGGCTTCCGGGAACCGCTCCAGCATACGGTCCACCGCCTCGAGGTTAATGGACGCATCTTCGCGAATTGCCGTGTGCGGGCAGCCGCCTGTTTCGACACCCATGATGCGTTCCGGTTCCAGCGCCCCTGCCGCGGTGAGCAGTCGCTGGTCCTCCTTGGTGTAGATGTCGTTGGTCACAACTACGAGGTCGTAGTTCCCGCGCATGGCTTTGCACAGCATTTCGAGTAGGGTTGTCTTGCCCGAACCCACCGGGCCACCGATGCCCACGCGCAGCGGTGGCAGGTGTTTGCTGCGGTTAGGGACGGCGTGCAAAGCGGATGCGGAGTTGATGGGGTTCATGATCGGAACAGCCGTGAGTACTGGGTTTCGTGACGGGAGCTGAGGATGGCGAGCATGCAGGCGAAACTCTGCCAGTCCTCCATGCGATTTTGCAGGCCTCGTGCCTGGGCGACGGCAGCGGGAATGTCGGGGGTGAGCGCTGCAAGCAGGCGTTGGCTGCTGCGCTGGCCGAGGGGTAGAGCAGATCGGCACGGAAGTGCCCGGCAGCGACCGCCGCATCGAGGTCGGC
>JABBOE010000270.1 GCA_019351955.1 Pseudomonadota bacterium
AGTTGCTGATTGGCTTCCTGCAACTGGACCGTGCGGCTCTGGCTGAGATCATGCTGAGCATCGGAAAGCTTGCGCCTCAGCTCCAGCAGTTCCTGGCGCAGGTCAGTTGCCTTCTTGTCCAGCAGCGCCAATGTACGCTTCGCCTTGGCCAGTGCGGTAGCTTCGGGCACGTCGGTCACCACGACAGCACACAGATGCAGTGACGGTCATCCATCGTCGGGACCGCTTCGACGCTTCAAACCCGACGGGTTCCGGCTGGGACTGCTGCCGAGCAGGCCTTCGTAGTTGCTCAGCATCTGGTCGATCTTGATGCCCTCATCGTCGATGTGGAACAGGCGCAGTTCGCTCGAATGGGTGCTGGCGCGGATCTTCAGCACCGCCATCATCCGCTGCAGACGACTTTCCACCTCGATATAGCGCTGCACGATGATCGCATCGGTCAGGAAGGCGGTGCCGTAGGGGCTGAAGCGCAGTTCGGTGTAGCGGTCCTCCAGCTCCGAGGTCATCAGCACGGTGACGCCGGTGCTGGTAAGCGCCGATACCATCCGTGCCAGCGCCTCGCGGAAATCATCGCGGACACTGGGCGCCAGGGCGAGTTCGAAGCCAGACAGCGAATCGATCACCACGCGAGTGGCCTTGAGTCGACGCACTTCGGCGGTCAGCAGCACGGCAACCTCGTCCACCGACAGGCCCGGCGCGCGCGTGTCGACCACGCCAATGCAACCGCTCTCGATCAACTCGGCAATACGCTGTCCACGCGACTGCGTGGCACGCTGCTCGAAGGCGGTGATCACGCCGGTCTCGCCCTGGCTGGCACCTTCCAGCAGGAACGCCGCCGCCAGGGTGCTCTTGCCCGATCCGGACGGTCCCGCCACCAAGAGCGAGTAACCACGCGGCAGGCCACCCCCCATCATCGCGTCCAGGCCCGGCACACCCATCGCCAGCCGTCCGCTGATGGGCGAGGGCGGCAGATGGGCGGGCTCCTCCACGGACACCGGTGCAAACACGTGCAACCCCGCCGCGCTGATACGAAACGTATGCAAGCCGGCCAGCGTGGGCTGGCCGCGCATCTTCACGATCTCCAGCTTTCGCACCATCGAGTTGCGCTGCACGCTCTGACGCAGCCAGATCAGCCCATCAGCCACGGTGAATACCGGGCTGGGATCGCTGTCGCTGAAGTACTCGCCGATCAGGAAGGTGGTGGCCTGCCAGCTGGTCATCAGCATGCCCAGCTGCTGCACGAACTGCTGCAGGCTGATGAAGCCGTCACCGTTGCCCTGCCCAGCAAGGATCACCGAGCGGAACGAGTCGACAAAGATCAGACCCGGTCCATGCTTCTCGACCTCGGCGACAATCCGCGCCAATACCCGGGTCAAGTCACCCGTAGCCGTGTCGTCGGCGAGGTTGATGAAGTGGATCGAATGATTGACCTTGTCGCTATCGAAGAACTCGAACTGCTGCTGGTAACGCAGCATCTTCAGCGGCGGCTCGCCCAGCACGGTGAAATACAGGGCCGGACGCTCGGGCGTGGCCAGCGCAAACATCATTTGGTGTGCCAGGGTGGTCTTGCCGCAACCGGGCGCCCCGGCGATGACATTGAACGAGAACTCGGGGAGCCCACCGCCAAGCACCTCGTCCAGTCCGGGCACGCCGGTGCGTAGCCGGTTGATGGTGGCCTTGACGCTGGTCATAGAAGAGTTTCCTGCAGGGCTTCACCGCTTGAGGGGGTGGCCCATACGTGGCGCAGTAGTCGATCAGAGAGCGAAGCACCGATCAGGGAGATGAGCAGTTCGTGGAAGTTCTGCAGCAGGGCGGCATTCACTGCGACCGCCTCGGCACGGTCCTGCTGTGCCAGCATGGCGTGCAGCGCAGCCATCTCATCCGGCAGGGGCACCGCGCCCTCGCTGAGGACCGACAGGCATGTATGCGTATGGCGCGTAAGGTAGATGCTGCGCTTGACAAGAGCGGCGACACCGGCTGAGCCGATGGTCGGCGACAAAGCAACGCCCACGCTATCCCATATCGAAATGGCTATCTCCGCGATCCCTACGGCATCGACGCTCTCGGCAGCGAGGCGCACAAATATCGCCCGGATCCCTTGCGCTTCAGCTTCCATCGGTGACCCTGAGACTCCGCTTCGCGCAGATGTTTCAACGGTACTCCCATTGCCCGGAAAGGATGTGAAGGGCGGGCTTCGTTCGCTCAAGGCATCCCGCTTCGGAGGGCTGTCAGTGGCGGCAGATTCAACCGATGTACGTCCTTGCAGGTTCGATGACGACCGGAAACCCTGCTCTGCCGGAAAGCTGCGACGGGCCGAGACACCCTTTCAGCGTTCGCGAACGTCCGTTTTGCGACATGCATTTGCACGAGGCAACAGGCCGTTTATGTTGTTATTGATTCGGCCCTTAAACAGTATTACGCGGCGTACTTGACTCGTGGATCGCGAAAGTAGGCTTTGACGCGCTCCGGCTCGCTGCCAATCACGGTCATGTGTTCTTCCGTGGCGGCACGAAGTTTGGCTTTGGTTCGCGCTGGCACTTTGCGGCGGATGACGTGCTTTAGGTCGACATTGAGACGTTCCTCGGGATTGAGTTCGGGGCTGTAGCTGGGCAGATAGAACACCTCCATCTGATCGGAGTGTTCGGCCAGCCACTGCTTCACCGGTTTGCAGTGATGCACGCCCAGGTTGTCCAGGATCAGAAACACCTTGCGCT
>JABBOE010000069.1 GCA_019351955.1 Pseudomonadota bacterium
ACCGGCGCACCAGGGTGGCGACGATCGCTGAATCAAGTCCACCGCTGAGATAGGCCCCAACGGGCACATCGGCTCGCAGTTGTAGGCGTACGCTGTCAATCAGCAGTTCGCGCAGCGCCTCGGCGGCATCGTCGGCGCTGGCATAGGGCTCGACCCCGGACTCGCAGGGAAAGCTCCAATCCCAATAGCGCCAAGTGCGTGAACCTCCCGCATCGACTGCCATGCACTCGCCGGGGCCCAGGCTCGACACGCCTTCGAATATGGTGTTTGCCGGCAGCGGTGCCCAGGTCGTGAAAATCTCGCCAAGGCCCTGCGCGTTTAACAGGCGTGGCACACCCGGGAGGGCGAACAGCGCCTTCACCTCTGAGGCAAAGGCGAGCTGACTCCCTGTGCGCGTGAAAAAAAGTGGGCGAATGCCTACACGGTCACGCGCCAAAAGAAGGCGCTGACGCATTGCATCCCACAGCGCAAAGGCGAATTGGCCGTTGAGGTGGTGCACGCAGGAATCCCCATATGCCAGATAGGCCTGCACGATAACCTCGGTGTCCGAGCGCGTCGCAAAACGATGGCCATGCCGCTCCAACGTTGCGCGCAGCTCCACATGATTAAAAATCTCTCCATTGAAGCTCACCCAGACCCCGCGGTCGGCACTGGACATGGGCTGTGCGCCGCCATCCAAATCAATGATTGAAAGGCGCGCATGGCCAAGCGCGACAGGTCCCTCCGCGTGAAAGCCCCGTGCATCCGGACCGCGGTGGCTCAGGCGGGCGATCATGGTGCGTACGCGCTCCAGATCGGGCGGGTGTCGGAAGTTCAATAGGCCTGCGATGCCGCACATTGGCGCAATGTTGCTAAAGGTATGTAGGGTGATTTGCGCATCTTAGGGGCGTGGCTACTTCGCGACACCCCGCATTCAAGGTCCGAGCGCAAAGTCTGGCCGATGGGTTTACCTTCGCTTACGATGCCAGCCCCTTGTCATGCGCGTATGCGGCCGCACAATCCAAGCATCACTTTCTCACGCTGCGAAGGCACCATGGACACCCAGACGATCGACCAGTTTTACCAGCAAGTGCAGGCACAGGATCAATCCGTCGCGCAGGAACTGCAGGCCCTTGCAGGCAAATTGCAGGCTGCGTCGCAAGGCGGCAACACCGACGCGCGCGAATGGCTGCTTGACCTGCGGGAGGTGGCATTGGCGGTCCAGGCCCAGCAGCAACAAATGACCCAGCTGCTTCAAGCCATTCACGCGATGTGGCAGAACCAGCTTCAGGTCATGCCAGCCGCTATGCAAGGTGGCTACGTGCCGCAGGCGATGGCGCAGAATACCGCCCCGCCGGCCTTTGGTCGGCCTGGTGGATCGGGGGGACTGATGGGAGCCCTCAGCGGTTTTCTCGGATCGGGCTTTGGCCAAGCCATGGAAATGGGTGCCGGAATCGGACTGGGCGAAGACCTTATCAACAAGCTGTTTTGAGCGTGTTGTGCTCCGCCGTCACAGTTACACCAACCCCTCGAATGGCAGAAAGTCAACCATCTCGCCCGCTCGTACGCTGCCCTGAGCGTGATGCAACACGAGGAATCCGTCGGCTTCGCTCATGGAGCGCAGAATCCCAGAGCCTTGGTCACCGGTGATGCGAGCGCTGTAGCGGCCGTCGGGCTGGGGTTGGATCACAGCGCGCTGGAATTCAGTTCGCCCGGGGCGCTTGCGCAAGTCGACCTGTGCCACCACGGGTAAAAGCGGCAGAGCTTTCACCTGGGCGCCCATCATGTGAAGGAGAGCATCGCGAACGAAGTGATAGAAAGTGACCATGACGGCCACTGGGTTTCCCGGAAGGCCGAAAAGCACCGCGTTATGGCCGCGGCTTGCGATGCGACCAAAGGCCATTGGCCGGCCTGGGCGCATGGCGATGCGCCAGAATGCCACATCGCCAAGTTTGGCCATGATTTGCCGCATGTAATCGGCCTCGCCCACGCTTACCCCTCCGGAGGTGATCACCGCGTCCGCATTTTCGGTTGCGAGACGCAGCGCGTTTTCCAGTAACGCAGGATCGTCCCGCACCACGCCTAAGTCAAGGACCTCGCATCCCAAGCGCTGAAGCATGGCCCACAGGGTGTACCGGTTGCTGTCGTAGACGCTGCCTGGCGCCTGCGGCTGGCCTATGGAGCGCAACTCGTCGCCGCTTGACAGAAAGGCTACGCGCAGTCGGCGCCATACCATGACCTCCGCCTGGCCCAGCGAGGCAATGAGACCGATATCGGCCGGGCGCAGAAGCTTTCCGCTGGACAGCGAAGGTTGACCGGCGCGAAGGTCCTCTCCCCGCTTGCGGGCGTTGTCGCCCTGCTTGAGTACGCCTGGCGGAATACGCACCGCATCTCTAACGACTTGGCAAAACTCCTGAGGCACGACGGTGTCACATCCGCCCGGAAGCACCGCGCCGGTCATGATGCGAACGCACGTTCCCGCAGGCACAGCTCCCGTGAATTCGTGCCCTGCGAGTCCTTTGCCCACCACCCGCAGGACTGCGGCGCCATCGGCTCCGAGGTCGGTCCCGTGCAGGGCATAGCCGTCCATGCCCGAGTTGTCATGCGCAGGCACATCCATCGGAGCAACTACGTCCTCGGCCAGCACGCGACCTAGGGCGGCGCGAAGATCCACGCGTTCGGCCACGCGCAAGGGTTGCACGAAGCGGCCGATAACTTCCTGTGCCATCGCTACGGGCAGGGCTTTGGGGTCGTAGCCGCCAACGCAACTGATGACATCAGCAAGATCGGGTTCAAGGGCAACGGCCGTCGGTGCGGAATCTTCGGTCATGGTGTCCGTCTCAGCGGGTCGCACCGCGCGTGGGGAGCGTTGTCTGTTCCAAGGCGCGTAGCTCCGATATCGAGTTGACGTTTTCGAATGCATCAGGGTCATCAAAGTTGACCTCGGCTGTGCGCAGGGTGGCGGTCCAGGCGTCGATCTTCCTGCCGCCGGTATCGAGAAACGCAATCAGATTCTCGAGGAGCGCTGCTTGCAATAGGCAGAAAACCGGCTGCGTGCGCCCGCCGGCGCGTGCCATGGCGACCTGAGCCGAGGCAGCATTGAGGCCGTTGGCAAGGCCACGCGCGAGGTTCATCGGAAATTGTGGGCAATCGCAAGGCACGGTGAGCAAATAAGGCGTGTCACAGTGGGCAAGGCCAGTGGAAAAACCAGCCAGCGGGCCCGCATACTCGCCCGGGTCCGCGTCGGGCCAGACCGGCACGCCGAAGGCTTCGTAGGCGGCAAGGTTGCGGTTGGCGTTAATCAGCACCGAGTCCACTTGCGGTTGCAGGCGCAGCAGCGCATGCATCGCCAGGGGTAGTCCACGAAACGGCTGCAGCCCCTTGTCTTGGCCGCCCATGCGCGATCCGCGGCCGCCAGCGAGGATGAGACCAGTGATGGATGTCGGGGCGATCGGATCGGTCATGGTCGGCTCCGGGCGGCGAACCGCGGTGCGGTTGCGCGCTTCGCTAGCTATATTACGTCGGTTCTCAAGCGCGACCGGATGGGCGGCTATCGGCTGAATCGGCGCCCCCACATCTCTTGGGAACAAGCGATGCGAGTCGAAAGGTTCACAACGTCTCAAGCAGCGGGCGGCCGCATGGAGTCGGCATAACGTGGGCGCGCCTTCATGAGCGTGACGATTAGGCAGCCCAAAGCCACGGTGAACACGAATGTGGCGTCGAATACGGCCAACCCCACGGCCATCAGATCCACGACTTCCAGCGACTTTTCTTGGGCCATATCCAAGGGTCCGGGTGCCCGTGTCAGGTGCATCCACAAGGCGCCCAAGGCGGGCAGTATGACACCGGCAAAATAGGCTGGAATCAGCCAGCGGGCGATCACGACCTCCAAGCCCGGCAGCACCGGGCGGAAGCGGTCCCTGAAGTGCTCACGTGTACTCATGGCGGTGCGATCAAAACGTGGTGGCTGGCGTGGGGTGGCAGAGTCAGCCCCCGATGTAGGACATTTCCACCCGGCGTTCCCCCCTCAAGACTTCGGCAGCAGGGGTGCCCCGCAATTCCGAATAGCGGTCTTCGCGCGCGCCCCAGACGTGGGCCACAGCCGCAGCCAGATCGGCATCACTCACCGCGACGATTCCCTGGGCGGCGTCGCCGCGCAGAAGCGCGCGTGTGGCAAACAGGCAAAGATAGAGTTTGCCCTCCATAGACAATCTGGCACGGTTGCAATCACGGCAGAACGCGTGGGTCACGCTGGAGATGGCGCCAATTTCCAGACTTCCGTCATCGAGCATCCACCGCTCGGCGGTTTCCCCCTGCACACTGGGGTCCAGTGCATGCATGGGATGATGCGCAGCGATACGCGCAAGCACTTCGCTTGAAGGCAGCACTTGGTCCATACGCCAGTGATTGGTGTTGCCCACATCCATAAACTCGATGAATCGCAGCACCACGCCTTTCGACCGGAAATGATCGACCATAGGCAGAATCTGGTCATCATTGACACCGCGCTGCACGACCATGTTGACCTTGACCGGGCGTAGCCCGGCAGCCTGTGCCGCGTCGATGCCGTCGAGAACCGCGCGCACAGGGAAGTCCATGTCATTCATGCGGCGAAAGACGGCATCATCCAGCGCGTCGAGACTGACCGTGATTCGGGAGAGCCCTGCCTGAGCCAGTGCCTGGGCCTTGCGAGCCAAGATCGAACCGTTCGTGGTCATCGTCAGCTCCACGGGACTGCCATCCGGTGTGCGGATTTTCGCCAGCATGGCGACCAAATCCTCCACGCCCTTGCGCAACAAAGGCTCGCCTCCTGTGATGCGGAGCTTGCGCACTCCAAGATTCACGAAGACACGGGCGAGCCGGTCGATTTCCTCGAAACGCAGAAGCTCCGCGTGCCGCAGGAACTCATAGTGCGTGCTAAACACGTCCTTCGGCATGCAGTAGGTGCAGCGAAAGTTGCAGCGGTCTGTGATCGAGATGCGCAGGTCGTGTAACGGCCGCCCAAGTCTGTCCGCCAAAAGGCCTACGGGAGCCTTTTGATTCGCGGGTACGCGCGGTACGGTGGAGGCGTACCGATGGTCGATGATGGGAATGGTGCGTTCGGACATGCTGCCATTATCGGCAAAGCGGGGCCTTGCGTGGGCATTCGGCATAAAACCCGTACGAACGGCCCACGCGAACTTCGCGTGGCGGCGTTGTTGCGGCGCCGCATCGCTCGTACCATGCACAGGATCGATCGCATTGCCGCCCATTCCCCGGCGGCGATAGCCGCTCAACGGGAGGCACGACGCATGGCTTACACAATCGACTTATCAGGCCGGGTGGCCTTGGTCACAGGCGCATCCAGCGGCCTGGGTTGGCAATTTGCCCGAGCTTTGGCGCAGGCCGGCGCGGGGGTGGTGCTGGCGGCTCGACGCACGGAGAGGTTGAAAGAGTTGCGCGCTCGTATCGAGGCCGAAGGTGGCGACGCTCACGTCGTACGGCTTGACGTGACGGATATCGCCAGCATCGGATCGGCCGTGGCGCACGCGGAGACCGAGATGGGCAATATCGACATTTTGGTCAACAACTCAGGCATGTCGGTGGCTCGCAAACTGACCGACATCACGCCGGACGACTACGACCGCATGTTTGATACCAATACGCGTGGAGCGTTCTTCGTCGCGCAGGAGGTTGCCAAGCGCATGATCGCCCGCTCCCAGGGGGCTGCGCCTGGCACCTGGGCCGGGGGGCGCATCATCAACGTCGCCTCCATGGCTGGGCTGCGCGTGCTGCCGCAGATCGGCGTGTACGCGATGACCAAAGCCGCGGTGGTGCACATGACGCGCGCGATGGCACTGGAATGGGGGCGTTTTGGCATCAACACCAACGCCATTTGCCCCGGGTACATCGATACCGAGATCAACCACGGCCATTGGCAGACCGAGGCTGGCCAGAAGTTGATCCAGATGCTGCCGCGCAAGCGCGTGGGCAGACCCGAAGACCTCGACGCGGTGCTCTTGATGTTGGCCGGCGGGCAGAGTGACTTCATTAACGGCGCGGTGATTGCTGCCGACGATGGATTCGGAGCTTGAGGCTTGCCGGAGCGACCCATGCGCCTGAACCTGCCTGAACACAAAAAGTTGGTCTTCGAGGTCACCGTTCCCATCCGGTGGGGCGACATGGACGCGATGGGCCACGTCAATAACACCGTGTACTTCCGATACATGGAAATCGCCCGTTTGGATTGGTTGAGCAGCCTCAGCTTGGGCGCGGCTCCGCAAGGGCAGGGACCAGTCGTGGTCAACGCCTTTTGCAACTTCCATCAAGAGCTGCGCCACCCAGGCGATGCTGCTGTGCGGATGTTTGTGGCCAACGCCGGGCGTAGCAGTTTTGACACGTATTACGAGCTTCGGCGCAGCGATGACCTCGCAACCGTGTACGCCAGTGGCGGCGCCAAGACGGTGTGGATCGATTACGCCCTTCGAAAAGGCGCACCACTTCCCGATTCACTGCGACGTCTGATCGCGGATTGACACCCATTCGGAGACCCACATGAATCCATCGGTCAGCAAGCACCCCGCAGAGTTCGTGGAGATTAATGAGCCGCTTTGGAGGCCTAACCCCGAGCGCATCGCATTTGCTCATGTCACGGCGTTTCGCAATTTTGTGAACGGGCGCCACGGATTGCAACTTGCAGACTATGAAGCATTGTGGAAATGGTCCACCTCTCACCTCGGGGATTTCTGGGCTGCTGTGTGGGACACCTCCGGTGTCATTGCCGATACCCGTGGCGACCCGGTCTATGCGCCTGCGGCCAGCATGCCGGATGCACGCTTCTTTCCTAACGCACGTTTGAACTTCGCACAGAATCTGCTACGCCGGCGTGACGACATGCCAGCCCTGTTTTTCTGGGGCGAAGACAAGGTGCGGCGTGAAATGACCTGGCGCCAGTTGCATGATGAAGTCTCGCGGATGCAGCAATGGTTGGCTGGCCAGGGTGTGGGTCCTGGTGACCGAGTGGCAGCCTACCTGCCCAACATGCCCGAGGCTGTCATTACCATGCTCGCGGCTGCTTCGCTCGGGGCAGTATTCACTTCCGCCTCCCCCGACTTTGGTGCCGAAGGTCTGTTGGACCGTTTCGGCCAAGTTCAACCGAAGGTGCTGGTGGCCTGCGATGGCTATTTTTATGGCGGTAAGACCGTGGATGTGCGAGACAAGCTCATGCAGGCCGTCCCACACATGACCAGCCTGCGCGCCGTGCTGGTCGTGCCTTACGTGGCTGCGGCACTCGACATGCCGATTGATGTGTCGGCGGTGCCCAAGGCGCAAACATGGAACCAGGCGCTGGCGTCGCTCGTAGCGGCGGAAGTGCTATTCGTGCAACTGCCCTTCGATCACCCTTTGTACATTCTTTACTCGAGTGGCACCACGGGCGTTCCTAAGTGCATCGTCCATCGCGCCGGTGGGGTCCTGCTCAAGCATCTCAGCGAAATGCGTCTGCATGCTGACGTGCATGCGGGCGACCGGGTTTTCTACTTCACCACCTGCGGTTGGATGATGTGGAACTGGCTGGTCTCGGCTCTCACCCAGAGCGCCACGCTTTGTCTGTACGACGGCTCGCCTTTTGCGGCCGAGGGCAACGTGCTCTTCGACTACGCTGATGCGGCCGGATTTACCCATTTCGGCACCTCGGCCAAGTACCTTGAGGCGCTGAACAAGGCATCCCTTTCCCCCGCGAAGACCCACAAGCTCACAGCGCTCCGCAGCGTTTTTTCCACGGGCTCGCCTTTGGTGCCCGAAGGTTTCGACACGGTGTACGAACGCATCAAGCGCGACGTCTGCCTAAGTTCCATTTCTGGTGGCACGGACTTGGTGAGTTGCTTCACCTTCGGCACACCCACACATCCGGTGTGGCGCGGGGAAATCCAGGCGGCCGCGCTCGGTATGGCGGTGGCCGTCTATGGGGAAGATGGCAAGCCCCTGCCTGAAGGTGAAAAAGGTGAGTTGGTGTGCACCCAGCCTTTCCCGACCATGCCGCTTGGCTTTTTGGTCGACGGAAGCCTGGAGAAGGGTCGAAGCCGATACCTTGACGCCTATTTCACGCGCATGCCTGGGGTGTGGCACCACGGCGACTATATCCAACGCACGGTGCACCACGGTTACATCATTTATGGGCGATCCGACGCCACGCTCAATCCTGGAGGAGTGCGTATCGGTACTGCGGAAATTTACCGGCAAGTCGAAAAGCTTCCTGAAGTGCTGGAGTCGCTGGTGATCGGCCAAAATTGGCCGCCCGGCTACAACGACGTGCGCGTGGTGCTATTTGTCACGTTGCGCGATGGGTTCGTGCTCGATGACGCGCTGATCGAACGGATAAAGCAGGCCATCCGCGTCAACACAACGCCTCGTCATGTTCCTGCCCGCGTCGTGCAGGTGCATGACATTCCGCGCACCAAGAGCAACAAGATCGTTGAACTTGCAGTGCGCAACCTGGTGCATGGAGAGCCCGTGAAGAATCTCACCGCACTCGCCAACCCAGAGGCGCTGGAAGAGTACCGGCAAATGAAGATCACGCTTGAAGCCTCCTGACTGGAAACCGTTGGGGCTCGCGCCAACTCACCGCGCCCATTGCGCCCTCCATGCCGCCCACAGCATGCGTGTTGGGGTAAGGCTCACGCGCTGATTCAGCAGGGCGTATTGATCGCGCTCCATCTCGCGTAGCAGGGCATGCGCCATGCGGGAAAGTGCAATGCCAGGCAGCGCCGTCTGACCCATGTCCCTCGGGCGTAGCGTGTCAGCCTTGAGGAGGGCCGCGTGCGCCCTCGTTGCTGCGTGCGCCAGGAGTGCGCGAACCTCGGGTGTGTCGTCACAAGCGAGCAATTGGCTTGCCTTTACGCCACGCGCGGCCAATTCGTCAACCGGAAAAAAAATCACGCCGCGTCGCACGTCGCGCCCTACGTCGCGCACCATGGCTACCTGGGCGAGCGCTAGGCCAAGCGTCGCGGCCCACTCCAACGCCGCAGATGTGCCTTGCCCGGCGAGTTGGCACGACACGCGCGCGGCCTGCCCCGGCCCGCAATCCAGATGGTTTTCAATGCCAATCCAGTCGAGCCAGCGGTTCTGTTGCAAGCTGGCCCGGACATTCGTGATCGCCTGAAGGAGGGCGCTAGGAGCTACGCAAGCCTCCTGCAGGGCCGGTTGCAGTTGGAGGAGCAGGGGATGATCGGGCCGACTGTCCTGGCAAAGGCGTACCTGCCCTTCCCACCATGCGAGCTTGGCCGCGGCTACGGACGGTTCCGACGCCTTGTAGGGGATGCTGCGCACCGCGCGCCACCAGGCCTGGAACAACAGCAGATTTCGCCGTCGCGCAGTGGGTTGATTCAGGGTGGCGTAGTACCAGGCCGTGCCCCGTGGCGCAAGACCGAGGTCCGATTGAAATTCAGGGGGCATGGGGCAGCGCGTGTGTGGATGGATGCCGTTGCGCCAAGCGCGCGGCGGGGTACAGGATAAAATAATATGTTTGCCGGTGGCAGAACACGCCCCATCGCCTGCCCGGAGTTGGCGGGCAAGGACGGGCGCGGGTAATCGGCGCAGTATGCGCATGGCCCCCTGCGAGGGTGGCGAAATTGGTAGACGCACCAGGTTTAGGTCCTGACGCCTTCACAGGCGTGGGGGTTCGAGTCCCCCTCCTCGCACCACAGCATCCTCATTCATTTTCACGATCGGATTTCCCATGACAGCCGTAGAAACTTTGGATAAGTTGCAGCGCCGCATTACCGTCTCTGTGCCCAAGACCGAATTGCAGAGTGAGGTGTTGGCACGCTTGAAAAATCTGTCACGCACGGCGCGCGTTTCCGGCTTTCGTCCGGGCAAGGTGCCCTTGTCGGTGATGCAAAAGCGCTATGGCTCTTCGGTCGAGGCCGAGGTGCTGCAAGACAAAGTTGGCAGCGTGTTCTATGAAGCCGTGAATGCAGCGCATGTGCGCGTCGCCGGAATGCCAGCATTCACGCCGCATGAGGTGACCGACGGCGCTGATGCATTTGCCTTTGATGCGGTCTTTGAAGTCTACCCTGACGTGATTCTGGGTGACCTCACCAGCTTGGAATTGGAGCGCGCCACGTGTAGCGTGGACGATGGTGCCATCGACAAGACGATGGAAATCCTGAGAAAGCAGCGACGCACCTTTCAGGAGCGGGCATCTGCCGACAACGCTGCGCGCGATGATGATCAGTTGACCGTGAATTTCTTGGGCAAGATTGACGGCGTGGCTTTCCCCGGTGGCAGTGCCGATGACTTTCAATTCGTCTTGGGCGAAGGCCGCATGCTGCCGGAGTTTGAAGCCGCCGCCCGCGGTGCGCTGCCAGGTTCCACGGTGGAGTTCGATCTCCATTTCCCCGACGATTACCAAGGGCGCGAAGTGGCCGGAAAGACGGCGCGATTCTCGCTTGACGTGATCAAGGTCGAAGCACCCGTGTTGCCTGAACTCGACGGCGATTTCGCCAAGGCATTGGGGGTTCCCGACGGCGATATCCAAAGGCTTCGCGATGACATCCGCAAAAATCTTGAACGTGAGATTGCGACGCGGCTAACGGCGCGTAACAAGCGGACTGCAATGGATGCACTGCTGAAGGTCAATAGCGTGGACGTGCCGTCCAGCGTGGTCAACAGTGAGATCGAGCAACTGATGCGCGCCGCGCGCCAGGATCTGCAGTCGCGCGGCATGAAAGACGTCGAGAAATTGCCGCTGTCTCCTGACATGTTCCGTGAGCAAGCTGAGCGTCGCGTACGCCTCGGACTGATCGTGGCCGAACTCGTCAAGGAAAACGAACTGCACGCCAAGCCCGAACAGGTGCGTGGCCATGTGGAGGCGCTGGCCTCTAGCTACGAAACCCCGCAAGACGTGACGCGCTGGTACTACGGTGATCCGCAGCGCCTGTCCGAGGTGGAATCGATCGTTGTCGAGAATAACGTGGCCGAGTTCGTCTTTAGCCGAGCCAAGACGACCGAAAAGGCTCTGAGTTTCGATGAGGTTATGCAGACCGCTTGATCGCCGCCGAGATCCGGGACAAGCCGCCCCGCTTGCCGCTTGAGCTGCGGTCGGGCGGTTTTTTGTTGCGCATGCATCACTTGACACCCCTGGCCGACAGGTTTTGTGAGACTTGGCATTGCGCTCGCCTGTGCCATGCTAACCTTGCCCCATTGCTTACTAATCTCGATCCATGAGCGCCATCGAAACCCAAAATCTTGGCATGGTTCCTATCGTCATCGAACAAAGCGGACGTGGGGAGCGGGCCTATGACATCTACTCGCGCCTGCTGCGCGAGCGCGTGATCTTTCTTGTCGGGCCGGTCAATGACCAGACCGCAAACCTCGTTGTGGCCCAGTTGTTGTTTCTGGAGTCGGAAAACCCGGACAAGGACATTTCGCTCTACATCAACTCGCCGGGCGGCTCTGTATCGGCGGGCATGGCTATCTACGACACGATGCAGTTCATCAAGCCGGACGTGTCAACGCTTTGCACAGGTATCGCTGCGAGCATGGGCGCTTTTCTTCTCGCTGCTGGCGCCAAGAGCAAGCGCTATTCCTTGCCCAATTCCCGTGTCATGATTCATCAGCCGCTAGGAGGTGCTCAAGGGCAAGCGACTGACATTGAGATCCAGGCGCGTGAAATTCTCTACCTGCGGGAGCGACTCAATGCCATTCTGGCCGAGCGCACCGGCCAGTCGATCGAGAAGATCGCGCAGGACACCGATCGGGACTTTTTCATGTCGGCAGATCAGGCCAAGGACTATGGCCTGATTGATGAGGTCATTGCCAAGCGCGCCTGAGCGCCGTCCCCAATCCAGAATTGCGAGTAGCGAGCCATGGCTGACAAGAAAACACCCGCAGGCGAGAAGATCCTCTACTGCTCCTTTTGCGGAAAGAGCCAGCATGAAGTAAAGAAGCTCATCGCAGGCCCATCGGTGTTTATTTGCGACGAGTGCATTGACCTGTGCAATGAGATCATCCGCGATGAGGCCGTGGGGTCCGAGAAGGCTGATCGGCCGAGTAAATCGGATCTGCCCATCCCTCAGGAAATCAAGGATATTCTCGATCAGTACGTGATCGGGCAAGAGTCCGCCAAGCGGATTCTGTCAGTGGCCGTGTATAACCATTACAAGCGCCTGCAGCATGCGGGAAAGCCCGGTGAGGTTGAGCTGGCCAAGAGCAACATCTTGCTCATCGGGCCGACCGGCTCGGGAAAAACGCTCTTGGCACAGACTCTTGCGCGAGTGCTAAACGTGCCATTCGTGATCGCCGATGCCACCACCCTGACCGAGGCCGGCTACGTGGGCGAAGATGTCGAAAACATTATTCAGAAGTTGCTGCAGAGCTGTAATTACGAGATTGAAAAGGCTCAGCGCGGCATTGTTTATATTGACGAGATCGATAAAATCTCACGCAAATCCGAGAACCCATCGATTACTCGTGATGTCTCTGGCGAGGGCGTGCAACAGGCGCTGCTCAAGCTGATCGAAGGTACGATGGCCTCTGTGCCACCGCAAGGCGGGCGCAAGCACCCCAACCAGGATTTCATCCAGGTCGATACCACGAACATCCTGTTCATTTGTGGGGGCGCCTTCGATGGGCTGGAAAAAATCATCCAGAATCGCTCGGAGAAGTCCGGCATCGGATTTTCAGCCACAGTGCGATCCAAGACGCAGCAGAGTGTGTCTGAGACGTTCCAGCAAATCGAGCCTGAAGATCTCATCAAATTTGGCTTGATCCCCGAGTTGGTCGGACGCCTACCCGTGGCGGCGACACTTTCCGAACTCGACGAGGCGGCGCTTGTTCAAATCTTGACGGAGCCGCGTAACGCCCTAGTCAAACAGTACCAGAAGCTGTTCGAGATGGATGGCGTCAAGCTGGAGTTCCGACCATCGGCACTTTCGGCAATCGCCCACAAGGCTCTGCAGCGGCGTACCGGCGCGCGTGGCCTGCGCTCGATTGTTGAGCAGTCACTGCTGGAGACCATGTTCGAGATCCCGAATCTCAAGGGTGTAACGAGTGTGATGGTGGATGAAAACACGGTCAATGTCGGCGGTAAGCCTCTGCTCACATTTGAAGATCCTCCCAAGGCGGCGGGTGCCTAAACGGTTTGCCCGTCGGAGCACGCGGGCTGTCTTGTAATTCGGGCAACTCGCCCCATTTGTTGACCATTACTTTCCAGGGTGCTCCCCATGGCTGAAACCCAAAATTCCCCGACCTTGGCTACCTCCGCGGTCCCGCTTCTGCCATTGCGTGACGTGGTCGTTTTTCCTCATATGGTCATCCCGCTCTTCGTGGGTCGACCCAAATCCATCAAGGCGCTGGAGTCGGCCATGGAGGCCGGCAAACAGATCATGTTGGTCGCGCAAAAGACAGCAGCCAAAGATGAACCGAAGCCCGAAGATCTGTTCGAGATGGGCTGCATGTCCACAATACTGCAGATGCTCAAGCTGCCCGACGGTACCGTAAAGGTGTTGGTGGAGGGCGTGCAACGCGCCAAGGCCAGCCAGGTTGAGGACAACGGTGATTTTTTTGTGTGCGAAGTCGAATTGGTGGACGCGCCAAGCGAGGCATCTGCAGAGTCGGAGGCGCTCCGCCGCGCTGTCGTGACGCAGTTTGATCAGTACGTGAAGCTGAACAAGAAAATTCCGCCGGAGATTCTGACTTCCATTTCCGGCATTGACGACCCAGGCCGTCTGGCTGACACCATTGCTGCGCATCTGCCGCTCAAACTCGAACACAAACAGATGGTGCTCGAGTTTGCAGACATTCACGCCCGCTTGGAAAATCTCCTCGAGCAACTGGAGCGCGAGGTCGATATCCTGCAGGTTGAAAAGCGCATCCGCGGGCGAGTCAAGCGCCAGATGGAGAAGAGTCAGCGTGAGTATTACCTGAACGAACAGGTTAAGGCGATCCAAAAGGAGCTCGGTGAAGGCGAGGAAGGGGCCGACATCGACGAACTGGAGAAGAAGATCAAGGCCGCGCATATGCCCAAAGAGGCGCGCAAGAAGGCCGATGCCGAGCTCAAAAAGCTCAAGCTCATGTCGCCCATGTCGGCAGAAGCGACGGTGGTGCGCAACTATTTGGACGTGCTTGTCAACCTGCCCTGGGCAAAGAAGTCGAAGGTTAAGCATGATCTTGCCTTCGCCCAGCAGGTCCTTGACGAAGATCATTATGGTCTTGAGCGGGTCAAGGAGCGCATTCTTGAATATCTTGCCGTTCAACAACGTGTGGACAAAGTCAAGGCGCCTATCCTGTGCCTAGTCGGACCTCCTGGGGTGGGAAAGACATCCCTGGGTCAGTCTGTGGCGCGGGCGACGGGTCGCAAGTTCGTGCGGATGGCTTTGGGTGGCGTGCGTGATGAGGCCGAGATCCGCGGGCACCGTCGCACCTACATTGGATCCATGCCGGGTAAGATTCTTCAAAGTCTGAACAAGGTTGGGGTGCGCAATCCGCTGTTCCTGCTCGATGAAGTGGACAAACTTGGGATGGATTTCCGCGGCGATCCATCATCGGCGTTGCTCGAAGTGCTTGACCCCGAGCAAAACCACACATTCAGTGACCACTACGTCGAGGTGGATTTCGACCTGTCTGACGTAATGTTCGTTGCTACCAGTAATTCGCTGAACATCCCGCCTGCGCTGCTCGACCGCATGGAGGTCATACGACTCTCGGGTTACACAGAGGACGAGAAGGTCAATATTGCCCAGCGGTATTTACTGCCCAAGCAGATGAAAAATAACGGGGTCGATGCGTCCGAGCTCGATGTCACCGAAGGCGCGATCCGTGGAATCGTGCGGTACTACACCCGCGAGGCTGGTGTGCGTTCATTGGAGAGGGAGATCTCGAAGATCTGCCGGAAGGCTGTCAAGGGCCAGATGCTGAAAAAGTATGTCGGCAAAGTTGTTGTCACGGGCGAGAACTTGAATGAGTTCCTTTCCGTGCGACGCTTCAACTTCGGCCTCGCCGGTCGCGAAAACCAGGTGGGCCAAGTTGTTGGGCTCGCATGGACTGAAGTGGGGGGCGAACTGCTGACCGTTGAAGCGACGAAGATGCCTGGAAAGGGAGCGATCATTCGTACAGGTTCGCTTGGCGACGTCATGAAGGAATCCGTTGAGGCGGCGCGTACGGTGGTGCGTGTGCGCGCAAAGCGTCTGGGTATCAAGGATGAGCTCTTTGAGAAGTTTGACCTTCACATTCACGTGCCCGAGGGCGCAACGCCCAAGGATGGGCCAAGCGCGGGGGTTGCCATGACCACAGCCATCGTGTCGGCTCTGACGGGCATTCCTGTCCGTGCGGACGTCGCCATGACCGGCGAGATCACGCTGCGCGGCGAAGTGCTGGAAATCGGAGGCCTGAAGGAAAAGCTCTTGGCAGCGCATCGTGGTGGAATCAAGACCGTTTTGATCCCAGAGGAAAATGTCAAGGACTTGCAGGAGTTCCCTGAAAACATCAAGAGTAACTTGGAAATCATTCCAGTGAAATGGATCGATAAGGTGCTGGAGTTGGCTCTGGAGCGCGCACCAGCCCCCTTGCCGGAAGAGCCCGTTCCTGCGGTGCCCGCGGCAACCGGTGCGGCCACAGAGTCGCCTGTAGTGGTCGACGCTTCCACGCGGCATTGAAGGTTGCAAGCGCGTGAGCCCCACAATTTTCTGGCGGGCGGGGCTTGCGCGTTTGCCGTTGCATGCCTTATGATTTCGCTCTTTGCTTGTGGGGGTATAGCTCAGCTGGGAGAGCGCTTGCATGGCATGCAAGAGGTCAGCGGTTCGATCCCGCTTACCTCCACCACTCAGCAGCAGTTTGAAATTGAGTTGTACAAGTCCTGTCCCCTTCGTCTAGAGGCCTAGGACACCGCCCTTTCACGGCGATAACAGGGGTTCGAATCCCCTAGGGGACGCCAGCCCTAACAAGCTGGGCAGCAGTAATAGCAGTTGGAGTGGTAGTTCAGTTGGTTAGAATACCGGCCTGTCACGCCGGGGGTCGCGGGTTCGAGTCCCGTCCACTCCGCCAACAATTCGACGTAAGTCATTGAGAGTAAAAGACTTTTAGATTACTAGTGGTCTTACTCCCACAACACCTACCACAGTGCGTTTGCCTTGGTAGGTCTTTTTTTGCCCGCGATTTGTCGCTTCAAGACAGCACCGACTGAGCAAGCCGCAAAGGAGACCACCTTGGCACGGCAATCATTGGTCCCGGTCGAACTCAGCCGACGCTCTGAATGCAACAGCGCTGGCCATCACCCCACCCACAGCCTCGCACCCCTATCATTCCCAGCGCCTTCCTGAACTCCCGGAACGCGCTGCATGGCGATCAAAGACCCGGGCTCTTCAATGCCCTCTCTTGGACGAGCTGTGACGCGCTGCGTGGGGGTTGGATTCCTCCCAGTACAAGGACTTTGTGCTGGTCCTGCTGCTCATCAAATGTTGCGTATTTCAGCCCATCGTGGACGGTATTTCAGGCTGATCGTGGACGGGGTTTCAGCGTGATCGTGGACGGCATTTCAGTCTGATCGTGGACGCTGTTTCAGCGTGATCGTGGACGATTGGGGGCGGCAAGTGATTCCCTAAACGGGCATAGGCTGGTCGATTTTTGATCGAAGCCGATGCCAACAACAAGAATCACGATGCGCCAGATCCGAGAGACATTGCGCCTGCATCTGCAGGCTGGGCTGACCTACAGCGAGGTAGCCGGCGCGCTCAAGATATCCAAGAGCGTGGTGGGCAAGTACGTGTTGCTGGCCCGGGTGGCTGGTGTGGACTTGGCGGTGGCCCAGACCCTGAGCGACGCCGAGTTGGAGGGGCGGCTATACCGCCCGCCTGTGCCGCGCGCCAGCGATCAGCTGGCCCCCGATTTCGCCGCCATTCACCAAGAGCTCAAGCGCGCCGGCGTGACGCTGATGCTGCTGTGGGAGGAGTACGCCAGCGGCAACGCGTTGACCTACAAGTACACGAGCTTTTGCATCAAGTACCGCGCGTGGGCACAGAGCCTCAAGCGCTCGATGCGGCAAGTGCATGTGGCAGGCGAGAAGCTGTTCGTCGACTACGCCGGGCAGACGGTGCCGATCACGGACCCGACCACCGGCGAGGTCAGCGCCGCGCAGATCTTCGTGGCCACGCTGGGGGCATCGACCTACACCTTCGCCTGCGCCACGCCGCGCCAGACCACCGCCGACTGGATTGGCGCGCAGGTGCAGGCGCTGGAATTCTTCGGCGGCGTGCCGCGGCTGATCGTGCCCGACCAGGCGCGCGCCCTGATCAAGCATCCCGACACCTACGACCCGCTACCCAACCGCACGTACGAGGAATTCGCCAGCCATTACGGATGCGCGCTGCTGGCCGCACGCCCGGCTCACCCAAGGGATAAGGCTTGGGCTGCACTCTGCACCTCATGTGGTTGATGGAGCGGCGATGAACCGG
>JABBOE010000271.1 GCA_019351955.1 Pseudomonadota bacterium
CGTTTGGACGTCTAATTGTAGCAAAATGCGCTGGGACTTATTCAGAGTTTCCCTAATCGGTGATATTGGCGTGGGTAAACTCGACTTCACCGTCGGTCCGGATGGCAAGGTTCATTTTGCATACGGCACCAACAACGACTTCGCGTATGTTGTTTATCACTGGCAGGGCAATGGCTGGGCACCCTACAACGGTGCCCAAGCGGGGCATCGCTTCATGCCCATCGGCTTTGCACCAGACCATCGACATCTGTACGCCTATGACAGCGATCATGGCGCGCCATACGATCTTATCGAACAGGACGAAAATGGCGAAGATCGCCAAGTGCTGGCACACGGCGGTTTCGGCAACATCGATGACTTGATGTGGACGGCACCGCCACGGCAACCATTCGTCGCAATCCAGGATACCGGAGTACCCAAGGCGATCTATATCGATCGGAACTTGCCTGCGTCAAAACTCTACATGGCGCTGAGTCTGAAGTTCCCTGGTGAGTTCGTCGACTTCATCAATTACAGCGAAAACGGTGGCGAGTTGCTGTTTTCCGTCAGCAGCGACCGCGATCCAGGCAGCTATTATCTGATCGATACCCAGCAGTACAAGGTTCGCAAGTTGTTCTCGGCCGCCCCATGGATCGATCCATCAAAAATGGCTGAACGGGTACCGATGCATTTCAAGGCCAGTGATGGCACCGCGCTGGAGGCAATCCTCACCATTCCCCCTGGCGCACAGATGTACCAGTTACCGATGGTGTTGGTGCCGCACGGCGGTCCACACGGGCCCAGCGACAACTGGTTTTACGACAACGATGCCCAGTTCCTCGCCAGCCGCGGTTACCTGGTCCTGCAAGTCAACTACCGTGGCTCTGGTGGCCGCGGTCATGCATTCGAGGCGGCGGGGTATCTCAAGTGGGGTACGCGCATCCAGCAGGATCTGATCGACGGCGTAAAATGGGCCGAAGCCCAGAAATATGCCGACCCCAAACGCGTATGCGTCTACGGCGGCAGCTTCGGCGGTTACTCGGCAATGATGACTGTGATCCGCGCACCAGGACTGTTCAAGTGCGCGATCGGTTACGCTGGGGTGTATGACCTGGCGATGATGTACAAGAAGGGCAGCATTGGATCTGACAAGTTTGGTAAAAGCTACCTCCACACCGTGATCGGCAAGGACGATGCGGACCTCGCCGCAAATTCGCCTGACAAGCTGGCCGACAAGATCGACGTGCCGGTGCTGCTGATCCACGGTGAGGACGATCAGCGCGTGCCATTTGCCCAAGCCAAAGCCATGCGCTCCGCGTTGGATGCTGCGCACAAGCCTTACGAGTGGTTGGTCAAGCCGGGTGAGGGGCATGGTTTCTACACTGAGGCGAACAACATCGACCTGTTCAATCATCTGCAGGCCTTTCTGGAAAAAAATATTGGGCCCGGGACTCTCCCGGCACAGTGAAGATTGCCTGTCCTAAAGCACCTCATGTGTTCCCCCGGCTTTGCCGGGGCAGCAGTTCGACTTTTGCAGCAATGTTTTAAATAGGACGCTGCTCAACCAAGGCTTCTGTGCTGCGCAATTGCGGCACCCTGCGCGGCAGTCGAATGAATGCAGCGCGATGTTCTCGACTCCATTTCGACATGGTTATGTTTGAGGGCTTGTTCCATCGCTCAATAACTTGATCAGTCTCCGTACAGTGCGCGTCTGGGGATGGGCGTAGTTTATGACACGGTAAGAAAATGTAGGCGTTGCAGAGCAGCCACTTACGGGTGCGGGTCCACACGCAATACCAGCTTTCCCCGGTGACTCCCGTCAAACAACCGGTTGAGCACTACCGGCGCATTCTCCAGTCCCACCGCCACCGTCTCCTCGGTTTTCAGTTTGCCCTCGCGGATCCAGCCGCTGATGGCGTGAACAGCCTCTTTCGTCCGGGTGTAGTCAAGCACCAGGAAGCCCTGCATGCGCAGGCGCTTCATCACGAACACGCCGTAGTCGTCGCTGGGTTTTTCGCCGCTGTTGTAGCCGGAGATCAGCCCGCACAGGGCGACGCGGCCGCCAATGAGCATGCGCGAGAGCACCGCCTTCATCACCTCGCCGCCGACGTTCTCGAAGTTGACGTGGACGCCGTCGGGGGTGGCGGCTTTCAGCTGCTGCTTGAAGTCGGCGGCCTTGTAGTCGACGGCGGCGTCGAAGCCGAGTTTGTCGAGCAGGTAGCGGCACTTGTCGGCGCCGCCGGCGATGCCGACCACGCGGGCGCCCTGGATCTTGCCGATCTGGCCGGCGATGGAGCCGACCGAGCCGGCAGCGGCGGAGACCACCAGCGTTTCACCGGGCTGGGTGGGGGCGATGTCGGTCATGCCGTAGTAGGCGGTGACGCCGCTCATGCCGCACGCGCCGAGCAGGGTGGGCAGCGGAATGCCGGGGTCGGCTGGCAGGCGCACGTAGCCCTTGGCGCTCTCATGCAGGACCAGATAGTCCTGCCAGCCGGTGATGCCCTGCACCAGGTCGCCTTCGGCGTAGTGCGACGAGCGCGACTTCACCACGCGGCCCAAGCCCAGGGCGCGCATCACTTCACCGATGGCGACCGGCGGCAGGTACTGCGGGATGTCGCGCATCCACACGCGCTGGGTCGGGTCCATCGACAGGTACAGCACGCGCACCAGCACTTCGCCGCGTGCTTGTCGGTGGCGATCAGCGCGGCAGCTACGGCGGCGTGT
>JABBOE010000272.1 GCA_019351955.1 Pseudomonadota bacterium
GGGTGGTGACCATTACCTGCGCGTCGATGCCCAGCTGCTCAAGCACGGCGCGTGCTATCGCAATGCGCTCGATGGTGTTGGTACCCCGGGTTCGACAGTTAGGCACGCAAGTATTTGATTTTCTTGTCTGTAGATTTCAAAAATGCCACTACAGCAGGGTCATCTGCTCCGGCAGGCGGGGTTTGGAGAGTTTGAGGGTAGCCAATAAGGCGCTCTGCTCGGCGCTGGTTGTGGACAGGCCGGCTGAGGGTTGCGAGCCGTTCAAGGTGATGCGGTGATGCTGGATGCGGCGTAGTTGAGCGAGCGCTCGTTCGGGCGAGGTCGGGGCGGCGGCGGCGTGCAGGCGCTGGCGCATGATCCGGTACAGGATGAGCGCGATGAAGCAGATCGTCGCGTGTGCGCGGATGCGCTCTGGCAGCCGGTGGTAGACCGGGCCGATCTCGATTTCCGATTTCAACACGCGGAACCCGCGCTCGATGTCGGCCAGCGACTTGTACCGCGCCACCAGTTGCTCTGCGCTCAGATCCTGGGTGTTGGTGATCAGCAGCAATTTGCCGTCCATCAACTGGGCGTGCTTCAAGGCCTGCTCGTCGATACCGTAAGTGAAACGCTCACTCTTCAGGTCCACCCGGATGATCCGGGTCAGTTGCGCTTCGCACACGGCGCGGTAGAACTTGGCACGCACGCCGCCATCGGACAGCTTACGCCCGCGCTGGCGCTTGCCTTCATCCTGGTCATCGAGCTTGCCGACCCACTGGGCCGCCTGTTGCTCCAGCGTATGGATGGTCTTGTCGCGCGCCGTCGTCTGGGTGGCGGCCGTGTCAGGGTTGTGCGCGATCACCAGCCGCAAACCATTCCAGTGGGTTTCTGCCAACGCCTCTTGCGTGGCGTGGGCAAAGTGCTTTGCATGCACGGGCGCCACCGCATCGGCCACCTCGCCATAACGGCGTCCTGGCACCGCCAGGATGAACTCCAGTGGAGCACCGCTCGGCAAGGTGATGGCCTGCAGTTCGGCCAGATTGTCCTGCGAGAGCAGGCCCCGATCGGCCACCACGATCATCCGCTTGACCGCAAAGCGCGCCACCAACTTCTCAATCGTGGGCTTGAGTGTGGCCACTTCGGCGGTGTTGCCGTCGAACACCTCGTGATGCAACGGCAGGCCTTCGGCGGTCTGCACCACGCCCAGCATGAACTGGCGTGCGATCAGGCCTTCCTTGCTCATGCCGAACTGGCGGACATCGGACTCCTGTTTCGACAGGCCCGCCGCGCGGATGGTGGTCATGTCGTAGAACACGACCGACAACTCCTGATCGACCAGCGGACGCAACAACTGCGCCACCGTCTTCTCGACCGCAGCCTGTTGATCGACCAGCGCATCCATGGCGCGCAGCAGTTGCTGATGACTGACCGACTCCAGCGACAAACCCGGAAGGCTCACCGTCTCCAGCCAGCGCAGCACGCCCAGCTTGGACTCCGGATCACACAGGCGGTTGAACACCATGATGCGCAGCAGCGCCTCAATATCGATCGCATGGCGGGTGCGGCCAAACGCCTGGCGCAGTCGGTCAAACCCCAGTTCGTGCCAGAGCTCGGTCAGCGCCCACACATCACCGAAGGCGCGGGCCGTTTCGAAGGTGATGGAGGGCGGCTCCACGGCGGGCAGAGTTCTGCCGGTGGCGCGCGCCAACCCGGTGATGACTTGATCGAGTTGATCGCCCACCTGGTCAAGCCGGCCCAAGGTCGCCACGGTGCGCTGCCTGGGCTTACCAAGGTCATCCCGATAAGCCTCGACCAGCTGCAGGTAGCGCCGGGATCCGGAGGAAGTGATCTTGACGAACATGCCGCTACTATAAAACAGCCAACATGCTTGTCAAATATACGTTCAAGCCTACGTAAAAAGGCATAACGTGCCACTACAAGAGTTTCGGAAATTCAGGCCGGGAACCCGCATGAATGCTGGGGCATGAGGCGAAAATGGCCGATTTTTTGGCGTGAACTGTCGAACCCGGGGGTGCCAGTGTAGGGGTTACAAACACGCCATCTGCGGTGCAGCAAGCGACAAACCTGTTTTCCTCAAGTGCGCCACGGACGCTCATCATCGGCAATGTAACGTTTACCGAAGTGCCGAATACGGGGAATGCGGCAATGTTCACAGGTGCTACGGATGGCCAAGTTAAGCAGTATTTCTTGGATCTGACGGGGGCGACGCAACTACCCGTAGCGAGGGTGATCCCGGGAAAAGGCACCTTATATGTAGTAGATACTCCCAGCGGCAATTTTATGCTGAGAGACTTTTCTTCCTCCTCAGGGCAAACTGGGCCTGCTTGGACTATTGATGTGCCGAAGGGCGCTGCAGGTACTACTTACAATCCCGAGATTAAATTCTTGAAGGAAGGCGCCAAGTGAAACCACTCGAGCATATCGACGAAATAGTTAGGGATTCATTCGGCCTGTGGGTCTCCGGCTTGTTCAGCGCAATTGGTTCGTGGAACCCATCTCTTTCGTTCGAGGAGCGCAAGGAGAGCTTCTTCTGGTTGATCGAACAATTGCTTCGAGCGGGGAAGGTCAAGTTCATAGCCCCTGGTGCCGATTGCTATACGTCGCCAGATAATCCTCATCCATCCCACAAAAATTCCCAACGCAACACCATTAAACACCAACCCAAAAAAATTGATATAATGTA
>JABBOE010000070.1 GCA_019351955.1 Pseudomonadota bacterium
CTGGCGCCATACCTTGATCCTGAGCTGTAACTCTATTTAAGGGATGTTGTACTAGCCCCTTCGGCGCGGTGGTCCCGCACCTCGTCGCGGCTATGCATGGACCATGCACTTTGGGCATTCACCGGGCCGAGCAAGCGACAATCACGGGCCATGTCAATCGTGCGCGTGTTCTCGCTCAGTCTTTTATTGCTCGCGGCAAGCCGCCTACTAGGGGTCGTGCGCGACGCGGTAGTCGCGAGCCAATTTGGGCTCTCTGGTCACGCGGACGCGGCGCTCGTTGTACTGTCCTACCCCGATTTCACCGTCTCGTTGCTGTGGGGAGCGGCGGTGCCGGCCGTCATGGTGCCGCGGATGGCAGGACGGACGCTCAGCGCGATTGCAAACGAGGCTGCGCGCTGGAGCCGCTTTGCGCTGACGTTTTTTGCGTGCGCGGGCATCATGAGCTGGCTGTTCAGCGGCGTCATCGTGCACTGGTTGGCGCCCGGCTTGGGAGCACTCGACGCTCGACGTGCGGCCGGTGCCCTGGGGCTTTCGGCGCTGATCGCCTTGCCCGCCGGCGCTGTAGCGATGGTGGGTGCGGCGGCGCTTCAAGCTCAAAGACGCTTGCAATGGCAATACGCCGGGCATGTCGTGTTCAACCTGGTGCTGATTGTCGGGCTGCTGCTGGCCGCCAAGCTAGGCCGATTTGACTGGATTGCCGCAGGCATTGCTGCTGCTGCGATTGCGCGACTGGCCCTGATGCGCTGGGCTGCAGGCGTTGGCGGTCCGTCACCCGTGATGACCGAGCGATGGCCGGATGCCGACGCACTGCGCGCCTCCGCGCTAGCGTTGGCTGCGTCTGGCCTGACCGTGCTCTATACCCTGGCAGCGCGAGCGTTTGCGTCCGACGCTGGGCCCGGGCGATTGGGTGTCTTTCACTATGCCCAGCGCGTGGGTGAGTTGCCGCTGCATACGGTCTTCGCGGTGGCCGCAGCGTTGGCCCTTGCGCGGCTTTCCGCAGCCGAGGCAGCGGGCGACGCCGCAGGCGCGCGCGAACGCGGGCGGCAGTGGATGCAGTCCATGCTGCTTGTGGCAGCCCTGCTCGGCGCCTGCGGCATGCTGATTGCGCCGCTGGGCGTGCGGCTTCTTTTTGGCTGGGGACGCATGAATGCAGCGAGCCAAGCTGAGGTGGTGCAGTCCATGAGGTGGATTTTGTGTTTGCTGCCGCTGCAGGCCGCCCAACTGGTGCTGTCCGCGCGCCTGAATAGCCACCGCCGGATCGCCGATCAGGTCCTCGGCTATGGCTTGGGGCTGCTGGCCCTGCTGGCCCTGGGCTGGGCACTTCCCGATGCATGGTGGCGAGCGCTGGCGGCATATGGCGCTGGATACCTTGTGGCCACAATGGTTCTTTGGCAGCGCTTGAGTCGGCATACCCTGGACGTGGAAGTGAGGAACTTAAGCATGCTGGCTACCGCGTGCGCGTTGCTTGGATTGCTCGCATCGATCCTCTCGCACGGGTCCGTGGCGCGGTGGCCAATGCTCATTGAGGCCCTGCTTGCCGCCCTGGCGTTCGCCATCGGTACAGTCGCGCTCCTGCGCTGGGATGCATTGGGCACCGTGGCCCGCCAAGCGCTTGAGCGCCGTTACACTCGGCGGTGATTCTCGCAACTTGCGACTCTGTCGCTCACACGCATGGATTGGATCCAGATTACAAACCAACCCGCGTTCGCCGCCTTCGCCCACGGCTGCGGCGTGCCGCGCATCATGGTGGATCTAGAGCACATGGGTAAAAAGGAGCGCCAGGGCGGGCTCGGCACCTTCATCTCCGACCATCAGCCACAGGACGTTGGCAAGGTGCGCGCCGCTGCGCCGCGCGCGCATCTGATCGTGCGGGTCAACCCGCTTCACAGCGCAAGCGCTTCTGAAATCAACCAGGCGATCGCCGCAGGTGCCGACAGCCTGATGCTGCCGATGTTTGAGGACGCCTCCACGCTGCGCACCTTCGCCGACCTCGTGGCTGGCCGAGCGCGATGCATTGCGCTTCTGGAGACTCGGCGCGCGCTGGCTACCCTGCCGAAATGGGCTGGGCTGGCAGGCCTCGACGAGATTTATGTCGGCCTAAACGACTTGCACCGCCAACTCGGTCAGCGCTTTATGTTCGAACCGCTTGCGGACGGCACCTTGGACCGGATTGCCCGTACCGCGCGCACCGCCGACAAACGCTTCGGGTTCGGTGGCATTGCGCGGTTAGACGAAGGTCTGCTGCCGGGCCGCGTGGTGCTGGGTGAGCACCTGCGGCTCGGTTCCACAAGCGTCATCCTGTCTCGAACGTTCAACCGCGAGATGCTGGAGGCTCCGGAAAGTGACTGGCGCAGCGTCTACTGCCAAGCCATCGCGCGCATGCAGCATTGCGAAGAGGTATTGGCCACCCGCACACCGGACGAAGTGGAAAGCGATCGTCTGCTCGCGCGTGACCTCATCACCAAAGCCACGGCAGCGTTGGCGCCAGCATTCGACACGCAACCAAGTGCCTCCAAGCAAATCATTGCCGGCTGATGCGGTGGCAGCGACGGTTCTATCACAGCCAATGAAACGCCTATTCGACATCACCATTGCGCTGTCAGCCTCCATTTTTCTTGTCGTCCCGATGCTGCTCATCGCGCTCGCAGTATGGGTCGACAGCGGCCGCCCGGTGTTGTTTACCCAAGTCCGGGTGGGCAAACATGGCAAGCCATTCAGACTGTACAAATTTCGCAGCATGGTTGTGGACGCTTCGCGCATCGGCCCGCACCGCACAGCCAGCGGCGACCCGCGCGTCACGCGCGTCGGCCGCCTTTTGCGCCGCACCAGCCTGGATGAGCTTCCGCAATTGCTCAACGTCCTTCGCGGTGATATGAGCCTCGTGGGGCCACGCCCGGACGTGCCAGCACAGGCCGCGGATTACCTCGCGCTGGACTGGACGATGCGCTGCAGCGTGCGTCCAGGACTGACCGGGCTGGCGCAGGCGCTATACCGCTCACACGCCACGCCGAAACAGCGCCTGGCGGCTGACTTGGACTACGTGCGGCACCACAGCCTGCTGCGCGACCTGCACATCCTGGCGCTGACCGTCGGACAACTCCTGCGGCGCAGCGGCAACTGACGTCCACCCTCGCCACCGACTGGCCGGCGACAATAGCGCCTTTCCCATCTGGTTTCGCCTTCGCTTTTCCTACCTCATGTGCGGCATCTACGGCTATTTCAATCGCCAAGGCGTTCGCGTCGACACGTCCGTGCTTGCGCGCATGGACGCAAGCCTCGTCCACCGCGGTCCCGATGACAGTGGCTGCTTTACCGCAGCTGGCGTGGCCCTGGGCAACCGGCGGCTCGCCATCATCGACGTGAAGGGTGGCCACCAGCCTTTCGTTTCGACTGACGGCCGGATCGCCTTGGTGCAAAACGGCGAGATCTTCAACCATGTTGAGCTGCGTGCCGAACTCCAGCGGCAGGGCGTTGCCTTCGCAACTGACCATAGCGATACCGAGGTGCTGCTGCGCCTCTATGAGCGCGAAGGGCTGGGCTTTCTGCCACGGCTTAACGGGATGTTCGCCATTGGCATTTACGATTCCCGCGATCCCCACAATCCGACGGTGCACCTCATCCGCGATCGCATAGGCGTCAAGCCGCTGTACGTGCACGACGACAGCAAGCAGGTGCTGTTTGGCTCGGAGATCAAGGCGATCCTTCAAGCCCTGCCTGCGCACCCGCGCATGGACTTGCCGGCACTTCAACATTACCTAGCCTACAACTACGTTCCACCGCCCTTCACCCTGTTCGCGGGAATCCGGCATGTGCCCCCCGGCACCGTGCTTACGCTCAGTCGACAAGGTCGCCAGGAGCAGCGCTGGTGGAGCTTGGCCGAGCAATGCGAACACCCTCAGCATTTTTCGGCTTGGCAAGAGGAATTTCTGGACTTGCTGGATGACGCCGTGCGTTTGCGCCTGCGCGCAGATGTGCCTTTCGGCGCATTCCTTTCGGGCGGAGTCGATTCGAGCACCGTTGTGGCACTGATGGCACGGCATGTGCGTGAGCCGGTGCGCACGTTCTGCATCGGATTCGCCGATGCGCGGTTCGATGAATCAGCCTACGCCCGCCAGGCCGCCCAACGCTTCCACACGGCACATCAGGAACACATCGTGTCGCCCGATCTTCTGGGCGCCTGGCCTGAAGTGCTATGGCACTTGGACCAGCCGCACGGAGATGCCTCGTTCATGCCGACGCGCGAAGTCGCACGCTTGGCCGCTACAGAAGTCAAGGTGGTACTCACCGGCGACGGTGGCGATGAACTCTTTGCAGGCTACGACAAATATGCCAGCTTTCTCGCTGATCCCGTCTTGGGGCGAATTCCCGACGCTGATTTTGGGCACGCTTTTATCGAGCACACCGGCCTGTTCACGGCAGCTCGTCGCGCCGCGCTGTTCCAGCCTTGGCTGCGCACGCGCTTGGCCGATATTGACAGCGTACGGGACGTGGCCGCGCCTTGGCTCGATCAAGCGCGGCACTTCGACCGCGTCAACCAGATGTTGTTTCTCGACATGATGCTGCTTCTGCCTGGCAACAATCTGGTCAAGCCAGACCGCATGGGAATGGCAGTCTCACTCGAGGCGCGAACGCCCTTTCTGGACTGGCGCATGATGGAATTTGCGTTCCGTTCAGGCGGCGCCACAAAATTGCACGATGGCGACAAAAAACACTGGTTCAAGCGTGCAGTGGAGCCGCTGATCGGCGCCGATCTTGCCCACCGGAAAAAGCAGATGTTCACGGTGCCCATCGGCGAATGGTTCCGCGGCCCGCGCAGGCAGTGGCTGCACGATCTTCTTTTCGCCCCGGAAGCACTCTGTGCACGGCTGTTCGAGCTCTCGCAGGTGCGCAGGCTTTTTGACGATCATGTGGCGGGAAGCGCCAATTACACCCGTGAATTGCGCGCGTTGGCCGCGCTCGAGCTCTGGGCGCAGCGCGCCCAGCCGGATATTGGATAGGGGCACCAAGTGCTGGTTGCTTCGCGCATGCATCGCCGCGGGATGGGCAACCTCGCCAGCCCGATTCGATTGGCTCCATCGCTGATCGGCACGAAATAGCACGACGATCCGGATGAACAGATCACCAGTCAGCATTCTCATGGTCGCCTACGGAGGCGGGCACATTGCGATGGTGCTGCCGGTGATGCGCGCACTGCGCGCGCGCATTCCTGGCGTGCATATCGATCTGCTGGCCCTGACCACGGCCAAGCGCACCGCGCTGGAGGCCGGTGAGGCGCCCCTGGGCTATGCCGATCTGTTGCACCTGTTGTCCCCTGCGGAGCAATCGCAAGCGCTGGCGCTCGGCCGTACCTTGCTAGAGGGCAATGCCCACCCTGACGTTCCGCAAGCTGAAACCCTGGCGTACCTGGGCGTCAACGCGCTGGATTTGTATCAACGCCTTGGAACCGCGGCTGCTCAGGATGTACTTGCGAAGAAGGGTCGCCATGGCTTCTATCCCATTGGTTTTTTGCGCCGCGTCATCGATCAGCTGCGGCCCGACCTGGTGATTGCAACCAACGCGCCACGCAGCGAGCAGGCGGCGATGGACGCTGCTGGCGATGCCGCTATCCCGACCTTGGCGATCCTCGACCTCTTTGGCATCGGGGCCAACCCCGATGCCAAAGAGCGTGCTTCACGCCTCGTGCTCCCGCGAACGCCTTTGTCCCGCTCGGCGCCATTCTTCGCAGACGCCTTTGCTGCGCGCACCCGCCACCCCAGCCGTGTATGCGTGTTGGCGGGTGCGGTACGCGACCATCTGGTGGCGAGCGGTTGGCCCTGCGAATTGATTGCAATCACCGGCAACCCCGCCTTCGATGCCTTATTTGACCCCGCCACGCGTGACGCCGCGATGGCCCTGCGCAAACGCCTGGGGTGGATGAACAAAAAGATTGTCCTACTCGCGGCACAGCCCGAGCCGCGCGGGCATCCCGCTACGCGCTGGCCCGCGGGAGATGCGCTGGCGCTAGCGATGGAGTCGCAGTTGCGCGAGTGGGTCATGACCCGGCCCGACGCGGCGCTGATCGTGCGTCATCACCCCAATCACTGGCATCGCTACCCACGGCTGCCGGACAACGCACAGGTTCATTTCAGTGTGCCGGGAGAAGAATCCATCGACCCCTTGATCCTCGCCTCCGACTGCGTGGTGGTGCAAACGACGACGGTTGGACTGCAGGCGGCCACGGTGGGAATTCCGGTCCTGGCGATGCAATGCTCGCCCGGTGTGCTTTCCGCCTTTAGCTACGCGGATTTGGGGGTTGCTCAGGGTGTGCCCGATGTCGCTGAGCTGCCCGCCGCGCTGGACTTCGCCCTCGATCACCCTGCCCCGGTCACTGCTTGGGCTCGCAATAGCCGCGCGGCAGAGGCGGTGGCGGGTGAGGCATTGACCCTTATTGCGCCCCAAATCAGGGGCGCGGCAGGATCCGGTGGAGACGCATGATTGCGTACTCATCACGGATGTGAATCATGACAACCATCGCCACCATCTGTGCACGCGGCGGCAGCAAGGGGCTGCCGGGCAAAAACATTCGCCCCTTCGCAGGTCAGCCTTTGATCGTGCACAGCATCGCGTTCGCGCGGGCTCATCCGGCGATCAATGCAGTCTACGTATCCACGGACGACCCCACGATTGCCGAAATTGCGGCGCAGGCCGGTGCAACCGTGCCCTTTCTGCGGCCCGCTGAGCTGGCGCGTGACGACACCCCAAAGCTGCCGGTGATTGAACACTTGGTCAGGCATCTCGAAGCGCAGGGCGCGGAGATCACGCGCATCGTGGACCTGCAACCCACCTCGCCGCTGCGCGCGCCTGAAGACTTGGACGGATGCCTGGCCTTGGCCTGCAGTTCAGGCGCCGAGCTTGTTCTCAGCGCATTCGACAGCGGTTTCAACCCGTATTTCAACCTCGTCGAGCAGACGCCAGACGGCTGCGTGCGCATCAGCAAAGGCGATGGTCTGGCCGGGCGCCAAGCCGCGCCTCAAGTGTGGGCACTCAACGGATCCATCTACGTTTGGCAGCGCGGCGCCCTGCGCCATGCCGCCGCAAATGGGCTGTGGAGTGTGCGGGTCGCCGCTCATATCATGCCATCTTCGCGCTCGGTGGACATTGACACCGCCGACGACTTTGCCCTGGCCGAGTGGCTGCACACGCGCCAAAACCCCTGACCTGAACCCTGCATGTCCATCGACCGCGTATTCATCATTGCCGAGGCTGGCGTCAACCACAATGGACGGTTGGATCTGGCGCTCGCGTTGGTCGACGCCGCTGCCGCAGCCGGCGCTGATGCCGTTAAATTTCAGACCTTTCGGGCCGAGGACCTCGTCTCGCCAGGGGCCGCCACGGCAGCGTACCAGCAGGATAATACCGGTGAGACCGACCAATTTTCGATGCTGCGCAAGCTGGAACTGTCTCCAGCGCAATTCGAGGCCCTTGCTGCCCGTTGCCGCGAGCGCGGCATTGAATTCATGTCGACGCCCTTTTCCGAGGCGGCCGTTGATCAACTTGTGGCGGCGGGCGTCAAGCGGCTGAAGATTTCGTCCGGAGAGATCACCAACCGCCCGCTTCTTGAACGGGCCGCATCGACTCGGCTACCCTTGCTGCTATCCACCGGCATGGCCACGCTCGAGGAGGTGCGCTTAGCCGCAGGCTGGGTGCAGTCCGTGTGGGAACACGGCAGCGCACCGGCGCCTGCCCCAGGCTTGGATGCGCCCCTCGTGCTGCTGCACTGCACTTCGGCTTATCCAGCCCCGGACTCAGCGTTGAACCTGCGCGCGATTGCCACCATGCGATCAGCAACCGGCTTCCCGATTGGCTATTCGGATCACAGCCTCGGGAATACCGCCGCGCTTGCAGCAGCCAGCCTCGGCGCTTGCGCACTGGAAAAGCACATCACACTGGATCGCGCTTTGCCTGGCCCGGATCATGCTGCCTCCAGCGAACCCGCCGAGTTTGCGGCTCTGGTATTCGAACTGCGGCGCTTGCAGGCGATGTTGGGCGATGGCGTGAAGGAGCCGCAAGCCGAGGAAGCCGAGGTGCGCCGAGTGGCGCGACGAAGCGTGGTCTTGGCCTGCGATCTGCCCGCGGGCACCGTGCTCAGGCGCCAACATCTTCTGCTGCGCCGCCCCGAAACCGGCGTCCCCGCGGCCAACCTGGATGCGGTGATTGGCCGCAGTCTGAACTGCGACCTGAGGGCGAGCACCGTGTTGCAATGGACCATGCTGGCATGACTCGGCGACGGATCATCTACGTCTCCGGCACGCGAGCAGACTTCGGCCTGATGCGTCACACCCTGAACGTTATCGCCGCAGATCCTCGACTGGACCTGTCAGTTGCTGTCACCGGCATGCATCTCCACGAAGAGTTTGGCCACACCGTCGATGAAGTTGCGGCGAGCGGCCTGCGCATTGTGGCCCGTATCCCTACCAACGTAGCCGAGCGCAACCGCCCCGCAATGGCGCATGCAGTCGGCCAGACGCTGATGGGCGTGACCGAACTGCTCGGCACCGAGCGTCCGGACGCCTTGCTGCTTCTCGGCGACCGTGGGGAAATGCTCGCTGGTGCCATTGCCGCACTGCACCTTGGAGTGCCTGCCGTGCACATCCATGGCGGCGAGCGCTCCGGTACGGTGGATGAACCTATGCGCCACGCTGTCAGCAAGCTCGCCACCTACCATTTCTGCGCAACGCTTGAGTCGCGCGAGCGGCTTATCGCGATGGGTGAGGCTCCCCAGTGCGTCTTTCAGGTTGGCGCGCCCGGGCTGGATGATCTTCCTGCAGTGCTCGCAGCGCCTCGCCAGACCGCGCTTGAAGCATTGGGTCTCACGCAGGATGGACCCTATGTGCTCGTGTTGTTTCATCCCGTGGTGCAAGAAGCGGAAGGCTCTGCAGCGCAGGCGACAGCACTCATACAGGGACTGCGCGCAGCAGGCGCCGGCTCCGCGTTCGACGTGGTGTGGCTCGCACCGAATGCTGACGCGGGCTCGGACGCCATTTTGCGGCAACTCGCGACGCTTACCGAACCCGGCTGGCACCAGATCACCCATTTGCCCCGCGCGCGCTACCTTCCCGCCCTTCGTCACGCTGCAGTGCTGCTCGGAAACTCCTCATCAGGCATTATTGAAGCGGCAAGTTTCGGCACCCCGGTGGTCAACGTTGGTAGCCGTCAACACCTACGGGAGCGCAACGCCGGTACGGTAGATGTGGGCATTGATCCAGAGGCCATCGCCGCTGCGCTGCGCAGTGCGCTCACCGGGGGCCGCGTGCCTGAACGAAATATCTACGGCGACGGACAAGCGGCCGGTCGGATCGACGAACTGCTCGCCACTTTGCCGCTGTGTTCTGACCTTCTGCACAAAGCCAACCGCTACTGAGCATTCAGCCCCTCCACATGACCACCGCCTCCCCCCTTCCTTTACTCATCGTTTTCGGCGCTGGCGGCCATGGCCGCGTGGTGGTTGACGCCGCATTGGCCTCAGCATGTTTTCGGACTGTGGTGGCCAGCGACCGGGACCCGTCGCTGTGGGGTCAGCAACTGTTACCCGGCGTGCCCATCGTTTCGCCGGCAGCGCTGCACGCTCTGCCAAAGCCGCTGGCGCTGCACGTAGCGATTGGCAACAACTTGGTGCGTCAAAAAGAAACTCAGGCATTGCGCAATATCGCCCCCTTGGTCAGCGTCATCCATCCCCGCGCGAGCGTTGCCCAAAGCAGCTGCATCGCACCGGGCTGCCTGCTCGCTGCGCATTGCGTGGTCGGCCCACTGGCCAATCTCGAGGAGGGCGTGATTGTGAACCATGGCGCTGTGGTTGATCACGACTGCCGCATCGGGGCCTGGAGCCACATTGCTCCCCTAGCAGCGCTAGGTGGCGCGGTGCGCGTGGGCAGTGCATCACTTGTTGGGGCTGGCAGCGTGGTCTTGCGCGATCTGACCATTGGCGCGGGCGTGACCCTTGGTGCCGGTGGTGTCGCCCTTACGGATGTGCCTGCCGGCCAATCCTGGGCTGGCGTGCCCGCACGTCCACTCGAGCGAGCAAGCGCATGAACGCTAGCATTTTTCGACAGCTTCACATTCCGGCAGCGGCAACCCTGCGCGAAGCGCTGACGCGATTGGATGCCACTGCTCAGGGTATCTTGCTGGTTACGGACGACGCGGGCCGCTTGCAACGCACACTCACTGACGGCGACTTGCGACGCGCCGCGTTGGCAGGGGTGGATGCCGTGGCCCCTGTGTACTCGCTGCCTGCGGGGGCGCCAATCACCGCCGGCCTCGGCGCGTCCATGCGTGACGTGGTGAGCCTGATGGATGCGCACCGCATTGACCACGTCCCAATTGTCGATGGCAACGCATCCGTGGTGGATCTCATCACTCGGCGCGAACTCTCACAGAGAGTCTATCTCTCATCGCCGCACTTGGGTGACGAAGAAGCGACGCTGGTGCAGGAGGCGTTTTCAAGCAATTGGATTGCTCCACTCGGCCCCCATGTCGATGCGTTCGAGCGTGAGCTCGCTGCTCGCGTCGCCATGCCATACGCTGCAGCAACGATTTCGGGAACTGCGGCACTCCACCTGGGCCTTCGCCTGCTGGGTGTGGGTGCGGGCGATGTGGTGCTGTGCTCGAGCCTGACCTTCGTGGCAAGCGCAAATCCGATCAAGCAACTCGGTGCCACGCCAGTCTTTGTCGATTCCGAACCGAGTGGCTGGAATATGTCGCCGCAGGCATTGGTCGTCGCCCTCGATACCCTGCGCACTGATGGAGTCGTTCCGAAAGCCGCAGTGATTGTCAACCTCTACGGCCAAAGCGCGGAAATGGACGCCCTGCTGCCGATACTGGACGCCGCCAACGTACCGGTTCTGGAGGACGCGGCGGAGTCCCTGGGCGCCATCTACAAGGGCAAGCCGAGCGGAAGTTTCGGGCGGCTTGCGGTGTTTTCCTTTAACGGAAACAAGATCATCACCACCTCGGGAGGAGGCATGCTTGTCGGGCGAGACGAGGGCCTGATCGCACACGCCCGCAAGCTTTCTACGCAAGCGCGTGAGCCGGCTCGACACTATGAGCACGTCGAAGATGGATACAACTATCGCCTGAGCAATGTGTTGGCTGGCATCGGACGCGGGCAGTTGCGTGTGCTGGAGCAACGCGTGCAGGCACGACGCGCCGTGTTCGAGCGCTACAGGACTGCCCTTGTGGATCTTCCTGAAATCCATTGGATGCAAGAGGCCATTGAACACCGCTCTACACGCTGGCTGTCGGCCTTTGCCCTCAAGGCGCCGCAAGCGCAGATGCGCCGCGACGCGCTTTTGGACTTTCTGGATCGCCACAACGTCGAAGCGCGCCCGGTGTGGAAGCCAATGCACTTGCAACCGTTGTATGCAAACTGCAGGTACTTCACGCACAGCCCCGATCAGGACGTCAGCCGCAGCCTGTTCGAAGGGGGAATTTGTTTGCCCTCGGGTTCAAACATGAGTGCGGAACAGCAAACCCGTGTCTGTGAACTGCTTCGCCGAGGCCTCGATCAGGTCATGGAGCGTGCACGATGAAGGGACGCGCCATCAGCCGCATAGGCTGGCTACCGCCGCTCAAGGACGCCGCAGCCGTAGCCCTGGCTTGGCTCGCGGCCTTTGCCTTTCGCTTTAGTCTGTTCCGCAACGACGCGCCGGCCAATATCGCACAAATCGTCCTGGCCAGCACGCCGCTCGCCATCCTTGTTTGGGGCGGCTGCCTGCTGGCCTTCGGCGTGTATCGCACGCCGTGGCGCTACACCAGCTTGCCCGACGTGCGTCGCCTTGCAACAGCCGCCGGCGTGGCTGCGCTGGCGCTTGCAGCGAGCCTGCTGGTGATCCGCCTTGCCAATTTTCCTCGGTCCATCGTATTTATCCACCCGCTTCTGGCGGGCAGCGGCCTACTCGCGTTACGTCTACTCGCCCGTACGCGTGCTGAGCGCACAAGCTTGGGAACGCTCCGTGCAAACGCCCAGGCGCTGCTGGTGCTGGGCAGTCTGGACGATGCGGCCGCCGCACTTCAGACCCTGCGTGGCAATCAGCAATGGCGCGCCGTGGCAATCTATACCCCAGACCCCTTGGAGGCTGGACGCAGCCTCCAAGGCATGGACGTTCTTGGTCCCCTGCTCAATTTAGGTGACGTGGCACGACGCCTCGGGGTGCGCCATGCACTGGTGGCGGGCACAGCGGGATCGGCAGCTCGCCGGCTTCTTCTAGAGCAGGCTAGCGATGCGCGCTTGGCGCTTCTCACATTGCCGCGTGCCGACGACTGGCTCCAGGCTGGCGTCGGCGGCGCAACAGGCCCGCGAAGTCTTGAGCTCGATGATCTGCTCGGACGGGAGGCGGTACAGCTCGACGTGCGAGGTCTGTCGGACATGCTTGCTGGGCGCTGCGCCCTAGTCACTGGAGCGGGAGGGTCCATCGGCTCGGAATTATGCCGGCAGCTTGCTCGCTTCGGCGTAGGCCGTTTGGTCTGCTTGGACATGTCGGAATATGCCATTTACCAGCTTGAGCAGGAGATCAAGACGCGTCATCCTGACCTGCCCGTGGTGTACCTGACCGCCAACGTTCGCGAGGGGGATCGCCTAAAGGCGTTGTTTGAAGCGCACGCGCCGGCTGTGGTCTTCCATGCGGCTGCGTACAAGCACGTTCCACTGATGGAGGGTGACAATGCAATTGAGGCTGTGCGGACCAACGTACTGGGCACCCTCAACGCCGCGCGCGCCGCCGCCGCCTGCAGCGCACAGCGCTTCGTGTTGATTTCCACAGACAAGGCCGTTAACCCGACGAATGTGATGGGCGCAAGCAAGCGCCTGGCGGAGCGTGTATTACAAAACCTCGCTCGGCAATCCCCGGCTACGCGTATGGTTGCCGTACGCTTCGGCAACGTTCTGGGCTCCAGCGGCAGCGTGGTGCCACGCTTCGCTCAGCAAATCGCCGCCGGCAGGCCCGTAACCGTGACGCATCCGGATATCGTGCGTTACTTCATGACGATTCCCGAAGCTGCCCAACTCGTATTGCAAGCTGGACTGATGGGCGACAGTGGCGAAATCTATGTGCTCGACATGGGCGAACCGGTCAAGATCGTCGAACTCGCTCGGCTGATGATTAGACTGTCTGGCAAAGGCGAGGATGAAATTCCTGTCGTTTTCACAGGCTTGCGCCCGGGCGAAAAGCTGTTCGAAGAATTACTTGCTGATGACGAAACGACGTTACCGACACCGCATCCCAAAGTAAGAGTAGCGCGTCATAGCGACTTTGACGCGCATGCCTTAGACCTCGGCGCCTTGGCTGCTCGAATTGCCGCACCTGGGGCAGCGGAGGCAGAGCCGAGCGCCCGCCAAGTCAAGGCGCTGCTGGCTGATCTCGTGCCTGAGTATCAGCCGCAGATCGTTGCCCCGCCAAGCCTATTGGCTTCCCACGACACGGCTGCAAACGAGCCCGTTGTTAATTCCTGATTGACCCTATGAGCCAACCTGTCCTCATCGCCCGCGACGTATACAAGCGCTTCCACGGCGGACCGCAGCCCGTGGAGGTTCTGGCAGGAGCAAGCCTCGCGGTACAGGCGACACAATCGTTGGCTATCACCGGCGCATCCGGCTCGGGCAAGAGCACGCTGATGCACCTTCTGGGCGGCCTCGAACGGGCTGATGCAGGAAACATCGAAGTGTGCGGCCGCGATTGGACGACCTTCAGTGCGGCTGAACAGGGTAGCTGGCGCAACCGCTGCGTGGGCTTCGTCTACCAGTTCCATCACCTGCTGCCGGAGTTCACCGCCCTGGACAATGTCATGATGCCGCTGCGAATCCGGCGCGAGTCGGCGGGCATCGCGCAAATAAAAGCGTGCGAAATGCTCGAACTTGTGGGCTTGGCCTCGCGCATGCTCCACAAGCCCGGTGAACTGTCGGGCGGCGAGCGTCAGCGCGTCGCTGTTGCTCGCGCACTGGTAACCCGCCCTGCATTGTTGCTGGCCGACGAACCCACGGGAAACCTCGACAGCGACTCTGCGCAGCTGATCTTTGATCTGCTGGCACAGGTTACACGGGAACATCGCACGGCTATGGTTCTGGTGACCCACGACCTGGAGCTCGCCAAGCGCTGTGGCACTGTATTGCGCCTCAGCAAAGGGATACTGCAAAGTATGAAACGGCCCGCGGATATCGTCGACTGAAAGTGTGACGCGACGGGCCAAGTGCCCATTCCATCCCCCAAGCTCAGGCCCGCTGCTCGCGCAGATACTCTCCTGCCGTGCGCAACAGATGGTCGAGTGCCGACTGGACCATGCTATCGTCTGCACCGGGGCCTGCCGCGAGCCAGTCGTGGAACATGGCGTGCAGTTCATTGTGCGACTGAACCAGCGAGTGGTCCATAGGCAGGCCCGCCTGCATCAGCCACTGGCCAACAGGCCAGTCCTCCGGCCCGCCATTCATCGGTAGCCTCGGCTGCATTTGTGGGTAGTGACGGACAACAAGCAGATCCATATCCAGCGCCGCCAACTGCTCGGCGATACGGGCCAGCAGACCGCGCTCGATGGGCTTGCGCTCCCGCCGTAGCAGAAACGCGGCGAGCCAGCCCCCGAATGCAGTTGCAGGCATCGGCCGTGCGATACCCCAGCCCTGCGCTTGCGGCACGCGCAAGGCGCGAAGCGCCTCGACGATTTCATCGGTTTCGGCGCCCTCCGCTACGAAATCCACGCCTAACCCGCGCGCCAGCTGCGTGAGGCTTTGCACGAAACGCAAATCCTGCGGCCTCTCGGCCAAGCCGCAGATGAAACTTTGATCGAGCTTGATAATGTCGATCGGCAACTCTTTCATGCGCAAAAGCGACGAGTAGGCGCTGCCGATGTCGTCCAGCGCAATGCGGCAGCCAAAGGTGCGCAGCTCGGAGAGGCTCTCCTGCGCGGTGGCCAACGACAGAAAATCGCTGTGTTCAAGAATTTCCAGCACGATGCGATTAGCTGGAAACCTCGACTCATGCACGATTTCCTTCACCACCGCCAGGGCCTCGCCCGAGGCCAGCAACAGCGGGTCGACGTTTACTGCAACACTCAGCTCCACACCCTGCTCTCGTTGCCATTGCTGTGCATCGCGCACCGCCTGTTGCAGCACTCCCGCGGTAAGGGCGACAACAGCATCGCGCCCGAGCTGGTGGATGAAATCCAACGGGGAGATGAGGTTGCCCGTGCCGTCGTCAAGTCGTGCCAGAGCCTCCACCTCGACCACCCGCCCGCTGATCATCTCAACGACCGGCTGGTAGTGCACACGCAGGCCGCCCGAAGCAAAGCGCTCGCGTACCAAACGAAGGTGGTTGAAGTGATCCCGGTCAGTTGCAGGTTGGTAGACACGCCAAAATGGAGCGGCAGTACCCCGCGGTTGCTGCTTGATGGCATAAAGTGCTTGCCCGGCGTGGCGCAACAATTCGTCGGGCTCCGCCGTATCGTCGGGATAAATGGTGAAGCCCAAGCTCGCTCGTGTATGCACGATGCGTTCGGCGCCCGGCAGGGATACGGGCGCATCGACCGCCTTGCGTATACGCACAAGCATCGGGTCCACGTCATCCCGGGTCGTCATACCTTGCAGCACAAGCACGATCTCGTCACCACCCAGCCGGGCCACCGTATCGTTTGACCGCACAGCCTCCACAAGGCGCGCTGCTACGGTGCGCAGCAGTGTGTCCCCGGCCGCGTGGCCATAGCTGTCGTTGAACTGCTTGAAATCGTCAAAGTCAAGAATGCCCACGGCGACAAACCCACCCTGTGCATCGACCTGCGACAGGGCTTCTTCCAAGCGCAGGCGCAAGCCGCGCCGGTTGAGCAGGCCCGTGAGCAAATCGTGCTCGGCAAGCCATGAGATGTGTCGGTGTTCCTGCTGCAGGCGACGACGCAGATCAAAGGCGTCCAGTCCGTGGCCGATGAGCCGGGCAACCCGCTCGAGAAGCTCCAAGACCGCGGGCGTGAAGGTGCCGACCTGCCCTGACACCACACCCAGCATGGCCCAACGGTGCCCACCGCGGAAAATGGGCGCAATGGCCACAGAGCGCACACCGGCCGCTCGCAGTTTCTCCCGGTACATGGCGTAAGCAGGCTCATTCAAATAGTCGTTGCTGAATTGCAGCTGCTTGCTGTTCCAAACCCGCACGGCCAAGCTCTGCTCAGCAAATTCTCCCTGCACATTGGGGCGATACCACTCCTCGCTAATGTGCATGCTTCCGGATTGGGCTAGGAGATCGATATGGCCTTGCACGCCCGCGCGTCCGACCAACGCGGCATGAAACAGCCCACTCGCGGTAAGGCGCTCGCAAGCCTGCTGCAACATTTCCGAGAGGTCACCACTGCTCAGCACAAGCTCTTCCTCAGCAAGCAACGCCCGGTAGAGGCCCTGAGTACTCTCATGCTCTGCTTGGAGTGCATGGCGCGCACTCGCATCGTTCATGAGACCTACAAAATGAGTGAGCGCACCAGCATCGTTGCGCACGGGCGATAGACTGAGTGCATTCCAAAATTGGCTGCCATCAGCCCGGGTGTTGCGCAACTCGACGTTGCAGCTGCGCCCCTCGCGTAATGCAGCGCGCACCTCATCGAGCGCTCCCTGCTCATGCTCCTCGCCCTGCAAGAATCGGCAGTTTCGGCCCAATGCCTGGGCTTCCGTGTAACCTGAGATGCGAGTGAAGGCTGGATTGACATACACCAAGGGGTAATCCCCCGACTGTGCGTCGACCACGCTGACGCCGACCTCGGTGGCCTCCATCGCTGCCTTGAGCAAGTGCAAAGTCTGACCCTGTTCACGCAGGGCACGCAAAAGCCGCATTCGCCCAAGCTTGAGACCCAGGACCGTATGCAAGTGCCAGACCAAGCGCTGATGATGGATTTGCTGGAAAAATCCGGGTTCGCGACTGTAGAGGGTGAGCAGGTCGCGTCGGCCATCCCCGCCCTGCAAGGGCAGCGTGACCGACCCGCGCCAGCCGGCTCTTTCGCCTTCGACACGCCAGCGCGCCGTGCGTGGGTCGCGCGCCCAATCGACGACGATCTGCGGCAAGCCCGTGTTCCATGCAAGGGAGGCCGGACCGAGTGCCTCGCCCGCCTCGCCGATGCGAATGTGCACGTCGTCAAGATAGGCCGCCATGCCCGTGCCAGCGGCCGCGTCAAATACCATCTCGCCGTCATCCCCACGGTGACCGAGCCACACACCATCGACACCCGCACGCTGAAGCAGAAATTGAAGTAGCTCGGGAAAAAGCACTGAATCTTCGTCGGCGCTGAGCAAGATCGGAAGA
>JABBOE010000273.1 GCA_019351955.1 Pseudomonadota bacterium
CGTCGTGGAAGCGCTGGTAGTACCGCGGCCCGGACAGTTCGAAGCCGCCCGCGTTGGTCTCGTAGCCGGCCGCCTTGCCGTTCTTCACACGCTCCTGCCACGGCTTGCCGTAGCCGCCCCACGGTGACAGCCAGATGCCCGGTGCGGCACCGTATTTCGCCGCCGCCTTGCGCAAGGGCACGAACCCATCCGGGAAATTCTTGCTGAAGTTCCAGCTGCCGCTGTAGTCGTCCCAGCCATCGTCAAACAGGAAGGAGTCCAGTTTCACCCCACGCTTGACATGCAGCTCCTCGCCAATCGTGTTGATGCGATTCAGCGCCTCCGCCTGGGTGTAAGGGTTGAAGTAACCGATGTCGTACCAGGAGTTGTAATGAAGGAACGGCCGGTATGGATGCGCGCGCTGACGCTCGACGTAGATGTCGAAATCACGACGCAGCTGGCCATCGCGCACCACGCCAACCACTGCCGAATAAGCCACCGTCCTGCCGTGCCCGAGCGGCAGCGTGCGCGGCAACGTCAGCTGGACGTTGTCGCCACGCACTGTGCTGTCGGACAGCGGGTTCTCGAAGCCGAGGTAGACGTCGCCGGCCACCACCGGCGAACCGTTCACCGAACCCACCACCTCAGCGCCAGCCGCCTTCGATTCCAGCAGCGACACCTTGTTGATTTTCTCGTCCTGCTTCAGCGCGGTGATGCGCACCTCCTCACGCAGATAGGGCGAGCCATCGCGCTGCACCAGCTTCCAGTCCACCCGGAAGCGACCGTTCGCGTCGCCGAAACTGGCTTCGACCGCCTTCCCGGGAATCCGCGCGGCGAGCTGCGCGGCCTTGGCGTCCACCGACAGCTTGACGACGTGCGGCTGCGACAGCAGGCTCATGTCCGAAGCATTCAGAGTGCTGTCGTCGGCGAGCACCAGCGCGAACGGCACCGGTACCGACAGCGTGCGGCCATGCACGCGGTCGGTCACTGTCATGTCGACGAGATGCTGTCCGTCGAGTTTCCAACGCGCCTCGATCGCTGCATTGCCGAAACTCTCCGCGCCATGCTGAACGGTGAAGACCGCGGAACCTGGCTCAAGTACGGCGTCGCCCCTAGCGATACTGTCCTCGGCGTGGGCCGTGCTGAAACCCGCCAGCTCGGCCAGGGCGGTCAGTAGGCAGAAAGCCAGCACGCTCATGCGCGGCGACCCGGGGGATTGCGAATGCGATGTTGACATGGTCACCTCTCAAGTTGATGTATTTGTATCGGGCGGCCCGGTTGCGCTCAACAGAGCACTTGCGGATACCGCACCCCAAAGCGGCAAGCCGGTCGTTCAATGCCGAAGGGGAATTCGAGGCCGCGCAGCAGCACTGAAGTACAGGTCACGCTGAAACGAACAGGCTTACGGCTGCCTGGAATCCCATTGCTGATAGTTGGACGAATTGCAATTTGCCAGATTGACCGCACTGTTCTGCCCGGCATCGCCAGCCGCGTTCAGGCATCGACCAGAACCTACGTTGAACCAGGCCTCCGAGCCAGGCATGTACAGCCACTCCTGGCTGCTGTCGGCAGCGCAATATGCAGTAAGTACCGCGTTGCGGCCATTCGCCTGCAGGCAAACGCTTTGGTCGACCAGATTCAGGCGGTTGTTGACATCGTTCGCCAACAACTGGTTGGCAAGCGCCCAGGGTGAGCTGCCGCTACGCGCACAGGTATTGAGGCCCATATATTGACCACCCAGCGTATCGGCGCAGTAGTGCTGGACGCGATTCCTGGCAAGGAAGGACGCGCCAAAAGACTGGTTGATGGTGGCAATAGCCGTGTTGTCCGGGTTCATCATCGAACGGGCGACGGATGCGCAATCACCATAGACTTGTGTCGAGGCGTTGTTGGTTTGCACGACGTTTTTCGCCGGGTCGTACATGATCGGAGCGTAGAATACCGCGGTCGTGGGGGGCACCTGAGAGCAGGAGGCATACTGCTGCGATCCTTGGGTGAAATTTTCGACGAACTGCGGCACGACCGCTTGCAAGATACCGTTGCTCGCTGGCGAGTGGATTGTTCCGATAACCGTGGTCGTGCCCGTGCTTGTATTGGTGATCAAGGCCTTCCACAGGTAGTTTTCGCCTGCATCGGCCTGTCCCGCGGGAATCGTTGTCTTTCCCGCGTACTTCAAGTGGAAGGTGTACTTGACTCCTTCTTTCCATGCTGGCGCCTCGGTACCTTTTGTGGAGAACAGGCATTGAGTGCCGGTGCCCTCGCCGCCAAAAGATTGGCATACCGCACCTGAGGCGGAACCTGGTTTGTCGACACTGGAATCGTAGGTTTGCCCGAAGATCGAAAAGAGAACGGTCTTGGTCGTGCTCGAGTTTTGCTGGATTCCGGCATAGCCGCCCTGGTTGACGTTGATCGTCCAGAAAAACTGACTGGCGTAAAACGTATTGCCGTTCTTGCCAGGCTCGTGGGTCACCCGGATGGAGGCATCGAGTCCGTTGTACCCATACAGGCCATCGGCATTCGCTGTGGTCGAGGCGGGGTAGTAGTAGTGATTCGCGGTCATGCCACCTGCAATCACGGCGTAAGCCGGGCTGACTACGCAGGCTCCAATACCTGCAAGCCCATAAGCGAGATGCAACAGATAGTTTTTCATGGGATACCTCTGTGAATGAGCAAGTCGGTGCCGCATCCGTGCCAC
>JABBOE010000274.1:0-261 GCA_019351955.1 Pseudomonadota bacterium
CCTGATGTGGTTTGGGATCGAGCTGGCAACGCTTTCAACCGTAATGATGGTCGGCATCTATCGCACACCAGCCTCTATCGAGGCATCATGGAAATATCTCATCCTCGGCAGTGTCGGCATTGCGCTGGCGCTGTTTGGTACAATCCTGGTTTATCTCGCGGCTAAGCCGGTTCTTGGTACTGGCATGGTAGCAATGCAATGGACCAAGCTTCTGCAGCACGCTGCGGCACTCGACCCTGCCTTGTTGAGTGTGGGATTTAT
>JABBOE010000274.1:271-2667 GCA_019351955.1 Pseudomonadota bacterium
CTTCCTGCTGATTGGTTACGGAACAAAGGCCGGGCTGGTGCCGATGCATGCTTGGTTGCCGGATGCACATGCCGAAGGCCCAACGCCGATTTCGGCTGTGCTATCCGGGCTGCTGCTGAACGTCGCCCTCTACGGGATTCTGCGCTTCAAGGTGCTGCTTTCAAATAGCGTTGCCGCACTTGGGCCCGGTGTACTCATGGAGATTATTGGTCTGGTTTCCCTGTTTTTTGCCGCCATCATGCTATACCGGCGGCGAGACATCAAACGCATGTTCGCCTATTCATCGATTGAGCACATGGGTATCATTGCCTTCGCTTTTGGCATCGGTGGCCCGCTCGGCAACTTGGCGGGGTTGTTACAAATGATGATGCACAGCCTCACAAAATCGGCGATCTTCTTTTCGGTTGGCCAGGTCGCGCAGGCGAAAGGAACCCAGAAGATCGCCGACATCACGGGTCTCACCGCGAGCCAACCGCTGCTTGGCTGGACGCTGGTTGCCGGTGTCGCCGCCATTGCCGGCTTGCCGCCTTTCGGAATTTTTACGTCGGAGTTCCTGCTAATTACCTCGACCTTCGCGCAAGCGCCGATGCTCGCCATTTTACTTGGTTTTGGTATCCTGCTCGCCTTTGGCGCACTGCTCCTGCGTATGACGTCGCTGTGCTTCGGGAAGCCGAGTCCGGGTGCCCATAAAATTACCGCCTCTTCAGTACCGATTTTCCTGCATCTAGGCATTGTGCTTCTCGTCGGGCTCGCATTCCCAGCGGCCCTCTATCACTGGTTCGCCCACGTGGCGGTACAGCTAGGGTAGTCCTATGACAATCATCGATATCGACCAGTGGCGGGCGGCGGGAGAGGCATTCGCGGAAGGGTCTGCGACGTTCGTGGCCATCTGGGCCGAACGCGACGGCGATGAAGGTTTTGTTCATCTGGCCGGCCGTCCAAGTGACATGCCACAAGTGGAAGTGTTTCGCCTGGCAACGCGCGATCTTCATTTCCCCTCAATCGGACGCGTGCATGCGCCTGCGATTTTAATGGAACGAGCGATCCAGGATCTGCATGGTATGATTGCAGACGGCTTGCCCGATCTACGCCCCTGGCTAGACCACGGATATTGGCTGCCAACACCAGCAACAAGGCCCTATGCATTCAAACCTGTTACCGGCACGGGCATCCACCAGATTCCGGTTGGACCGATCCATGCGGGCACCATCGAGCCCGGACATTTCCGAATCTCGGTAAATGGTGACACAGTCGTGCGGCTCGAAGCGCGCCTGGGATATGCCCACAAGGGGACGATGGCGCTAATGCGTGGCGTATCGCTTGAACACGCAGCGCGTCTTGCCGGCAGAATTTCAGGTGACTCAACAGTTGCGTATGCCTTTGCCTTCGCGCGCGCCGTGGAGTTCGCTCTGGGTATAGACATTCCGCCGCGTGCTGCGGTGTTGCGTGGCGTCATGGCTGAACTCGAACGCCTCGCGAACCATTTTGGAGATATCGGCGCAATTTGCAACGATGGCGGTTTTCCCATCATGAATGCACATTGTGCCGTTTTGCGTGAGCGTATTTTGCGCCTTGCCCGCATTTGCTTTGGGCACAGGCTGATGATGGATAATATCAGGCCGGGCGGAGTGGCGGCTGATCTGGCTGACGGAAATGCCGATACAATAACAGCCGAACTGGCTACGCTAATGGCTCGATTCGAGCAATTGGTAGAACTTTATGACAAAACGGCATCCATGCAGGACCGCGCGGTAAGTACAGGAAAGCTCGTTCCCATGGTCGCGCAACGTCTTGGGTGCGGCGGCTATGTCGGCCGGTCCTCAATGCAGGATTTCGACGCGAGGCGTGATATGGCCTATCCTCCCTATGACACGATGACGATGACCGTACCTTGCCGCGACGCGGGTGATGTCGATGCACGGATACGCATTCGAATTGAGGAAATTCGTCAGAGCGTGGCGATGATTGGACATTGGCTGCAAAATATTCCCCGCGGCGCCGTCTGGACCATGCCGCCGGATATTTCTAAACCACGCGCGGCAAGTGCTGTGGTCGAAGGATTCCGCGGCGATATTTTTGCTCATGTGCGTGTTGCCGGTGGGCGCGTTGAAGACGTATTCCTCCGTGACCCGTCCTGGTTTCTGTGGCCTGCTTTGGAAGCAGCGATTGAAGGCAATATCGTTGCCGACTTCCCTCTTTGTAACAAATCCTTCAATTGCGCCTATTCCGGAGTTGATCTGTAGGTAATCATGCGCAAAATTCTGATCGAAAGTATCCTGCGGGGTAAACTGACCGAGCCAGCACCGCTCGATCGCGAGAAGGAGGAGTTGGTCCATTTACTGGATCAAGTTGCGCTTAAGCAACTGGGCCGGTCTCTGGCAATCCGTGAAGTAGAC
>JABBOE010000275.1 GCA_019351955.1 Pseudomonadota bacterium
GTCCATGCGCTGCGGACTGATCCATGACGCAAGCCAGCGATGGCCAAACAGGCCACTGCCCGGCGCCCGGCGTATGACTGCTGCTGCATTCGCATATGGCTCCAGCGCAATCACGCCGCGCACGTTGGACAGCTTTGGTGCGGCAAACAAAGCCACCGTTGCGCCATAGGATGCACCCAGCAAGTAGAGTGGCTCAGGCAGCCTGCGCGCCGCGCGTAGCTGCTGGACCAGCTCGACGACATCCCTCGCCTCACGTGGCCCATAGCCCACAGGCGCATCTGACGACTCCCCCTGACTGCGCAGATCGGGCATCACAACCCGATAGCCCGCCGCTGCGAAATTCAAGCCCCAAGGCATCATCGAGGCACCGGCCATGCCCCACGGATGCAACAGTACGACACTGCCTTTTGGCGCCAGCAACATCGCCTTGATCGGCTTGTCGCCGAACTTGATCTTGTAGGAAATACTGACAGCGCCGCCTTCGTTGTGGCGCAACTGGAACGTTTCCTTGAAGCGATAGTCTCTCGGCGGCGCTGTCCAGTAAGCGATGCTCACGCCTTCCCGGGTACGCATGGTGTCGTGATGGAAACCAATGCCCGAGAGCAGGTCGTCCATGGCGCGTGAACGGGAATGGCCAGGATGTTCAATCTGCCGTGCAATGAAGCTCGTGCAACCGGCCATACATCCGACCATCAGCATGACCAGCCATCTTCCCTGACTCATCGCTTCGCGCTGCACGATGTACAGCGTGGTCGACACCAGCAACGGATGCAGCAGCCAGAACCCGGCCCCAAGCACCGCCGCCAGGTCGCTGCGGACATGCATGGCGGGCTGCAGCGATTCACGGCCAAGCCGGCGCAACAGGAGTGCCAGCAACACGCCGTTGAGCAGGTGCAGCAGCAGGCTGGTGCGCTTGAACGGATACGGCGCGGCCGGCCAGTCGCGCGCATCGAGCAGAAAGCTCAGCAGCGCCAGCGGACGTCCAGTGGGGTCAGCGCCGCCAGAGGTGATGTAGCGGAAGAACGTGGCCCAGTGATCCACCGGACCCGAAGCGCCGATCGCGGGGAGGTTGCCGAAGTCATCGAACAGGAAACCGCCGTGAAGGCCGGGGGCATAGGCCCAGACCGCCAGCGCCAGCATGGCGGCGGTCAGCGACAAAATTGCCAGCGGTGAAAAGCGGGAGGACATGGGGAAACCCGATCCAGATCCATAAAAGAGAAGGGCCGCACTGGGCGGCCCTTCGGATCATCGCAGAAACCAGCGTGTTATCAGCGGCACGAAGTCGGCAGGTACTTCGCAGCCACGGTCGTGTAGCTCGTGTTCTTGCAGCTCCATTCGATCGAGCCGGCATGGGTGATCGCCGACAGGCTGAAGAATTTGCCGGCAATGGCGGTATTTGCGGAGTTGCCGTAGGTAACTTTGATGACGCCGTTCGCACCCGCGTCAGTGGCACCGACGCCGACCGAGCTCACGTACTTGCCAACAATGCTGGCTTTGGGCGCGAGACCGGCAGAGAGGTTGGTGCCCGGGAAACTGCCGGTATTGGAGTAATACTCGGCGATCGCGGTCTTGGCGCCATCGGCGAGCACAGCGCCTTCCGAAACCTGCGAACGAACCAGGTAGTCCTGATAGGCCGGGATAGCGATGGCGGCGAGGATCGCGATGATCGCAACGACGATCATCAGTTCGATCAGGGTAAAGCCTTTCTGCATGTTCTTCATGGTGGTTCCTCTGTAGTTTGGTTAGCTAACCGTTGATGCCCCCCGAGCTCCAGTCCCGAAACCCCCTAGGCGGGACAGGACCCCATACTCGTGGTCAGGAACGACCAGGAAGCTCGTGGCAGAGTGATGCAGAATGTGTGCCATCACTGCCGCTTGCATATTCCCGCATACCGCAGGCCCAAGGATTGTGCCTCTCGTCACGAAAGCCCGCAAGCGTCATCACCTCCTGAGACGTGATTTCTGAATTGCGATCCCGACGCTGGATCAGGCGTGGTCGCGGCAGGGCAAATAGTGACGCTTTTTGTCAGTTTGTGCGCCGACGGACTGGCAAGAACCTCATCAATCACGAGCGGCAGGTCGTGGACAGGTATTGTGGGTCCACCGTGCTTTTCTTGCAGGTCCAGGAAATGCTACCGGTATGGGTGATTGGTGATAGCACGAGGTATTTGCTGGGTGCGCTGATGGCGACGTTGGCCTTGGGTCCGGCGAACCAAACCCTGATAACGCCATTGGTAACATCAACCTTCGAGACGTAGCTACCGTTGATGGACGTATTCTTGGCCAAGCCTGCTGATTGATTGGAGGGAGGGAAGCGTCCAGTGTTGGAGACGAAATCCCATTCTGCTGACTTGGCACCGCTTGCCAGCACCATCCCTTCAGACACCTGCGCCCGAATCAGGTAGTCCTGGTAGGCGGGGATGGCGATGGCGGCAAGTATGGCGATGATTGCCACGACGATCATCAGTTCAATCAAGGTGAAACCTGCGGAAGTTCGCTGGCGCATGGTGGTGGGCCCCTGTGAATTGCCGAAATCCCCTACACGTTTTGTACCAAACGCGACGCAATGACGTGTGCGTTGTCACACTCTGACGTGTTGGGTCGTGTATGCGGCGTTTTCGGGCTCGCTTGAGTCCATCAACGTGATCAGGTACCTGGGCCAATG
>JABBOE010000003.1:0-34598 GCA_019351955.1 Pseudomonadota bacterium
CTTCCGATCTCGGCCGGGCGGCGCCTGCCTGCGCGCAGGGCGACCTGCTCGGCCTGCTCGACCGCGTCCGCCTCCTCGGCGGGCACGGACTCTTCGCGGATGCGGCACTTGCCCGCCAGCCGACGCGCCAGCGCCACAGCCTGCGCCTGCAGATCGGTCGCCACCACCTCGTCCACCAGGCGCAGGTCGCGTGCCACGTCGGCCGTGATGCGCTCGCCGCTACACACCATCTGGATCGCGCGGAGCCAACCGGTACGGCGCGGCAGGCGTTGCGTGCCGCCCGCTCCGGGAATGATGCCCAGCGTGACCTCTGGCAGGCCCAGCACCGTGCCTGCGAGCGCGATGCGCGCATCGCAGGCCAGGGCAAGTTCGAGGCCGCCGCCCAGCACAGCGCCGTGCAGCGCCCCCACCACCGGCTTGGCACAGGCTTCAATAGCGGCCAGCACGTCCGGCAGTTGCGGATCTTGCAACGGCTGACCGAATTCACGCAGATCCGAGCCGGCCATGAAGGTGCTCCCGGCACCGATGATGACGCCTGCGCGCATTGTGGGCTCGGCTGCCAGCTGTGCGATCGCGTCCTTCAGTCCCTGGCGCACGTCAATCGATCCGGCGTTGATGGGCGGATTGTTGATTTCGATCAGCAGCACATCGCCAATCGCTTCGGTATGAACTTGGGTCATGGAGAAATCCAGTGTGGAAAAACTCCTTCGATGCGCAAGACCACCTTGCCGAACTGCGCACCCGACTCCAGGCGGTCCAACGCGGCGTGTCCATGGTCGAGCGCGTATTCGCTGTCGATCACGGGTCGGAGGGTGGCGCCCTTGATGGTGGCGTTGTCGTGTTCGGCAATGACGAGTGCGGTCATGTTCTGTGTTCCAGTGTTCGGTTTGGTTTCCGGCTCAGATGACTTTTGCCTCGCTTTTCAGCTTCTCGACCATGGCAGCCACGTCGGGCACCATGACACCGGCCGTGCGCTTTGGTGGCTCGGTGACTTTCAGGGTCTTGAGGTGCGGAGTCACGTCCACACCGAGGTCTTCGGGCTTGACGGTGTCCAGCGGCTTCTTCTTGGCCTTCATGATGTTGGGCAGCGTCACATAACGCGGCTCATTCAGGCGCAAGTCGGTGGTGACGATGGCCGGCAGGGAAAGCCTCAGGGTTTCCAGGCCGCCGTCGACTTCGCGGGTCACGTTCACTGCGCCGTCGGCCACCTCGACCTTTGAGGCGAACGTGCCCTGCGGTAAACCGGCCAGCGCGGCCAGCATTTGGCCGGTCTGGTTGCAGTCGTCGTCGATGGCCTGCTTGCCCAGGATCACGAGACCGGGCTGTTCCTTGTCCGCCAAAGCCTTGAGAAGCTTGGCCACGGCCAGGGGCTGGAGCTCTTCGGCGGTCTCCATCCGGATGGCGCGGTCGGCACCGATGGCCATGGCCGTGCGCAGCGTTTCCTGGCACTGCGCCACGCCGCAGGAGACCGCGATGACCTCGGTGGCCACGCCTTTTTCCTTCACGCGCACTGCTTCTTCCACCGCAATCTCGTCAAACGGATTCATGCTCATCTTCAGGTTGGCCAAGTCCATGCCGGACTGGTCGGCCTTGACGCGCACCTTGACGTTGTAGTCCACCACGCGCTTGACGGGAACGATGATTTTCATGGTCAGGCCGCCCTTCAGTTCGCAAACGCAGCAATGCCGGTGATTGCACGCCCCAGGATCAGCGCGTGCACGTCGTGCGTGCCTTCGTAGGTATTCACCACTTCCAGGTTTACGAGGTGGCGAGCAACGCCGAACTCGTCGCTGATGCCGTTGCCTCCCATCATGTCGCGCGCAAGACGCGCAATGTCCAACGCCTTGCCGCAGCTGTTGCGCTTGAGGAGGCTGGTGATCTCCACCGCGGCGGTGCCTTCGTCTTTCATGCGACCCAGGCGCAGGCAACCCTGCAGCCCAAGGCTGATCTCGGTCAGCATGTCGGCCAGCTTTTTCTGGATGAGCTGGTTGGCGGCCAGCGGGCGGCCGAACTGCTCGCGGTCCATCACGTACTGGCGGGCGCGGAAGTAGCAGTCCTCCGCTGCGCCCAGCGCACCCCAGGCAATGCCGAAGCGCGCGCTGTTGAGGCAGGTGAACGGGCCCTTCAAGCCGCGCACATCGGGAAAAGCATTTTCCTCCGGCACGAAGACCTCGTCCATGACGATTTCGCCGGTGACGCTGGTGCGCAGCCCGACCTTGCCGTGGACTGCTGGGGCGCTCAGCCCCTTCCAGCCGTTTTCAAGGATGAAACCGCGGATCTGGCCGCCATCGTCCTTGGCCCAGACCACGAACACGTCGGCGATGGGACTGTTGGTGATCCACATTTTGGCGCCGCTCAGGCTGTAGCCACCGTCCACCTTCTTCGCGCGTGTGATCATGCTGCCGGGATCACTGCCGTGGTTGGGTTCGGTCAGGCCGAAGCAGCCGATCCACTCGCCGGTGGCGAGCTTGGGCAGGTACTTCTGCTTCTGCGCCTCAGTGCCGAATTCGTTGATGGGCACCATGACCAACGAGCTCTGAACGCTCATCATGCTGCGGTATCCGGAGTCCACTCGCTCGACTTCGCGCGCGACCAGGCCATAGCAGACGTAGTTCAGCCCGGCGCCGCCGTACTGCTCGGGAATGGTGGGTCCCAGCAGGCCGAGCTCGCCCATCTCGCGGAAGATGGATGCATCGGTGATCTCGTTGCGGAACGCCAGCTGCACACGCGGCAGGAGCTTCTCCTGTGCGTAGGCACGGGCGGCGTCCTGCACCTGGCGTTCGTCATCGGTGAGCTGCGCGCTGAGGTGGAAGGGGTCTTCCCAGCTGAAGGTTCCGTGGGTGGACTTGGTCGACATGAAATGTCCTTGGTTGACGTTTGAAGTGACGCGGGCTATGGGCTGCCATCAATCGGCGCGCAGAAGCTCCCGACCGATGATGAGTTGCTGGACCTGCGTGGTGCCTTCGTACAGGCGCAGCAGGCGCGCATCGTGGTAGAAGCGTTCCACTGGGTATTCGTTAATGTATCCGGCGCCGCCGTGAATCTGCACGCCGCGGTCGGCCACGCGGCCCACCATCTCGGTGGCGAAGAGCTTGGCACAGGACACGCGCATCGAGACGTCCGGATCGGATACACAGGCCGGCTTGCCGACGAAGCGCTGAGCGACGTCCTTCACCAGCGACCAGTCAGCAGCTCGGCTTGGCTGTCGCCCAGCATGGCCTGGATCAGTTGGAACTGGCCAATCGCTTTGCCAAACTGCTTGCGGTCACGCGCATAGCGCCGTGATTCGTCCAGGATGCGCGACCCCCATGCCGCACGACACCGCTGCAATGTTGAGGCGGCCGCGGTCCGGCACCTTTATCGCCCTCTTGAACACATGCTCGCGCATTCCCCTTCCTAGCCCGGCCTGACGCGCAGCGTCACTTAGGCAAAGCCAACCGGCGAGTGCGTGGCAGGTCGGCAACGAAGACCACTTGGGCTGGCCAAAATGCCCCGCCCAACCCTTCGACCACGGCGGCCGAAAGGCTTTTGGCTGCGGCATCCATCTCGATACCTGGGCGCGGCACGCAAACGCAGACCACCGCAGTACCTTTGACGGCATGCGGCATGCCGATCGCTGCTGCGTCGAGCACGAGGCCGGGGGCCATCAGCAGCGCCTCGATTTCGAAGGGACCGGTGCGCTTGCCCGCGATCTTGAGCGTGTCGTCAGAACGGCCGTGCAAATACCACAGGCCGTCAGCGTCGCGGCTGGCGAAGTCGCCGTGCACTCACAGGTTGGGCAGGCGTGGCCAGTAGCTTTGAAGGTAGCGTTCCCGGTCGTGCCACAAACCACGCGTGAGCCCGATGCTGGGGCTGCGCATCACCAGCTCGCCCATCCCATTGGGACCGACGCTGTTGCCTTCAGCATCGACCACGTCGGCGCCGGTGCCGGGCACGGGTCCTGCAAAGGCGCAGGGCTTGAGCGGATGAATCACCGTGCCCGTCAGGATGCCGCCAATCGCGGTTCCTCCGGAATAGTTGAGCAGCGGGACTCGCCGCCGCCCAACCTGCTCGAAGGTCCAGTGCCAGGCTTCGGGCGTCCAGGGCTCGCCGGTGGAGACGATGACACGCAGCGACGTGAGATCAATGTCTCGGATGGCGTCACCCCCAAGCGACATCGACAGACGTGCCACGGTGGGTGCAAGACCGAGGTAGGTGACGCGATGACGCTCAATGAGGCGCCACAGGCGATCAGCCTGCGGGAAATTGGGGCGCCCTCTGCCAGAACCACCGTGGCACCGACATGCAGCCCGCCAAAGACCAGGATCGGACCAATCAGCCAACCCATGTCCGACATCCACAAGAAGCGGTCTTCGGGCTTGAGATCCATGCAGATCGAAAGATCCAGCGCCGTCTTGACCGGGAAGCCGCAATGCGTATGCACCAGTCCCTTCGGCTTGCCGCTGGTTCCTGATGTGAATATCAGCAGGATCGGATCGTCGGCTGGCATGTGTTCCGTTGGCACGGCCATGCAATCCTCAGGCGCGCCGGCAGCGAGCTCATCCCACCAGTGATCACGTTCGTCTGTCCATCCATGCTCGGTGGCGAGATGGCTCAGGACCACGACGTGACGCACACCGGGACAATGGAGCAGCGCCTCGTCGGCGACTGCCTTGGCGCCGACCGGCTTGCCACGCCGCAAGGAACCGTCGACCGTGATCAGCGCCTTGGCCTGGCCATCATTCAGGCGCTGGGCGATGGTGCAGCACGGCGTGGATCAAGTCCTCGCGGATTCGGAACGGGATCGCGATCGAAAGCGATCGAAAGCGCACGATGTGCCTGCAGTCCAAGATTCAGCCAGGGTCGAAACGGCCCGAAGTCACGCCCATGCAGGCCACGCTCAGTCTGGACGGCAGCAAGGCCGTCCAGCTCCGGTGGGCGACGTGGGAAACCCCCGCCACAACGCCGCGCGTTGACAGGCGGGAGCGTTCGCGCTTGCTACATATGGTCGATCATCACCTGCCCGAACCCAGAGCACGACACTTGGGTTGCGCCCGGCATCAGTCGGGCGAAGTCATACGTGACATGCTTGGACTGAATGGCTCGCTCCATCGCCGCGACGATGCAGTCCGCTGCCTCCACCCACCCCATGTGGCGCAGCATCATCTCGGCGGAAAGAATTTCCGAACCCGGGTTGACATAGTCCTTGCCGGCGTATTTTGGCGCCGTGCCATGTGTGGCCTCGAACATGGCTACCGTATCTGACAGGTTTGCACCCGGCGCGATGCCGATGCCCCCCACCTGCGCAGCCAAGGCGTCGGAGATGTAGTCACCATTGAGGTTGAGCGTCGCGATCACGTCGTATTCGGCCGGTCGCAAGATAATCTGCTGCAAAAAGGCGTCGGCGATCATGTCCTTGACAACGATCTCTTGCCCCGTCTTCGGGCTCTTGAAGCTGCACCACGGCCCGCCATCCACGAGCTGCGCACCAAACTCCCGCTGCGCGAGAGCGTAGCCCCAGTCACGGAACCCTCCCTCGGTGAATTTCATGATGTTGCCCTTGTGCACGAGTGTCACCGACTTGCGCCCATTGTCGATGGCGTACTGAATCGCCTTGCGTACCAGACGCTCGGTTCCTTCGCGTGACACCGGCTTGATACCGATCCCCGAGGTGGCTGGAAACCGGATTTTCTTCACCCCCATATCGTGGATCAGAAAATCGATGATCTTTTTTGCCCCTTCGGACTCGGCCTGCCATTCAATCCCGGCGTAAATGTCTTCCGAATTCTCCCGGAAGATCACCATGTCCACCTTTTCCGGCTCCTTCACAGGCGAAGGCACCCCTTGGAAATACCGTACCGGCCGCAGGCACACGTACAGGTCGAGTTCCTGCCGAAGCGCGACGTTGAGCGAACGGATCCCGCCACCGACAGGGGTGGTCAGCGGCCCCTTGATCGACACCACGAAATCCTTCAACGCCTGCATGGTCTCTTCCGGCAACCAAACATCAGGACCATAAACGCGTGTGGCCTTCTCCCCAGCGTAGAGCTCCATCCAGGAGATTTTGCGTTTGCCGCCATAGGCTTTGGCAACGGCCGCATCCACCACCTTGAGCATCACGGGGGTGATATCGGCGCCAGTGCCGTCTCCTTCGATAAAGGGAACGATCGGGTGGTCCGGCACGCTGATCGATTGATCGGCCGCAACGGTGATGCGCTGCCCTTCAGCGGGCACGCGAATATGTTGGTACATGTGGATCTCCGGGGTTTGAACCGTGCCATTCTAGACCGCCTGCGGGGAATCGACGATGTCTTTTATAAGACATAAGACTGATCCAAGTCATGATTTCTACCGAGCAACACAACTCCGACGCCGCCGGTGCGGCCGGCTGCTCGCACATCCAATGCGCAGGCTCAATGCGTGCCGGGCGCGTCAACCGAAATTCAGGCAGCCGCGTTACAGGAAGCGATCCTCTCGGATCACATTCAAATTCACAATGAAAGGTTAGTCATGAAGAAGATTCTCGCCGCCGTGTTCGCCATGTTCTTCGCCTCCGCCGTGATGGCCCAGGCTGCCCCCGAGGCCTCCAAGCCTGCCGCGGCTGCCAAGCCTGCCGCGCACAAGGTTGTGAAGCATCACAAGAAGATCGAGCACAAGAAGCGCGTCGAAAAGAAGATGGAAAAGAAGGTTGAGAAGAAGGCCGAAGCAGCTCCCGCCGCCAAGTAATCAACCGTCTGTCTAGCGGTCCAGGGCGGGCGTGTTCCAGCCCGGACTCCACGAGGCGCCTTCGGGCGCCTCGTGGCATTTGCGTCAAAGCGGTACGTCGCCTCCGCCGCATTTGCCGGATAATTGAGCGCGTTTTGAACACGCCTACATCCATCAACCCAATGAATCTGCGACCCGCTCCTGTGTGGCGCGTCGTGCTGACGGTCATGCTGACTGCAGCAGCGCCCTTTTCCCAAGCGCAACTCGCTGTGCTTCCGCAAACCACGCTGCAAGCCGGCATGCAACTCATCCAGGCCGAAGTGGCCAGTACGTCCGAAGAGCGTGAAACCGGCCTCATGTTTCGCCGCGAACTCAGTGGCAACCATGGCATGCTCTTCGTCTTTGAGGACGATCGCCCGGTCTGCATGTGGATGAAAAACACGCTGATTCCGCTGACGGTGGCATTCATCGACGACCACGGCACCATCGCGAATACCGCCGACATGCAGCCGCAAACCCTAGACAGCCACTGTGCTGTGCAAAACGTGCGATTCGCGCTGGAAATGCCCTTCGGCTGGTTCGCCAAACGCGGCATCAAGCCCGGTTTCACACTGCGCGGCGCGCCGTTCGGCAGCGCCGCCGCGAAATAGCAGGCAAAAAGAGAAGCGCAGGACCGAACCGCGCCGCGCGCCTTGTCCTAGCGTTTCCTTGCTAGACGTCCTCTTCGCCCTTGGCCTGCGGCCACCGCTTTGGTGCACGCAGGACAGAGATGCCTGCGGGGCTCACCGCGGTATCGAGCCGGGATGAGCCCGCTTCGGTGGGTTCGTGCCGCTGGAGGCATGGCGATCCCGCGCACTTCACAGTCGACTCGGGCGTGTGCCGCCCTTAAAAAACAGGCCTGATAAGCGGCATCAAGCAAACCGGGCGCAAGCCCCAACGGGATGCCCGTGGCATCCGCGCGATCCTTTCCTGCCCTGAACGGCGGGGCTTGTCCCGCATCCGGTCAGCCGAAGTTGCTCTGCGCGAAGGACCAGTTAACCAAGTGGTTCAGATACGTTGAGACGAAGTCCGGGCGGCGATTGCGGAAGTCGATGTAATAGGCATGCTCCCACACGTCCACGGTCAACAGCGGCTTGTCGGCCGTCGTCAGCGGCGTCGCGCCATTGCTGGTATTGACGATGTCCAACGACCCGTCGGGCTTCTTCACGAGCCACGTCCAGCCCGAGCCGAAATTGCCCACCGCCGACTTTTGAAACGCCTCCTTGAAGGCCGAAAAACCACCCCATTTGGCGTTGATGGCGGCCAGCAACGCTCCGCCAGGCTCGCCGCCACCCTGGGGGCTCAGGCAATGCCAGAAGAACGTGTGATTCCAGACCTGGGCCGCATTGTTGAAAACGCCGCCCGCCGGCGCCTTGCGGATGATTTCTTCCAGACTGAGTGGTTCAAATTCGGTGCCCTTGATCAAGTTGTTAAGGTTTGTGACGTATGCCTGGTGGTGCTTGCCGTGGTGATATTCCAGGGTTTCGCGCGACATGTGCGGCGCCAGCGCATCCAGAGTAAACGGCAGTGCGGGGAGTTGGTGTTCCATGGGATGGCCTTCCTTTCTTGAACGAAGCGATTCGAACCGCCGATTCTAGGAACTTTCGCCCGGCCTGGTTTGCCGTGTGGCTGCCAGTGGATGCTCGACGCTTGCGGCCGAGCGCACCGCAAGGCGCGCCGCCGATCCAGCCGTAGCCAGCACCAGCTCTTGTCCGCCCTGCACCTCGCTGGCCTCATGCACGAGTGCGCCCCCCGCATGCCAGGCGAGGCAATAACCACGCTGCAATGTCGCCGCGGGGTCAAGCAGGGTCAAACGCTCCCTCAATCCATCAAGCTTGCCTGCATCGCGGTGAATACGCTGCACGGTCGCCTGGCTGAGCCTTCGCTCGATCTCGGCGAACTCGAGCTGGCGCGTCGCCAAACCCCGCGCGGGAAGGCCCGCGAGTTGCCGCGACGCATGCTCCAGCGCCTGCATGCGCTGCGCCAGCGCAGCGCGCACGATGCTCTGCATGCGCGCCTGCACGTCGCGCAGGTGCAGCGCAGCAGCGTGCATCATGCGTTGCGGCGTGGGCAGTCGCAGTTGCAGCCGGTCCAGGGTCTGCTGCTCGCGTGCTAGCCGCCTTTGCCAGGCCTGCTGCAACGCACGCCCCTGGCTGGCGACAGCCTGGCGCAGGTCGGCCCAAGCCGGAGCACACAGTTCGGCTGCTGCCGTGGGCGTGGTTGCACGCCTGTCGGCCACAAAGTCGGCAATGGTGAAGTCGGTCTCATGACCCACTCCGCTGATCACCGGAATCGGGCTGGCTGCCAGCGCACGCGCCAGCGCCTCGTCATTGAAGGCCCAGAGGTCTTCCATCGCGCCGCCCCCGCGCACGATCAGCAGTACGTCCACTTCGCGCCGCATCCCAGCCGTCTGCACGGCCCGCGCGAGTTCCGGAGCAGCACCGGGTCCCTGAACTGAAGCCGGGTAAATGACCACACGCACCTGCGGACTACGGCGCGCGAGCGTCGCCAGCACATCCTGCAAAGCGGCCGCCTGGGGCGAGGTCACAATGCCAACCACATTCGGGTGCGCTGGCAGCGCGCGTTTGCGCGCGGGATCGAACAACCCCTCGGCCTGCAACTTGCCCTTCAGGCGAAGAAACTGCTCCAGCAAGGCGCCCTGTCCTGCTGCACGCAAGGATTCAACCGTGAGTTGCAGATCGCCCCGAGGCTCATAAATGCCGACCGCCGCCTTCACCTCGACGCGCTGGCCGTCACGCACATCAAAATTCACCAACGCCGCGCGCTGGCGAAACATCACACACTTCAGTTGCGCCGCCTCGTCGCGCAAAGAAAAATAGCAATGGCCGCTCGCTGCACGGGTGAAACCGCTGATCTCACCCTGCACGGTGACGACGCCGAAGCGCGCGAACAAGGTATCAGCAAGCGCCCGCGCCAAGCTGCTGACGCTCCACGCTTCGGCCTGGCCAAGCTCAACGCGCACGATGAAAAACCGATTCGCGCTGGTGAGTCAATCGAAAATGTCCACATTTCGCCAGACTCGATGACACGGTGCAGCTCGGATGGCAGAAGTCGCGCAAAATCATTTTATATCGTTGATTTATCATGATTTTTTCGTGTTCAAAAAACAGTCACATTAATTCCAGGCCTTGGAATTCGGCCTTCTGGGGCACATCCCCCCGGGTTGCGCACATTGTTATCCACAATTTTCCGGGATAACTCGAAAGTCCCGACCCAAGCATGCAATCAGCCGCCAGCCAGCAGGCCTCGTGGCCCCCGCGTTTGTGCTGCGCAGCACAACATGGACTTCGCAAAGATGCCCTTGGCCTCGGTTTACCATGCAGGCGTCCAACCACCCTTTCACTTTCCCCGACGTTGAGGATCCCATCTTGCTGAGCATCGTCGAAGCCGCAGGCTGGCCAATCTGGCCGCTGATTGCCTGTTCCATCACAGCACTGGCAATCATCCTTGAGCGCCTGTCCACATTGCGAACCGCCAGGGTCATCCCGCCCCGTCTCCTGGATGAAGCCATGGCGGTGTCTGCGTCCACTGTGCCCACGCCCGACACCATTGACAAGCTGGAGCTCAATTCTCCCTTGGGTGCAGTGCTGGCTGCGGGGTTTCGCGCCGTGCGCAGGCCGCACGCCAGCATGGAGAGCCTGCGCGAAGACATGGAGAACAGCGGACGGGCGGTCATGCATCGGCTCGCGCGCTACCTGAATGCTCTTGGTACGGTGGCCTCGGCGGCGCCCCTCCTTGGGCTGCTGGGCACCGTTGTGGGCCTCATTGAGATCTTCGGCTCGCAAACCGGAAGCAGCACCAATCCCACTTTGCTAGCCCATGGCATCTCCGTGGCGCTGTACAACACCGCCTTCGGCCTGATCATTGCCGTGCCGTCGTTGATGTTCTATCGCTATTTCCGGGGTCGCGTTGACGATTTCGGCATCGAACTCGAACAGGCAGCGAGGCGCTTGGCCACGCACCTTCAGCCGCAAGTTGAAGGTGCTTCGCCTGCCCGCGCTTGATCCTTCCGTGACCGCACGATGAATTTCCAGCGCCCCCGCCCCGACGATCCGGAAATCAACCTCATTCCATTGATCGACGTGTTGTTGGTGATCCTGATTTTTCTGATGATCACCACCACATATTCGAAGTACACCGAACTGAAAATCAACCTGCCGACCGCTGACGCGCCGAAGGCCCAACCGTACACGCATGAGGTTGTTGTCGGCGTGGCCGCCGATGGCACGTATGCGGTCAACGGGCGCATCCTTCCCACGCGCAGCGTGAATGACATCGTGACCGCACTGACCCAGGCGGCCAAAGGCAATGCGAACACGATGGTGGTGATCAGCGCCGATGCGCAAAGCACGCAGCAGTCGGTGATCAACGTGCTGGAAGCTGCACGCCTTGCTGGACTGAGTCAACTGACCTTCGCCACGCAACGCGCATCCGGCTCGTGAAATCCGCCACCGGTTTGCCGGATCCCGCACCGCATCGTGCTGCCCTCCAAAGTCAGCACAGCAGTGCCGGCTGGCCAGCCTGGTGGATGCGCCGGTCTTTACCCGCCATTGCGCTGCTGCCGCTGGCGGGCGTGTTTGGCTTGCTGGCCGCGGTGCGGCGGTTGGCTTACCGGCAGGGGTGGTTGCCGCACTGGCGCGCATCGATTCCAGTGATCGTGGTGGGCAATGTCACCGTGGGCGGCACGGGCAAGACTCCGCTCGTTCTGGCGATCGCCCGCAGCCTGCGCGTAGCGGGCTGGAAGCCTGGCATCGTGTCACGCGGTCACGGCCGCAGCAAGCATGCGCCGGACCCGCTGGACGTGCTGCCCAACGGGGATGCACGGCAGAGCGGGGACGAGCCGCTGCTGCTGGCGCGCCTGTCGGAATGTCCGGTCTGGGTCGGCCGCAATCGACCGCGTGCCGCACAGGCCTTGCTGCAAGCGAATCCCCAGGTCGATGTCTTGCTGAGCGACGATGGCCTGCAACACTTGGGGCTCGCGCGGGATTTGGAGCTCGTTGTGACTGACGCGCGTGGGGCCGGCAATGGCTGGCTGTTGCCGGCCGGTCCCTTGCGCGAAAACTGGAATCGACCGCGTGCTGCGACCCTGGGGCCGCCCGACGTGCTGCTGCGTGTGCGCTCCGCCGCACCGCGATTTGCGATCGGCCGGCACCTTGGTGCCGTACGCAATCTCCGAAGTGGCGAGTACCTCACGCTCGACGCATTCCTCCATCGTTTCGGCGAACTTGGCGTAGCCGCCGCAGCCGGCATTGGAAATCCTGAGCAGTTTTTTGCCATGCTCCGCCAGGCAGGGGTGCATCTGACCGCCACGCTGGCTCTGCCCGATCATCACCGCTACGAACGCGATCCCTTTGCGGCGATGACCGCCGCAGCGATTCTCATGACGGAAAAGGACGCCCTAAAATGCAACGCTTCAGTCATGCCGCTCGAGCGCCTGTGGGCCATCGGACTGGAACTTGACATCGACCCCGCATTCTTCCCCTGGCTGCAAGCGCAATTGCGTGCGCGTACGGAACGCCCCCATGGACTCACGTCTGCTTGACCTGCTGGTTTGCCCGATTTGCAAGGGCCCGCTCGATTACGAGCGCGCTGCGCAGGAACTCGTTTGCCCGCGCGACCGAGTTGCCTTTCCGATTCGCGATGGAATTCCTGTCATGTTGGTGGAACAGGCACGCGACATGGACGCCCGAGCTGAAGTCCCGCCTGGCGATGCGCCAACACTTACGGCCGGCGGCACGGAACCCTGAAGGTGACAGGCTTCACCGTTCTGATCCCTGCCCGCCGCGCCTCCACCCGCCTTCCCGACAAGCCGCTGGCTGACATTGCGGGCCTGCCCATGGTGGTCCACGTGGCTCGCCGGGCTGCGCAAAGCGGTGCCCGGCTGGTAGCGGTGGCCACCGACGACGCCGACATTGCCCATGCCTGCGCCGATCACGGGGTGCAGGCACTCCTCACGAGCGCCGAACATGCCAGTGGCACCGACCGCATTGCCGAAGCTGCCGCTGGCCTCGCCCTGCCCGAGTCGGAGGTGGTGATCAACGTGCAAGGCGATGAGCCGCTGATCGACCCCGCGCTGATTCGCGCATGTGCGCAAGCCCTTGCCAATGACCTGCAGGCCGACATCGCCACCGCTGCGCACCCGATCACCGACATCGCCGAAGTGCTCAATCCGAACGTGGTGAAGGTGGTGCTCGATGCGAGGCACTACGCTTTGCTGTTCTCCCGCGCACCCATCCCCTGGCGGCGTGATGCCTTCGCGCGGCTGAGCCCGGCTGGCACCCCTGGCGCAGCTGTGAGCCTACCCTCCACGATTTCAGCGCTGCCCTTCTTGCGTCATGTTGGCCTCTACGCCTACCGGGCTGCGACCCTCAAGCGATTCACTCAACTGCCATCGTGCCCACTGGAGCAGGACGAAGCCCTGGAGCAGCTGCGCGCGCTCTGGCATGGGTGGCGCATCGCCGTACTGACGCTAGAGACGCCGCCCGCTTCGGGGGTCGATACACCTGAGGATCTGACGCGGGTGCGGCGACTGCTTGGGCACCCGGATCCCTAGCGCCCGGGCGCGATGCGCCCCGATTGCCGGGGCGTTTGCGGGCGGGCTCAGGAGCGTTTGTCAGGCCGATGGCGGAGTGCCCGTGCTATTCTGAAATGTGTATTGCAATCCCTTGTTCCAACCACAAAATACGGGAGTTTCCATGCGTTTAATCTTGCTGGGCGCACCCGGCGCTGGCAAAGGTACGCAGGCCGCCACCATCTGCGCCCGCCACGGTATTCCGCAAATCTCAACCGGCGACATGCTGCGCGCCGCGGTCAAGGCCGGCACGCCCCTCGGGCTCAAAGCCAAGGCGGTCATGGATTCCGGCGCGCTTGTGTCCGATGACATCATCATCGGCCTAGTGCGCGACCGCCTGCAGCAGCCCGACTGTGAGCGAGGCTTTCTTTTCGACGGCTTTCCGCGCACGATCGCGCAGGCGGATGCACTCAAGTCCGCGGGCGTCGCCATCGACTACGTGGTTGATTTTGACGTGCCCGACGAGGACATCGTCGAGCGGCTCAGCGGCCGCCGGGTACACCCAGCGTCCGGACGCGTTTACCACGTCAAGTACAACCCGCCGAAGGTTCCCGGCAAGGATGACTTGACGGGCGAGGATCTGGTGCTGCGCGATGACGACCGAGAGGAGACCGTGCGCAAGCGCCTGGCCGTCTATCACACCCAAACACGGCCGCTGGTGGACTACTACATGCACTGGGCGCAAACTGGTGACTCCGCCGCGCCCAAGCTGCGCAAGATTTCCGGAGTCGGATCGGTGGATGACGTCACCCAGCGCATCATCGCCGCATTGAACTGAATCACGAATCACGCCTCGATCCGGAGCACTGTATGCAAATCGCGCCCCACGTTTTCATCGTCACCGGCGCCGCCTCGGGCCTCGGAGCGGCCACTGCACGACGCCTGAGCGCAGCCGGCGCTCACGTCGTCCTGGCCGACGTTCAGGATGACGCGGGCCAGGCCCTCGCGAAAGAACTGGGCGGCCGCTTCGTGCATTGTGACGTCACGCGCGAAGCCGACGCCATGCTGGCCGTCGCCCAAGCGCAAGATCTGGGGACGCTGCGCGGCTTGATCAACTGCGCTGGCGTGGGACCCGCATCGCGCACGTTGGGCAAAGACGGCCCTCATGCGCTTGAAGCTTTCGCGCGGACGATCAATATCAACCTAGTTGGCAGCTTCAACATGGCGCGACTGGCCGCCGCTGCCATAGCCGCGCAGGAGCCGCTGGCCGACGGAGAGCGCGGGATCATCATCCACACCGCCTCGGTTGCTGCCTACGACGGCCAGATCGGCCAGACGGCGTATGCAGCGTCCAAGGCCGGGCTGGTTGGAATGACACTGCCCATGGCCCGCGACTTGGCCCGGGACGGCATCCGCGTCATGACGATCGCCCCAGGTATTTTTGAGACACCCATGCTCATGGGCATGCCCGAGTCGGTGCGCACCGCGCTTGGCGCCGCCGTGCCATTCCCTTCCCGCCTTGGCCGCCCCGATGAATACGCCATGCTGGTTGAGGCGATCGTCACCAACCCCATGCTCAATGGGGAAACGATCCGGCTGGACGGTGCCATCCGCATGCCGCCGAAATAGGGACTACACAGGCGCTGCGCCGCAATGCGGCGTGCCATCAGCCATAGGCCATGTCCCTGATTCCTCAAGAATTCATCCAGGAGCTCCTCGGCCGCACGGATATCGTCGACGTCGTCGGGCGCTCGGTCCAGTTGAAGAAGGCCGGGACCAACTACAAGGGGCTGTGCCCCTTTCACGCCGAAAAGTCCCCATCCTTCACGGTCAGCCCAACCAAGCAGTTCTATCACTGCTTTGGCTGCGGTGCGCACGGGACCGCCGTGGGCTTCCTCATGGATCACTTGGCGTTGAGTTTTCCCGATGCGGTGCGCGAACTGGCCTCGCAAGCGGGGATGACCGTTCCGGAGACACCGCAAGACCCGCGGCAGGCGCAGCAGACACGCGAGCAGCGCAGCCTCAAGCTCAACCTGCGGGAGGTGCTCGAGCAGGCCAATCAGTTCTACCGCGACCAGTTGCGCGCCACACCGCGGGCTGTGGCCTACTTGAAAGGGCGAGGGCTGAGCGGCAAAATTGCCGGTCAATTTGGCTTGGGCTACGCGCCTGATGACTGGCAGGGCCTGGCGCGCGTGTTTCCCAGTTATGACGCTGACACCCTGATCCAGGCCGGATTGGTAGTGGCGCGCGACCCGCAGGGCGAGACCCTCGAGCCCGGCGCGCTAGAGGAGCGAACCGTGGCGCGCCGGTATGACCGCCTGCGCGACCGCATTACCTTCCCCATCCGCAACGCGCAAGGCGAGCTCATCGGCTTTGGCGGGCGCATCCTGGACCGTGGCGAGCCCAAATATCTCAACTCTCCCGAAACTCCACTTTTCCACAAAGGTGAGGAGCTGTATGGTCTATTTGAGGGGCGCGGGGCCATTCAACGTCAGGGGTATGTGCTGGTGGTCGAGGGTTATTTGGACGTCATTGCCTTGGCCCAGCACGGGGTTGGCAACGCTGTGGCCACGCTCGGAACCGCCTGCACCACCGAGCATGTCAGAAAGCTGTTCCGACATTGCGGCCAGATCGTCTTCAGCTTTGATGGAGACGCAGCAGGCCAAAAGGCTGCCGCGCGGGCCTTGGAAACAGCGTTGCCAACACTGGGCGATGAACGCTCGGTGAAATTCCTGTTCCTTCCCCCTGAGCATGACCCGGATACGTTTGTGCGCACGTTTGGTGCCGACGCGTTCGAACGCGAAGTCGGACGTGCGCAGCCACTCTCCGTTTTCCTTCTCGACACTTTGGCGGACGGACTGGCGCTAGCCACTGCCGAGGGTAGAGCCCAAGCCATCGCCCGCGCCCGACCGCTTATCGCCTTGCTGCCTGATTCGACCCTCAAATCGCAAATCGTGGGCGAATTTGCCAAGCGCCTGCAGACGCCGTTGACGGAGCTGCGACAGGCACTCGCACTGCCGGGGGGGCGCCATGCGAGCGTGCCCGCGGGACCTGCGCTCCCCAGCCAAGGCCGAGCGAGAGGCGGAGCCACGCGTGCCACGCGTGCCGCGCGCTTGTCGGGCCTGCGTACTGACCACACGCGCACGGCGATGCGCATTCTGCTCACACATCCGGGTCTGTGGGCCAGTCTCAGCGCATCGCAGCATGAGCTTCTAATGCAGGATGGCAGTTCCACGCGGCAGCTGGCGAACTGGCTTGAAGCCAGGCTGGACGCTTTTCCCGATATCAGCGCGTCGGCCTTGTGGGAGGGCCTGCGCGTGGACGGCCTGTTGGAGGCTGCGCAGGCCCTGGGCTCGGGCGACTTGCTCGACATGGAGGCTGATGACTTGCAGCAAGACTTGTTTGGCGCAATCTTCAGTATCGAACTGGCCTGGGTCAAACAGCGACAGCAGGAACTTACGCACACGGGTTTGATCGATGAACAGGCGAAGCTCGAATATTTGAGTCTGTCGTCCCGGCTCGTCGAACTCAGTCAGAAACTTCCCCGCCTCTGATCCAAGCGGCGACACGACCGGCGCCGCCGGCAGTGCGAAAAGATACTGTCGCTGGGCTTGATTTTTGACCCGTCGGGCTATAATTAAATGTTTTCCCGCAAAAAATCGCTTAAAGCGCAGCGCGACGCGCTTCGGTGATATGCCGGCGGCGGCCAAGGGCAGGGTTTGCTGCTGCAGTCCAGACGGCGGGCGATGATTTCTACGAGGAGCTTCAACATGACCAAATCCAAGTCTGATCCTTCAAAAACCAAGGCGCAGGCATCCTCGAAAACCGCTGCCAGCGTCAAATCTGCACCCGTGAACGCCAAGGACCCCGCACCGTCCGCATCCAAGTCGCCATCTATGCCCACCAAGAAAACTCCGGCTGTTGCCTCGAATTCCGCTGCCAGCGCTGCCGCCAAACCTGAGGAAAAAGCCGTGAAGTCCAGTGGGCAGAGCCCCGAGGCCGCTAAGGCGGCTGCGCGCGCGGCTGCCAAGCTGGCTGCTGCCAAGCAGGAAGCCAAAGCCGCCAAGACGCAGAAAAACCTGCCAGCGGACGATTTCCGCGCCACGATGCCTGACGATGGCGACGATAGCGCAATGCCTTCGGCGCCGATGCCCCGCGGCCGGCGCCCGTCGCGCGCCAAGGAGAAGCAGCTGCTCAAGGAGTTCGGCTATGACGACTCCAATGTGACCGAAGAAGAATTGGCGCGTCGGCGCCAGCGCCTGAAAAACCTGATCAAGCTCGGCAAGACGCGTGGCTTCCTGACGTACGGCGAAATCAACGACCACCTGCCCGACAATTTGGCGGACCCGGACCTGCTCGAAACCATCATCAGCATGCTCAATGACATGGGCATCGCGGTGTACGAACAAGCCCCCGACGCACAGACCTTGCTACTCAATCAGCATGGGCCCACCGCTTCGAGCGAAGAAGAAGCCGAAGAGGAAGCCGAGGCAGCGCTGTCGTCGGTCGATTCGGAATTCGGCCGCACGACTGACCCTGTGCGCATGTACATGCGTGAAATGGGCACCGTGCAACTGCTCACGCGTGAGGGCGAGATCGTCATTGCCAAGCGCATTGAGGAAGGCCTGCGCAAGATGATGCTGGCGATTTCTGCATCCCCTGCAACCGTGGCCGAGATCTTGGCCATGGCCGCGCGTATCGCGAACAACCAGTTGCCGGTTGACGAGGTGGTGGATGGCATGGTCTCGGACGACGAGTCCGACGATTACGTGGCCGAGGAAGATGTCGACTTTGCATTGGCCGATGAGGCCGAGGAAGATGACGAGGAAGCCGCAGCAGCTGCCAGCTCGGTCAAGCTTGAGGAGCTCAAGGCTAAGGCACTCGAACGCTTCGCCGACGTGCATGACGCCTTCATGAAGATGCGCCGCGCCTACGACAAGGACGGCTATAAGTCGGCGTCCTACCTCAAGGCGCAGGACCAGATTTCGAAGAATCTGATGGAGGTGCGCTTTACCGCACGCACGGTGGAAAAGCTATGCGACCTTTTGCGCAGCCAAGTCGACGAAGTGCGCCGCCACGAACGTGAGATTCGCCGCATTGTGGTGGACCGCTGCGGCATGCCGCAGGAGGAGTTCATCAAGACGTTCCCCGGACATCAGCTGGACTTGAACTGGGCTGAGAAACTCGCCGCTTCGACCAAACCATATGGCTCGATTCTGGCCCGGAATCTCCCTTCGATTCAGGAATTGCAGCAGCGCCTGATCGACACCCAAACTCGAGTCGTCGTACCTTTGGAAGACTTCAAGGCCATCAATGCCCAGATGAGCCGTGGCGAGCAGGAAGCGCGCGAGGCCAAGCGCGAGATGATCGAGGCCAACTTGCGTCTGGTAATTTCCATTGCAAAGAAATACACCAATCGCGGCCTGCAGTTCCTTGACCTGATCCAGGAAGGCAACGTCGGCCTGATGAAAGCGGTCGACAAATTCGAATATCGCCGCGGTTACAAGTTTTCGACCTACGCAACTTGGTGGATTCGCCAAGCGATCACCCGGTCGATCGCTGACCAGGCTCGGACCATCCGTATTCCGGTCCATATGATCGAAACCATCAATAAAGTCAACCGGATCTCGCGCCAGTACCTTCAAGAAACCGGTACCGAACCCGATGCAGCCATGCTTGCCGAGAAGATGGAGATGCCTGAAGACAAGGTTCGAAAAATCATGAAAATCGCCAAGGAGCCGATTTCCATGGAAACCCCCATTGGCGATGACGACGACTCGCATTTGGGCGATTTCATCGAGGACACGGGCATGCTGGCGCCCACCGACGCTGCACTCCAGGCCAGCCTTCGCGATGTGGTCAAGGACATCCTCGACTCCCTCACGCCGCGTGAAGCCAAGGTACTGCGCATGCGTTTTGGGATCGAAATGGCCAACGACCACACGCTGGAAGAGGTTGGAAAGCAGTTTGATGTAACGCGCGAGCGCATTCGCCAGATCGAAGCCAAGGCGCTGCGCAAGCTCAAGCACCCGACGCGGTCGGACAAACTGCGCAGCTTCCTTGATTCTCTTTGAGCTTGCCACAATGCTCGCGAACGAGGCCCGCAGCGCCTAGGCGCCAGCCCTTGACAACGCCACAGCCGCCGCTGTGGCGTTTTGTTTGGCAGACGCGGATTTGAAACTTGGCACAAAGGGTGCTCGAGCAGCAGCGCCGCCCGGTGCCCCCGCCGGTGCAGGCCCGCACGCTCACTTTGCGGGTGTTTGAAAGCGCCCGTGGAGGCAATGCACGGCTGGCGCAGGCCCGGGGGTGCCCTCGCTCGGGTATGGGAGCTCTGGCCAACTCACGTTAGACTGGCAAATATGTCGAATTTGCGCAAACCCGTCACACGTACTGTCGTATTTGCCGACGTAGTCGGCAGTACCGGCCTTTACAAATCGCTGGGCGATGCAACGGCCGCGAAGCTCATGACCAGCGTCACGCAGGCCATGTCTTCTGCGGTAAGCAGCCATCGTGGCCATGTTGTGAAGACTCTCGGCGATGGCGTACTCGCCGTGTTCGACAACAATGCCGACGCCGTAAACGCTTGCACGGATGTACAGCAAACCCTGGCCCTCTGGGGGCACTCCGGCCAGACACCCATTTCCGTGCCTCTAAAGATCGGCCTTTCTCGCGGCCCTGTGGTCTTGACACCCGGCGACTGCTTCGGCGATGCCGTGAACGCCGCAGCTCGCCTGTCGGACTCCGCCGGCGGCGGGCAGATTCTTGTCAGCGACGCGGTGATGGAAGGCCTGCCGCTGGAACTGCTTGCGCGCCTTCGCAGCTTGGGCGCCATTTTTCTTCGAGGCTATGATGTGCCGGTGCCGGTACACCAGATCGAATGGGATGCATCGTGGCAAAACAGCCAGACCCTGCCACACCAACCCACCGTCATCACGGCCCTCACCCAGCGCCTTAACCTATGCTGGTTAGACACCTCGCAAGATTTCAGCCCGGAGCAAAGCCCCATCCACATCGGCCGCACTCCGGCGGCCGAATTCTCGGTCAATGACGTCCGCGTGTCGCGGCAACACGCACGCATTGAATGGCGCGGGAGCTATTTCATGCTCACTGACTTGTCCAGTAACGGGACCTGGGTCCGCTACAACGGACAGGACAACGTGCTTGCTCTGCGTCGCAACGAATGCGTGCTGCACGGCCAAGGCGAGATCTGCCTTGGGGCCAAGCCCAACGACCCGACTGCGCCCACAGTGCTGTTTCAGCTTCACAATTCCTAATCGCGCCTTGGGTCGATGACTGCTTCCCACGCAGATCAACAATACGTCCATGGCACGGCCCCGCGTGTGGCCGTGTTGCTGCTCAATCTGGGCACACCCGATGCACCCACGGCGCCTGCCTTGCGCCGCTATCTTCGCGAGTTCCTGAGCGACCGGCGTGTGGTCGAGATTCCCCGCGCCATCTGGTTGCCGTTGCTCAACGGGGTCATCCTCCCGCTGCGCGCACCCAAATCCGCTGCGAAATACGCAAGCATCTGGCAAGCCAAAGGCTCACCGCTGGCCACCGGCACTGCCGCGCTTGCGACAAGCGTGCAAGCAAACCTTGGCGCGCGCGGCCACCACGTCTTGGTGCGCCACGCCATGCGCTATGGCAACCCGTCGACCGCCATGGTTCTTGACGAATTGCATGCGCAAGGTGTGACGCGGCTTCTTGCCGTGCCGCTGTACCCGCAATACAGCGCGGCCACCACCGCATCGTCGCTGGACGCCGTGACGGGGTGGCTCAGCCGTGTGCGCCGGCAACCTGAATTGCGCACCCTGCGTAATTTCGCCGATGACCCGGGATACATTGATGCGCTGGCCGCGAGCATCCGGGCCCATTGGGCAGAGCACGGCCAACCCGAGCGGCTCGTCATGAGCTTTCACGGCATGCCGCAGCGCACCCTTACGCTTGGCGACCCATACCATTGCGAGTGTCAGAAATCCGCGCGCCTGTTGGCCCAAGCTCTGAAGCTCAATGCGCAGCAATATTTGGTGACCTTTCAGTCCCGTTTCGGCAAACAGCCCTGGCTTCAGCCTTATACCGAACCCACGCTTCGGGCTCTGGCCAAAGCCGGTGTCAAGCGTGTGGATACAGTGTGCCCAGGGTTCGCAGTGGACTGCCTTGAAACCCTGGAAGAGATCGCAATGGAGGGCAAGCAAGCGTTCTTGTCGAGCGGGGGCAACGAATACCACTATATCCCCTGCCTGAACGCGGACGCGCATTGGGCCGAGGCCTTCACCACCCTGCTCGAGTCCCACCTGCAAGGCTGGCCCTCGCGTCAGGCGCCCGACACAGCGCAGCTTGCCGCCAGCCGCGAGCGCGCCCGCGCCATGGGTGCCACGAACATCTAAGGCTGGCTTTGCGGTCGCGCCGGCCGCACTCGCCAAGGCGCAGGCCTCCCTCGGCGCCGGCAGCTGGCTTTGCGCGCGCTTCCGCCACCTCAAGAGCAAGCGCTGAGACACGGCTTGGGCCGTGATCAACGATTGGCGCTTCTTGCCCCGCCACCCTGAGCGGCGGGGTTTCGTGCTGCTGCAGATGACTTATCGATGTCGGGGAGATCCCAGCCTCAGACTTGGGGCGAGGCGGGGGGCTCAGAAGGCGCATCGTCGGGCCCCCCTACAATGCGCGCCTTGTTTACCCATGGGCTTTGCGCGCCAATCCGCCGGATGATGCTGGCCATTGCGGCGGCCTGCCCTGCGATTCCGTGCCTACTCCATTCTTACGCAACGCTCCCGACTGGCTGCTCGACGCCCTTGTGCTTCTGATTGCAGCCATCTGCCTGTTCTGGGGCCTGGGCGGCCCCCCCATTCGCGACAACAACGAGGCCCTGTATGCTGACATTGCATGGGCCATGGCGCGAGGTGGGTCATGGATCATCCCGCATCTGGACGGGGTGCCCTATATCGAAAAGCCCCCGTTGCTGTACTGGCTCATGGCGGCGGTGTTCAAACTGTTCGGCGTAGGCACGTGGCAAGCTCGCCTACCCGACGCGCTTGCTGCCTGGCTCACCAGTGCCGGTTGCATCGCGTACGGCCGCCATCTCCGAGCACCCGTCGCTGGGCGTTTCGCCGCGTTGGTGACTGGCACCGCGCTCGGGTTCGTGCTGATCGCGCGCACGATTTTGTTTGATCCCTTGATGCTGCTGTTCTGGCTGAGCGCCTTTGCCCTGGTCGTACTGGCCGTGCACGAACACCGGCGTGCCTGGCTGCGCGCGGCCGCCATTCCTCTGGCACTTGCGACGCTCACCAAAGGACCGGAAGCCCTTCTTCTCCTGGGTCTTATCGCCGTGCTGCAGCTGGTTTTGGCCCCCGGCTCCTGGCAGCGTGGGGCTCTTCTGCGCTTTTACCTCGACCCATGGGCGATCGCATTATTCGTGCTGGTGACCGCGCCATGGCATCTGGCTGCGGTGCACATGCAACCGGGTTTCGCCTGGTTCTACTTCGTCAACGAGACCGTCATGCGCTTCTTGGGCAAGCGCATTCCCGACGACTTTCACACCGGGCCCTGGTGGTATTACGGTCCCAAGCTGCTGATCGGCTTTTTGCAGTGGACCCCCGTTTTGGCGCTCCTCGCTTGGCGTGGCCCTGCCCTGCGTGGGGGCAGCGCGCTCGCGGCCTCGGCACGTTGGGCGCGCAATGCAGCAGCTGTGCTGACGGTTTTCTTTTCCATGGCGGGCAACAAGGGGGCGTATTACCTGTTGCCGGTCGTCCCCCTTGTTGCCTGGTGGCTGGCTGCGAAGCTGCAGAGCGCTTCGGACGAAGCCACCTTGGCGGACCTGCAGCCATGGCTGGGCGCGGGCGCCGCCCTGTTCGGCCTGAGCGCATTTGCGCTTTGGCTCGGATCATGGACGCCGGAGCTGCACAGCCATCTCTTGCGCATTGGCTTGCCACCGGCGCAGTTCGCCGCAGTACCCCACCTCATCATCGGGACTGCGGCGCTTGCACTCCTGGGAGCCGGTATCCTGGCGGCCAGACGCCTTGAGTTGGGCCTGCTGGTCTTCGGGCTCGCTGCGATCGTGATGGTGAATTTCGCCACCGATCTTGCCATCGCGAAGACATCGGACACCTCCCAGAAGAATGTGGCGGCCGCCATCCGCGCCGCCATACCCCGCGGGGCGGAGTTGTTCTCCTGGCAGACGTTCGAGGATCACGATGCCTCCCTGCTTGTCTACGGCTTTCGCCCCCTGCGCGTCATCGACAGCACAAGCTCCGACCTGTGGTTTGGATGCCGCCATGCGTTGCAGGACTCACCGTGCGTAAACCCGTTGGCGCTTGTTCAGGCACGCGCCGAAGGCCGCGCTGTGGCCATTTGGGTTTCGCGCAAGCGCCTGGCCGGTTTTCTTGAGACAGGCCTCGCCAAGGGGCTCCAAGCGATGGACTTCAAGGACAGCGTGGTGTTCTATGGCCAACGGGCGGGAGCGTCGCAGGCGCCGCTGCCAAAAAATCCCCCTGTCCTGCCTTGAATTAGGCGCGCGCGACCCAAACTGCAACGAGTAGTGCTGTTTTGGTATTGAAAATCCCTCCGACAATTCACAGTCCCATGAGTCAAGCCGAACAACAATCCATTCCCGAACCAAGCCAGGTCGACCCCATGCCCAATGAGCAGAGCTCGGCCCCGGATGCGCTCGAGCAAGCGCTCAAGGTGGCGCAAGACGAGCTCGATGCGTTGAAAGATCAGTTCCTCCGTGCGAAAGCCGAGGCGGAAAACACCCGGCGGCGAGCCGAGGAAGAAACTGCCAAGGCGCGCAAGTTCGCGGTGGAAAGCATGGCTCAGGAACTGCTCCCGGTCAAAGACAGTCTTGAAGCGGCCATGGCGGACGAAAGCGGCAGCATCGAGGCGATCAAGAAGGGCGTCGACCTTACGCTCAGTCAGCTTCGAGGGGCGTTTGAGCGCAGCCGGATCCACGAAATCGCACCCGCTGTGGGCGAGCGTTTCGATCCGACGCGCCATCAAGCCATCGCATCCGTGCCAGCGCAGCAACCGGCGAACACCGTCGTCAGCGTGCTGCAAAAAGGATATGTGATCGCCGAGCGCACGCTGCGCCCGGCACTGGTGACCGTCGCCGCGGTTGATGCCGCCGCAACGGGCGATAAGCCTGAGGCTTGAATCCGGCATAACCACCTGCATTTATAGAGAAATTCGGGCTCATGACCGCGCAAATGCGGTGACCCAGCCAGCCTGAGACGGCATCAACAACTAACGGAGTTCAACATGGCAAAAATCATCGGTATCGACCTCGGCACCACCAACTCCTGCGTCGCGGTGATGGAAGGTGGCACGCCGAAGGTCATTGAAAATAGCGAGGGTGCGCGCACCACGCCGTCCATCGTCGCCTACATGGAAGACGGCGAGATCCTGGTAGGCGCTCCGGCCAAGCGCCAAGCCGTAACCAATCCGAAGAACACACTGTACGCAGTCAAGCGCCTCATCGGGCGCAAGTTCGAAGAGCCGGAAGTGCAGAAGGACATCGGCCTGATGCCATACAACATCGTCAAGGCAGACAACGGCGATGCTTGGGTGGATGTGCGTGGCAAGAAGCTTGCCCCCCCGCAGATTTCCGCTGAAGTGCTGAGGAAGATGAAAAAAACAGCGGAGGACTACCTCGGCGAACCAGTCACCGAGGCCGTCATCACGGTGCCTGCGTATTTCAACGACAGCCAGCGCCAAGCGACAAAAGATGCCGGGCGCATTGCCGGGCTGGATGTCAAGCGCATCATCAACGAGCCGACTGCTGCGGCATTGGCTTTTGGTTTGGACAAGGCCAGCAGAGGCGACCACAAGATCGCGGTGTATGACCTCGGTGGCGGCACCTTTGATATCTCGATCATCGAAATCGCTGACGTCGAAGGCGAGAAACAGTTCGAAGTCCTGTCCACCAATGGCGACACGTTCCTTGGTGGCGAGGACTTCGACCAGCGCATCATGGACTACATCGTGGCCGAGTTCAAGAAGGAATCGGGCGTGGATCTGTCCAAAGACGTGCTTGCGCTTCAGCGTCTTAAGGATGCGGCCGAGAAAGCCAAGATCGAGCTTTCCAGCACCCAACAGACCGAAATCAACCTGCCTTACATCACGGCCGACGCCAGCGGTCCCAAGCATCTGAGCCTGAAGCTCACGCGCGCCAAGCTTGAAGCTTTGGTGGAGGAACTGATTGATCGCACCATCGAGCCCTGCCGCAAGGCCATCAAGGATGCCGGTGTGAAGATTGACGACATCTCCGATGTCATCCTCGTGGGGGGCATGACTCGCATGCCGAAGGTGCAGGACAAGGTCAAGGACTTTTTCGGCAAGGAACCCCGCAAGGACGTGAACCCGGACGAGGCTGTGGCGGTGGGTGCTGCGATTCAGGGTTCGGTGCTGGCAGGCGACCGCAAGGACGTGCTGCTGCTCGACGTCTCACCGCTGTCCCTGGGCATCGAAACCCTGGGAGGCGTGATGACGCCCATGATCAAGCGCAACACGACCATCCCGACCAAGCACACCCAGGTGTACTCCACAGCCGACGACAATCAGCCGGCCGTGACCATCAAGGTTTATCAGGGTGAGCGCGAACTAGCGTCGGGTAACAAGCTGCTTGGCGAGTTCAACCTCGAAGGCATTCCACCCGCACCCCGCGGGTTGCCGCAGATCGAAGTGACCTTTGACGTCGATGCGAACGGTATCCTGCACGTCAGCGCGAAGGACAAGGGCACGGGCAAGGAAAACAAGATCACCATCAAAGCCAACTCCGGCCTGTCGGAAGAGGAAGTCCAGCGCATGGTGCGCGACGCCGAGGCAAATGCCGCCGAGGACCATAAGAAGCGCGAACTCGTGGATGCCCGTAACCAGGCGGATGCCGCAGCACATAGCGTGCGCAAGTCCTTGGCCGAACACGGCGACAAGGTCGATGCGAGCGAAAAGGCGGCAATCGAGGCCGCGCTGAAGGACGTGGAAGAAGCCATCAAGGGCGAAGACAAGGCTGACGTCGAAGCCAAGACCGAGGCCCTGATGCGCGTCAGCCAAAAGCTCGGCGAGAAGATGTACGCACAGGAGCAGGCTGCGGCTGCTTCGGCCGGTGCAGCGGGCGGAGCTTCGGCAGGTGGTGCCGGCGACGACACGGTCGTCGATGCCGAGTTCAAGGAAGTCAAGGACGGCAAGGCCTGATTGGCCTGCGCTCCGATTGTGGGGAGGGTTTAATCACCCTCCCTTTTTGCGTTTTCGAACTGGATCGTTTCAAGCATGGCCAAGCGCGACTTTTACGACACTCTGGGCGTCTCCCGCGACGCTAACGAAGACACACTGAAGAAGGCCTACCGCAAGCTGGCCATGAAATACCACCCGGACCGGACCCAGGGCGATAAGGCGGCGGAGGAGAAGTTCAAGGAAGCCAAGCTGGCCTATGAAACCCTTTGCGACCCGCAAAAGCGTGCGGCCTACGATCGCTATGGCCATGCAGGGGTTGATCAGTCGGCAGGCATGGGCGGCGGCACCGCGGGTGGGTTCGCCGATTTCGGCAACATTTTTGAGGAAATTTTCGGGGGTGGCGCAAGGCAACGTGGCGGCGCCCAACAGGTCTACCGTGGTTCCGACCTGAGCTACTCGCTGACCCTGACGCTGGAAGAAGCGGCACTGGGTTGCGCCAAGTCACTGCGCATACCCTCCTGGGATGCGTGCGATGCCTGTTCCGGAAGCGGCGCCAAGCCAGGCACCAAACCCAAGACCTGTCCCACATGTCACGGCAGCGGCGCCACGACCCAGCGCATGGGCCCGTTCGCGATGCAGCACACCTGTTCCACTTGCGGGGGCACTGGCAAGATCATCCCGGAACCCTGCCCGACATGCCACGGCCAAGGACGCATTCAGCGCCAGAAAACTCTGGAAGTGAATATCCCGGCCGGGATCGATACCGGCATGCGCATCCGTTCCAGCGGCAATGGCGAGCCCGGCGTCAACGGCGGCCCTTCGGGCGATCTGTACGTCGAGATCCAGATCAAGCCCCATGCCCTGTTTGAGCGCGACGGCGATGACCTGCACTGCAAGATTCCGGTGAGCATGACAGCCGCCGCGCTCGGTTCGCGCATCGAGGTTCCGACGCTGGCCGGCGTTGCCGAGATCGATCTGCCTGAAGGTACGCAGTCGGGCAAGACCCTGCGCCTGCGGGGCAAGGGCATCAAGGGCCTTCACTCGGGGCACCCAGGGGATCTGTACTGCCATATTGAGGTGGAGACGCCTGTGCGCCTGAGCGAGGAGCAGCGACGCATGCTGGAGCAACTTGACGAATCGTTCAAGCACGGGGGCGACCGCCACTCGCCTGCCGGCAAGACATGGGCCGACAAGGTGCGCGCGTTTTTTAAATAAGCAGGTCTCGCGGGTGCGACAATCTGTGGCTTCGCCTCTCTTCACCGAACCACGATCAGCCATGGAAGCCGAACAACTCAACGCCCTGTCCTCCCTTCTGCGCGACCTGTCCGAGCGCACACGGCTGCTTCGGGGGTATCTTTGACTACGATGCCAAGGCTGCGCGTCTGAGGGAGGTCAGCGCCGCGCTCGAGGACCCCAAGGTCTGGGACGATCCCAAGCGCGCGCAGGGTCTGGGCAAGGAGAACCGCGGCCTGGAGGCCGTGGTTCTGGAGATTGACCGCATCGAGCGCGAGCTTGCCGATCAGCACGAATTGTTTGATCTGTCGCGCGAGGAAAACGACGATGCAACCCTGAAGTCCATCGAGGCTGATGCACAGGCTACCGCCAAGCGCGTGGAGGACATGGAGTTTCGTCGCATGTTCTCCAATCCGATGGACGCGGGCAACTGCTTCATCGATATCCAGGCGGGCGCGGGCGGCACGGAAGCCTGTGATTGGGCTTCCATGCTGCTGCGGCAATACCTGCGCTACTGTGAGCGCCAAGGCTTCAAGGTCGACGTGCTGGAAGAATCGTCTGGTGACGTAGCCGGGGTCAAGAGCGCGTCCATCAAGGTCGAAGGCGACTACGCCTATGGCAAACTGCGCACCGAGACGGGCGTACACCGACTCGTGCGCAAGAGCCCGTTCGACTCCTCAGGTGGACGCCACACAAGCTTTGCCAGCGTGTTTGTCTATCCCGAAGTCGATGATTCGATCGAGATCGACATCAACCCTGCCGACGTGCGCATCGACACCTTCCGCGCCAGCGGAGCCGGTGGCCAGCACATCAACAAGACCGACTCTGCCGTGCGCATCACCCACGTTCCCACCGGGATCGTCGTGCAATGCCAGAACGATCGCTCGCAGCACAAGAACCGCGCCGAAGCCTGGTCGATGCTGCGTTCGCGCCTTTTCGAGCACGAACTCCGAATACGCCAGGCTGAGCAGCAGAAGCTGGAGGACAGCAAGAGCGACGTGGGCTGGGGCCACCAGATCCGCTCCTACGTGCTGGATCAGAGCCGCATCAAGGATCTACGCACAGGGGTGGAAATGTCGAACACACAAAAAGTGCTCGACGGCGACCTCGACGATTTCATCTCCGCCAGTCTGAAGCAAGGGCTCTAGGCCTTGCGCTGGATCTGGCCCTCCAAGACGACGCTTCACTCCGATGACCACCATGCGCACAGACCAAGCCCCCGTGATCTCCAGGCTGCAATACGCCAAGCCAGCCTATGCCATCGACCAGGTGACCCTGGAATTCGATCTCGACCCCGACCGCACGAGGGTGAAAAGCCGCATGCAGGTACGCCGCAACGCTGATGCAGCACCGGACGCGCCGCTGCTGCTCGACGGCGAAGACATCAATCTGCAATCGCTCATGATCGATGGCAAGCCGTGGGTTTATGCAACCACGGAGACCGGTATCCGCCTGGAGAAGGTTCCAGATGCCTTCGAACTCAACATTGTCAATACCTGCGCCCCACGCGCCAACACACGCCTTTCGGGTCTTTATCTGTCGGGGAATGCGTTTTTCACCCAGTGCGAGGCTGAGGGCTTTCGCCGCATCACCTACTGGCCCGACCGGCCAGATGTGATGAGTCGCTTCACCGTGGTGCTGCGCGCCGATAAGACGCACTACCCGGTGCTGTTGTCGAACGGAAATCTCAAGAGCCAGCGCCCGCTTGACGACGGCCGACTGGAAGCCGTGTGGGAAGACCCCTTCCCAAAGCCCTGCTACCTGTTCGCGCTCGTAGCCGGTCGCTTGGTCTGCCGCGAACAGCGCATGACAAGCCGAGACGGCCGCGAGCATCTCTTGCAGGTCTATGTGCGCGAGCGAGACCTGGACAAGACCGAGCATGCCATGCGCTCGCTGGTTCACGCCGCAGCCTGGGACGAACAGCGATTCCACCTGAGTCTGGACCTTGACCGCTTCATGATCGTTGCCGTCAGTGACTTCAACATGGGAGCGATGGAGAACAAGGGGCTGAACGTCTTCAACACCAAGTACGTGCTGGCCAATCCCTCCACAGCCACGGATGCCGATTTCCAAAATATTGAGTCCGTGGTGGGCCATGAATACTTCCACAACTGGACCGGCAACCGCGTCACCTGCCGCGATTGGTTCCAACTCAGCCTTAAGGAAGGCCTCACCGTATTCCGCGACCAGGAATTCAGCCAGGACCTTGCCGCGGCCAGCGGCGGCGAGTCGGCCCGCGCGGTCAAACGCATCGAGGATGTGCGCGCCCTTCGTGCGGTGCAGTTCCCCGAAGATGCCGGCCCCATGGCGCATCCGGTGCGGCCCGACAGTTACGTGGCAATCGACAATTTCTACACGCCGACCGTCTACGAGAAAGGCGCTGAGGTCGTGCGCATGATGCACACCTTGGTGGGTCGCGATGGCTTTGCCGCGGGCATGAAGCTTTACTTCGCGCGCCACGATGGCCAGGCCGTGACGTGCGACGATTTCCTGGCCGCGATGGCCGACGCCAATCCAGCCACGGCGTTGGGTGGCCATCGCGCCCAGTTCGGCTTGTGGTACGCGCAAGCTGGTACGCCACACGTGCGCGCGACCGGCCACTACGACTCTGACACACGAACGTACACGGTCTCGCTGAGCCAGATGACCCCGCCAACGCCCGGGCAAAATGAAAAGCAGGCCCAGGTCATTCCTGTGCTCATCGGGCTGGTAGCCAGCGATGGCCGTGCCCTGACTTTCCGTGCGCACGGTGCCCACCCCGCCCAGAGCGACTGCCTGCTTGTGCTGACGCAGCCTGAGCAAACTTTCGTGCTTCACGATGTGGACGCAGACCCCATCCCTTCGCTACTCCGAGGATTTTCCGCACCGGTCATCCTGGCTGATGAACTCAGCGATGCCGACCGACTGGTCCTGCTCGCATACGACACAGATGCGTTCAATCGTTGGGAATCGGCACAGCGCTTGGCGCTTGCCCGCCTGCTGCCTGCCTTACGCGAGGGCGACCTCACCGTTGATGCTCCCTACCTGGACGCGCTGCGCGCCGTGCTGCGCGAAGTCCGACTCGACCCCGCATTCAAGGAGCTCACGCTCACGCTGCCCAGCGAAGGCTTTATCGCCGAGCAACTCACCGAGATTGATCCGCCGCGCATCCACAAAACGCGGCAGGCCTTGCGCCTGGCACTGGCGCAGCAACTCCTGCCCGACTGGGAGCATCTTTGGCAATTGCTTGCTGACACGGAGGGCTACACCCCGGATTCCGCCGGGTCTGGACGGCGCGGGTTGCGTAATTTGGCTCTTACTCATCTCTGCTTGACGGGCGACGCCCAGTGGCAGGGTCGCGCATACCAGCGCGTCAAGGACGCCGACAACATGACCGACCGCTTCGGCGCCCTTGCCGCGCTGGTCGGTAGTCGTGCGCCGTTGGCGCAAGCCGCCCTGGAGCGATTCGCAGTGCTGTTTGCGAACGAGCCTCTGGTTACGGATAAATGGTTCGCCCTGCAAGCGACGACTCCCGGGGCCGACGTGGAGCATATTCGCGAGCTGATGCGGCACCCCGACTTCAACATCCGCAATCCCAACCGCGCGCGCAGCCTGATCGCCACGTTTTGCCAGGGCAACCCCGGATCGTTCCACCGCAGCGATGGTGCGGGGTACGCCTTCTGGGCCGAACAGGTGCGCGCTCTGGATGCGATCAATCCCCAAGTCGCCGCCCGCTTGGCTCGCGCCATGGACCGCTGGCGCAAGCTGGCCGAGCCGTACGCCCACGCTGCCGAGCCCATCATGCGAGAACTGGCCTCGTATTCCGCTCTGTCAGCCGACACGCGCGAGATTTTGGGCAAAGCCCTGTCTTGAAGCGTGCCAAGGTAAACCAAGGAGACCATGATGTCCGACAACACGATCAGCCTGTCGCGCTGGCTCATTGAGCAAGAACGCACCTACGGCCATATTCCGGGCTCATTGCGCCTGCTAATCGAGCAAGTGGCACGCGCTTGCAAACGCATCAGCCGAGCGGTGAACAAGGGGGCCAGCACCGGCATCCTGGGCAGCGCTGGGAGCGAAAATGTGCAGGGCGAGGTGCAAAAGCAACTCGACGTGATCGCCAACGACGTGCTGCTCGAGGCCAACGAATGGGGTGGGCACTTGGCCGCGATGGCATCGGAGGAGCTCGAGCGCATCCACGTCATCCCTCACCGTTACCCCCGTGGCGAGTACCTCCTGATGTTTGACCCGCTGGACGGGTCGAGCAACATCGAGGTCAACGTCACGATTGGCACCATCTTTTCGGTGCTGCACCTCGCTGATGGCGTGGGCGAAGTCGGCCCCGAGCACTTCCTGCAAGCTGGGCGCCAGCAGGTGGCCGCCGGCTATTGCACGTATGGGCCGCAAACCAGCTTGGTCCTGACGCTCGGCCATGGTGTGTCGGTGTTCACCCTAGATAGCGAGCAGGGCAGCTTTGTGCTCACCCAGGGCAGCCTGCGCATCCCCGCGTCGACACATGAGTTTTCCATCAATATGTCAAATATGCGCCACTGGGCAGCACCCGTGCAGCGCTACATCGATGAATGCCTGGCGGGCCGGGACGGGCCTCGCGGCAAGGATTTCAACATGCGCTGGGTCGGCAGCATGGTGGCCGATGTCCACCGCGTCCTTCAACGCGGCGGTGTGTTCCTCTATCCCTGGGACAAGCGCGAGCCTGGACGCGCGGGCAAGCTGCGCCTTCTGTACGAGGCCAATCCGATGGCATTCCTGGTCGAACAAGCTGGCGGCATGGCCATTGCAGGGGCTGAGCGCATCCTCGACATTGAACCCGAGACCCTGCACCAACGCGCCGCTGTGATACTGGGAAGCAACGAGGAAGTTGCACTTTTGCAGCGCTACCACCGCGAAGCTAGCGAACACGCACTGCGCGGCCGATCGTGATCGTGCGCTGGCACCCCGAGCCACCGACGTGTTCCACAGATCGGTTAAGATAACCGGTTTCGTCGCCGGTGTAGCTCAGTTGGTAGAGCAGCTCATTCGTAATGAGAAGGTCGAGGGTTCGATTCCTTTCACCGGCACCAGGAATAGCCAGCAAAGAGCCCAGCCTAGCCGCTGGGTTTTTGCTTTTCGGAGCACTGGCCCCAGGCATCTGGGGCCAAAGCAGAGCTTTGTGCTTCTGCTTTGGCGTGTTGACATCGCCTTTCCGGCCGGCGTGGATGTCAACATGTTCACGTCGCGGCACACGCCCTGCTCTCTCACCCAAACCGTCTAGCGTTCCTGTGGCAAGAAGAAACATGACCCGCGATCCCTCGTATGCCGACCTGACACCCGACTGCGTACTCAACGCGATCGACAGCCTCGGAATGCGTTGCGATGGCAGGCTGCTTCAGTTGAACAGTTTCGAGAACCGCGTCTATCAGGTCGGGCTCGAGGACGGCAGCCAACGCATCGCCAAGTTCTATCGGCCAGGTCGTTGGAGCGACGCGGCCATCCTCGAAGAGCATGCGTTCACCGTCGAACTCGCTGAGCGGGAGATTCCCGCCGTGCCACCGCTGTCGTTCGACGGCAAGACGCTTCATCATCGCGAAGGCCATCGCTTCGCGATGTTCGCAAGACAAGGTGGCAGGCCCCCTGAGCTCGAGCGAGAGGAAACACTTGAATGGCTGGGGCGTTTCCTCGGCCGCATCCATGCGGTCGGTGCAAGCTGCGCCTACGAAGCACGACCCGCCCTCGACATCCAGAGCTTCGGCATCGAACCGCGCAATTTCCTCGTTGCCGGCGATTGGTTGCCCGAGGAATTGCACCCAGTCTGGATGAGCGTCGCCGACCAGGCGCTCGATGGCGTGAGTCGCGCCTATGAGCGTGCCGGCGACGTCCAGACGCTGCGTCTGCATGGGGACTGCCATCCCGGCAATATCCAATGGACCGACGATGGCCCCCATTTCGTCGACTTCGACGACAGTCGCACCGGGCCTGCGGTCCAGGATTTGTGGATGCTGCTGTCTGGCGACAACACAGACATGCGTCGCCAGCTCGCGGCGCTGCTGCGAGGCTACGAGGTATTCCGCGAGTTCGATGAACGCGAACTGCATCTCGTCGAGGCGCTGCGCACGCTACGTCTGATTCACTATAGCGCCTGGATCGCCCGCCGCTGGCACGACCCCGCCTTCCCCGCAGCCTTTCCTTGGTTTGGCAGCGCCCGCTACTGGCAGGATCGCATCCTGGAGCTGCGCGAGCAAGTGGCGTTGATGCAGGAGCCGCCGCTGATCTGAGCGTCGACCTTAACAGTCGACGTCAGCCCCGACGGGGCCCCACTGGCTGCTGCGCGCCGCCGAAAGGCGCATGACTGCTTGACGCCTGCTTCGCCTGACCGGAAGCAAGAAGATGATGCAATAAACCTGTCTGGCCGGCGGGCCTTTGCCTTCCGGGGCATTCGCGCCACAAGACGCTATCCGCGCCGCTTGCGCTCTAGCCAAGATCCGCTGCCGATGGCACTCACGAGAAGGTCAAATTCCTGCGCCACGATTTCCAGGACATCATCCAGAGTCACAAGGCCGTTGACATCCCACCGCGCTTGGCTTTCGCCACCGCTTGCGCGGAAAGGGCGGAGATTCCTGCGGCGCTCACCCCTGCATCGAGCCAGGATGAGACGCTTCGGTGGTTCCTGTTGCTGGCGGCATGGCTGCACCACTCGCTTGGCAGGCGATCCGCGCATGCCTCGCCCTTCATTGCAGGATCAAGACACAGCATCCAGCGAACCAACCGCAAGCCCCACAAGGATGCCTGTGGCATCCGCACGATCCTTCCCCCTCATGAACGGCGAGGCTTGCCGCGCAAATGATCAGAAACAGCAAAACACTTCAGACCCTTTCGTCGCCAAAAACGCCCTTGCTTACAGCTTATCTTCCCATTAGCTAGGTGATAGGTTTTCTTTCAAACCATCGGCTCGGCAACATGCCTCGCAAACTAAAAA
>JABBOE010000003.1:34608-63541 GCA_019351955.1 Pseudomonadota bacterium
GCGAGGCTTGCCGCGCAAATGATCAGAAACAGCAAAACACTTCAGAACCTGCCCAAAGCGCCCCCCCCCTAAACCCTGCAGCGGCCCCAGCGGGTTCGTCGTCGACTGCACCTCGGAAATGTCCGGTTGGCCGCTCCAGATCTTGTAGACGACGCGGTCGTCAACCACGAGCATCAGCATCTTGAATCGCCAGCCGCTGGTGATGGTCCGTCGCCGAAAATCGAGAAAGTCGAGCCAGAAGCTTCCAACCCGCTTGTGATCAACATGGCTCTGGTCGATTGAGTAGCCTTTGCACGCACTTTGGTGCTGTAGGCAGTCGCGGATGCCAGGGTCGAGTGCAAAGTCGTTTCCCGACGGTGGCACCAGATCGCGCAGGATGTGCGCATAGCTGAGTATCGCGACGTTCGGAGTAACGAAGGGATTGATGCCAAGCTTGCGCAGATCCTCAACCCGTGTCTTATAGGGTTGGATGGACGCAAATGCCGCGTTCGCCTGATCGAACGTGGCCCATGGTCGATCAGTCTGCGCCTGTCCGCGCGGCAAAAACGACGAACAGGCACCGAGCATCAGTACGACGCACGCCAACAAGGCGGCAAGGCTGAAGCGCAACACAATCCCCAGTTCAAATCCAAGCGTGGCGATAATCCCATCATAACGAGGAAACGAGGGCGCTTGACATCCTCTGCGCCCTTGGCTTGCGCGGAAAGGGCGGAGAGTCCTACGGCGCTCACCCCTGCATCGAGCCCGGATGATCCGCTTCGGTGGGGGCCCGTTGCTGGCGGCATGGCTGCGCCACTCGCTTGGCAGGCGATCCGGGCGTGCCCCGCCCTTCATTGCAGGATCAAGACACAGCATCCAGCGAACCAACCCCAAGCCCCACAAGGATGCCTGTGGCATCCGCACGATCCTTCCTCCCCGTGAACAGGGCGGTTTTCCGCTCAAATGATCAAGCGGCCTGCTCGGCGAACTGATGCAGATTCATCGCTGCCGATTGCCCGGTCGTTCCTCGCAGCGCTGATGCCCGTTTCACCAAGCCCGTTCGCCATTGACCGCATCAGCTAGCGCCCGGTGTACGGGTGCGACGCAACGCATCTCATCCGTTGCTCCGAGAAACCCCGCCGTTCAGGGCGGGGAGGAAAGGAGCGCCGATCGAAGATCGGTGCTGGGCTGCCAATTTACACGAAATGCGTGTAGTATGTGAATCATGCAAGTCAAGCGCGCCTATCGCTTTCGCTTCTACCCGACGCCCGAGCAAGTCGATCTGCTCGCTCGCACATTCGGGTGCGCGCGCTTTGCGTACAACCACATGCTGCGCGTGCGCAGCGACGCCTGGATGCTGCGGCAAGAGCGTGTGGGCTATCACGAGACCTCCGCCGAGCTGACCGCCCTGAAGAAGACGCCCGAGCATGCGTGGCTGAACGAGGTGAGCAGCGTGCCGGTGCAGCAGGCGCTGCGGCACCTGAACACCGCGTTCTCGAACTTCTTCGCCAAGCGCGCGAAGTACCCCTCGTTCAAGCGCAAGGACGGGCCGCAGGCGGCCGAGTACACGACCAGCGCGTTCCGTTGGGAAGCGGGCCGGCGCGAGCTGCGCCTGGCGAAGATGGACGCGCCCCTGAACATTCGCTGGTCGCGCACACTGCCCAAAGCCGCCAAGCTCACGACGGTGACGATCTCGCGCGACGCCGCGGGCCGATACTTCGCCTCGATGCTGTGCGACGACGTGGTATCGCCCAAGAAGGCTGCATCCGGCAAGGTCGGAATCGACCTGGGCCTCACCCACTTTGCGATCCTCTCCAGTGGCGAGAAGATCGCTTCGCCCAAGGCGTTTCGCAACTGCGAGGCGCGACTGGCGCAGCGCCAGCGCCGCATGGCGCGGGCCAAGCTCGGCTCGAAGAACCGAGCGAAATGGAAGTTGAAGGTTGCTGCGCTGCATGCGCACGTCGCGGACGCACGCAGGGACTTCCTGCACAAGCTCTCAACCCGGTTGATCAGCGAAAACCAAGTGATCGCCGTCGAGACGCTGTCCGTGTCGAACATGCAACGCAACCGCAGCTTGGCGAAATCCATCAGCGACGCAAGCTGGGCAGAGTTCGTCAGGCAGCTCGAGTACAAGGCGCAGTGGTACGGGCGCACATTGATCGGCATCGACCGCTGGTATCCATCCAGCAAGCGATGCTCGGTGTGTGGACACACCAAGACGTCGATGCCGCTGTCCGTGCGCACCTGGGATTGCCCCTCGTGCGGCACGACCCACGACCGCGACGTCAACGCTGCGCGCAACGTATTGGCCGCAGGACTTGCGGCGTCAGCCCATGGAGAGGCTGTAAGTCCCGTGTTGCTGTAAAGCGGCATGGGCTGGGCTCTGTGAAGTGGGAATCCCCTTCCTTCAGGGAGGGGAGCAGTCAACAACCCCCGCTGCTGAGCGCATGTCATGATCGAACACCAGTGCGCCTTAGAATCTCCCAACGCCAACTTCAATATCAAGCGGGTAGACACCGAGAACGATCAAGTGCCTATCGCTGAGAGCACCGGGGTATCAAATAGTGAAAGCGAAGCCCGGCGTTCGATTCGATCGAGCGTATTGAAGTTTCCATGCGCTAATTGGTTAATTGTTCTCATGCGACGTTTTCGTGCTGCTTCGATGCCTTTGTCCGGCGCCGCGAACGGCGATCATCCAGCAGCCTGTGCCGTGATACCCGACTCCCCCACGCAAGATCCCATCCCCTCCCCCCGTGCGCTCCTGGCCTTGGCGGCGCTGGTTGCGGTGCTTTGGTTCGGGGTGCTCGGTTATCGCGACCTGGTCCCGACCGACGAAGGTCGTTATGCGGAGATTCCCCGCGAGATGGTGCAGACGGGGGAATGGGTCACGCCCAGGTTGGACGGATTCAAATACTTCGAAAAACCTGCCCTGCAATACTGGGCCACTGCTGCTGCCTATGAGGCCTTCGGGCTGGGTGAGTGGCAGGCTCGGCTGTGGACGGGTTTGACCGGTTTTGTCACCATCATCTTCACGTGGTTCACTGGCCGGGCGCTATTTGGTGCGCGCGCTGGACTGTATGCGGGAGCGATCCTGGCCAGCTGCGTGTACTGGGTAGGGTTGGGGCATATCAACACGCTGGACATGGGAGTGTCGGCTTTCCTGGCTGGAAGCCTATTTGCCTTCTTGCTGGCCCAGCGCACCGGTGCCACAGAGGCGCAGACGCGTTGGTGGATGTGGGCCTGCTGGGCGCAGATGGGCCTGGCCATGCTCTCCAAAGGACTGATCGGTGTGGCGTTTCCGGGCTCGACCCTGATCCTCTACACATTGCTCACCCGCGATTGGGCCTTATGGAAGCGACTGCAACTCCTGCCTGGATTGTTGATCTTTCTGTTGGTCGCTGCGCCTTGGTACGTCTGGGTCCAGGTGCGCAATCCCGAATTTTTCAACTATTTCTTTATCTACCAGCAGTTCACCCGATTTCTCACGCCCGATCTGCAACGGCCCGGCCCCTGGTATTACTTCATCCCCATTTTGCTGCTTGGAATCCTGCCTTGGCTGGGAGGGCTATGGCCAAGCTTGCGATATGGCTTGACTCACCCCTTTGGGGCCGTACGCGCCGATCGCCCACTTGCAACGCACGAGCCTTTGCGCGTCAATTGGGTGCTGCTGATCTGGTCGGCTTTCATTTTTGTCTTCTTCAGCGCCTCGCACTCCAAGCTGCCGTCCTACATCCTTCCCATCTTTCCCGCGCTGGCCCTGCTGATGGGTGGGCACTTCGCGCACGCGCCACGAAGCACACTACGGCGCCAGTTCGCCTTTTTCGCCTTACTTTCGGCCTGTGCTATCGTCGGATTCACGCAGCTCTGGCGTGCGGGCAATGCCACCACTCCAAGCGTTCTTTACCAACAGTACGGCTGGTGGCTGGAGGTCACGGCCGCCTTGGGCCTGCTGTCGTCCTTGCTCGCTTGGCACTGGGAAAAGACCGGGCGCCGAGCCGCCGCCGTGCTTGTTCTGGCGGGCGGCATGGTCTTGGGGCTTACCGTTGCCACACAGGCTTTTCAGATCCTCGGACGCACCGCCTCGACCAAAGACGTGGTGCAGGCGATCCGCCCTTGGCTGCACCCTGGCCAACCCTTCTACACGGTGGGCACGTACGACCAGACCCTGCCGTTCTATCTCCAGCGTACCGTCACCGTGGTCGCTTACGAGGGTGAACTGCATTTCGGCATCACCGAACAGCCGCGGCTTTGGGTGCCGACCGTTGCCGATTTCGCGAAACGCTGGCAGCTCGATTATCGACCCCTGGCCTTCATGCCCGTCGACCAACTGGCGGCGATGCGTGCGACAGGCCTGCCGCTGGTGGTAATCGAGAAGACGCCGCGCTACGCGGTGATTGCCAAACCCGGTGAGGACTACGGCGTAGCCGCACAGGCGGCCACCGCCCGGCTGCCTGCGGCGTGGAATTCGCAGAGCGCCGGCCTGATGCAGCGCGAGGTCACCCCATGAGCGCCGTCGCCTTTGCATTGGTGTTGACCGGCGTGCTGCTCAATGCCGCCGCACAGTTGCTGATCAAGGCCGGAGCCGAGACCGCTGGACGGTTCTCGTTCACCCTGTCCAACATCTGGCACGCCGGACTGCACTTCGCCCTGCAATGGCAGATTCTCCTGGGATTGGTTTGCTATGCGGTGTCGGTGGTCGTGTGGATCTTGGCGCTCACGCGTGTCCAAGTGTCCATGGCCTACCCCATGCTGTCGCTGGGCTACGTGGTCACGGCATTTGCAGCTTGGTGGCTATTTGGCGAGGCACTCACCATGCAAAAACTTCTCGGCATCGCCATCATCATGGTGGGCGTGATCCTTGTCGCCCGCACCTGAACTTCTTGCAATGAACACAACCGATTTTCTACCGCTCACTCGCCCCGATATCGACGAAGACACCATTGCAGGCGTTGTTGAGGTGTTGCGCTCGGGCTGGATCACAACAGGGCCCTGGAACACCAAGTTTGAACAGGCACTATCGGAGTATTTCGGCGGGCGGCAGGTGCGCACCTTTAACTCCGGCACCGTCACCATGGAGGTGGCCCTACGGATGCTGGGGGTGGGACCGGGCGACGAGGTCATCACCACGCCGCTGTCTTGGGTGGCCACGGCCAACGTGGTGCTCGCGGTCGGCGCCACGCCGGTATTCGTTGACATCGACCCTGTCACCCGCAACATTGACACCGCCGGCATCAAAGCGGCCATCACGCCCCGGACCAAGGTCATTCTTCCCGTGCATCTGGCGGGGCTGCCCTGCGATCTGGATGCGATCTTCGCCCTTGCGCAGCAGCACGGTCTTCGCGTGCTGGAAGACGCGGCGCAGGCCATTGGAAGCACCTGGCGCACGAGGCGCATCGGAAGCTTTGGCGATTATTCCTCGTTCAGTTTTCACCCGAACAAGAATGCAACCAGCATTGAAGGAGGCTGCCTGGTGCTTCCCCCGGATGCCGACCCTGGGCTGGTGGAGCGGCTGCGCCTGCAAGGGGTGCGCCGCTTCGGCTTGGATGGCATGGACGTGGACGTGCTGGGTTCCAAGGCGAACCTCACCGACGTGGCTGCGCGCGTGGGCTTTGGACAAATGCAACGCGTCGACGGCTTCAACCGCCGCCGCACCGCGCTGGCTCAAGCGTATTTTGCGCTGCTCGACGCGTTCGGCCTGCCGGCACGTGGCGTACAACTGCCGGTGCGTGATTTCGAAAACAGCAACTGGCATATGTTCCAGATCGTGTTGCCTGCCGAGGTACAGCGCGCCGCGGTGATGCAAGCCCTCAAAGCCCGCGGCATTGGCACTGGCGTGCACTACCCGCCCATCCATTTGTTCACTTTGTACCGCAAGCTCGGTTTCGAGCCCGGCCAGTTCCCACATGCGGAGCGCGTGGGCGCCGGCATCCTCACGCTTCCCCTTTTTCCGGCGATGCACGATGCCGATATCGCCCGGGTGGCCGAAGCGCTGTCGACAGTGCTGCGAGAATTCGGCCTATGACTAGCAGCCTTGCCCCCTCCCCGACACTCTCGGTCGTGATTCCCGTGTACAACGAGGAAGCTGGCTTGGCGGCGCTGTTTGCGCGCCTGTATCCGGCGCTCGACGCCCTTGGCGAACGCTATGAGGTGATTTTCGTCAACGACGGTAGCCGAGATCGTTCAAGCGCGATGCTGGCGGCGCAGCAAAAGCTGCGCCCAGATGTCACACGTGCCATCCTGTTCAACGGCAATTATGGCCAGCACATGGCCATCCTGGCTGGCTTTGAGCACACGCGGGGCGATATCGTGGTGACGCTCGACGCGGATCTGCAAAATCCGCCCGAGGAGATTGCCAAGCTGGTGGCCAAGATGCGCGAAGGCTACGACTATGTTGGAACCATCCGGCGTCAACGGCAGGACAGCTGGTTTCGGCGGCACGCCAGCCGCGCGATGAACGGGCTGCGCGAGAAGATTACCCATGTGCAGATGACTGACCAAGGCTGCATGCTGCGCGCCTATGGCCGCGATGTTGTAGACACCATCAATCGTTGCAGCGAGGTCAACACCTTTGTGCCAGCCCTGGCCTATACGTTTTCACTGCGCCCTACGGAAATCGAAGTGATGCATGAGGAGCGTGCGGCGGGCGAGTCCAAATACTCGGTGTTCAAGCTCATCCGGCTGAACTTCGATCTCGTCACTGGCTTTTCGCTCATGCCCCTGCAGTTCATGTCCTTTCTGGGTATCGGCCTGGCTCTGGCCTCGGGTGCGCTGTTCCTGCTGTTGATGGTTGATCGCATCCTGTTCGGCTCACAGGTGCAGGGGGTGTTTACGCTCTTTGCCATTACCTTCTGCCTGCTGGGCGTGCTCTTGTTCAGCATTGGATTGCTTGGCGAATATATCGGGCGCATCTACGAACAGGTGCGGGGTCGCCCACGCTACGTCGTGCAGGCAATCTTGGACGATACCGCAGGCAGTCAGCGCGAGATGGCTCCAGTGCCCGCCAGCGCGATGACCCGCGACGCGGCGCATCAGTCCATCGCCCACCGCTAGGCACCCATGCGCGCAGTCGTTTTTGCTTACCACAACGTCGGTGTTCGCTGCCTGCGCACCCTCTTGGCACGCGGCATGCAGGTCGACCTCGTCGTCACCCATCCCGATGATCCGGCTGAAACCCTGTGGTTCGACAGCGTCGCAGCACTGGCGCGCGAGCATGGCATTTTGGTGGAGTTGGTGGATGAAACCATTGCGCCTGCAGTGCTGGAGCGAGTCAAGCGACTCGAGCCGGATTATGTCTTTTCTTTTTATTTCCGCCGCATGCTGCCGGTCGAATTGCTGCACACGGCGCGATTGGCTGCGCTGAACATGCACGGCTCGCTGCTGCCCAAGTACCGAGGCCGAGCCCCGGTGAATTGGGCGGTGCTCCATGGCGAAACCGAAACCGGAGCCACGCTGCACATCATGCAGGCCAAGCCCGATGCGGGCGACATCGTGGCTCAGCAGGCCGTGCCGATTCTGCCCGATGACACGGCAAAGGACGTCTTCGACAAGGTGACGGTTGCGGCCGAAATCGCCCTATGGGGTGTGCTGCCACAATTGCAACGCGGCGTTGTACCCCGCCAGCGCAACGATTTGGCGCAGGGCAGCTACTTTGGCGGACGCAAGCCTGAGGATGGATGCATCGACTGGCATCGGCACGCGCAAGCCATCTACAACCTCATCCGGGCGGTCGCTCCGCCCTACCCTGGTGCGTTTTTCAGCGTCTCTGGCCATCGCCTCATTGTGGCGCGCGCGCGCCTGGCGCGGCCAGAGATTGCCGCACTGCTGCCCGCACCCAGCACGCTCGGGCTCCATGTGGCTGGCGGCCACGCCCTCGGCAAGAGCGGTGATGGGGGCATTGTCCATCTGCTTGAACTATGGGACGCGAACCAGCCAGGCATCGCTTTGAACACCCGACAGATTTCGGAACTTGCAGGACACACCCCATGAAAAAAATCCTCATCCTCGGCGTTAACGGCTTCATTGGCCATCACCTGTCCAAACGCATCCTGGCCACCACTGATTGGCAGGTCTACGGGATGGACATGAATACCGACCGTATCGAAGACGTTCTCGGAAGCCCGCGCTTCAAGTTCTTCGAAGGCGACATCACCATCAACAAGGAGTGGATCGAATACCACGTGCGCAAATGCGACGTGATCCTTCCTCTGGTGGCCATTGCCACGCCGGCCACGTACGTGAAGGCGCCGCTGAAGGTGTTCGAGTTGGATTTCGAGGCCAATCTCCCAATCGTTCGCGCAGCGGTCAAACACGGCAAGCGTCTTGTTTTCCCCTCCACGTCGGAGGTCTACGGCATGTGCACCGACGCCGAATTCGATCCCGATCACTCCCCATTGATCTATGGGCCGATCAACAAACCGCGCTGGATCTATGCCTGTTCGAAGCAGCTGATGGATCGTGTCATTGCCGGTTATGGACAGCAGGAAGGCTTGGACTACACGCTGTTTCGCCCATTCAACTGGATTGGCGCCGGGCTGGACACCATTCATTCAGCCAAGGAAGGCAGCTCGCGGGTCGTCACCCAGTTTCTTGGGCATATCGTGCGTGGCGAAACCATCAGCTTGGTCGACGGGGGGCAGCAAAAGCGTGCATTCACGGATATCGATGACGGCATCGATGCGCTCATGCGCGTCATCGAAAATCCCGGCGGCGTGGCCGCAGGCAAGATTTACAACATCGGCAACCCTGCAAATAACTATTCAGTCCGTGATTTAGCCCAGCGCATGCTGCATCTGGCTGCCGAATTCCCCGAATATGCCGAATCGGCCCGCAAGGTGGAGCTGGTTGAGACCAGCTCCGGCGCCTACTACGGCACGGGCTATCAGGATGTCCAGAGCCGTGTGCCCAAAATCACCAACACGATGCACGATCTCGATTGGTCTCCAAAGACCGATATGGACACTGCACTTCGTAAAATCTTCCAAGCCTATCGTGGCCAGATCGCGCAGGCGCGCGCCCTGATGGACGAAGTCGGAAACTGACCACACTTCAAACTCCACGGCACGCCATGCCCTTTCTCGCTCTCAAGGTCGACGTTGACACGCTGCGCGGCACCCAAGAAGGCGTGCCCACCTTGTTGCGCCTGCTCTCGCGCCACAAATTGCGCGCAAGCTTCCTGTTCAGCCTCGGTCCCGACCACACCGGGCGCGCGCTCAAGCGCGTGTTCCGCCCCGGATTTCTAGCCAAGGTGCGGCGCACATCCGTGACCAGCCATTACGGACTCAAGACACTGCTTTACGGCACGCTTTTGCCGGGGCCGGATATCGGGCGCCTGGCAACCGAACCGATGCGAGCAACCTATCGCGCTGGGCACGAAGCCGGTGTGCACACCTGGGACCACATCTTGTGGCAAGACTACGTGGCCAACAAGGGTCCCGAATGGACACGCACGCAGATGCGCCTGGCAGTGGATCGCTTTGGCGAAATTTTTGGTCGTAAGCCCCTCGTGCATGGAGCGGCCGGCTGGCAGATGAACGACTCCGCCTACCTGTTCGAGCGCGAACTCGGGTTCACGCTTGCCTCCGACGGCCGCGGCAAGGCGCCCTACATGCCGCTCGTCAATGGTCGCCCAGTCGGGGTCCCGCAACTGCCCACCACCCTGCCCACCTTGGACGAACTCATCGGCGTGGACGACATCACATCTGCGAATGTCGCCAAACATATCCTTGAACAATCGCTCGATGGACGGGACCACGTCTACACGCTGCATGCCGAACTCGAAGGTGGCCAGCTTGCGCCCGTGTTCGATGACCTGCTTGCGGGCTGGGCCGCAGCCGGGCTGCGAATCGGCAGCCTGTCCGACTATGCCGCGACGCTGGATCTGAATGCCCTGCCCCACCAAGCCGTCGGCTTGGGAGCTGTCCCTGGGCGCAGCGGAACCTTGGCCGTTCCACTCTGCCCGGACACAAAGACCGCCCAAACGGCGAACCGCTGAGGCGGGAACGGGCGGCACCCTTGCGCGCCATCAACGCAAACTGCACCCCGTGAACCCTCCCCCGCAAAGGGGAGGACTGGGGCCCAATAGGCGTCAGTGGTTGCGGGCGAGTTGCTCCAGGATGGCCGGATTTTCCAGAGTTGAGGTGTCCTGCGTGATGGTCTCCCCCTTGGCCAAGGTGCGCAACAGCCGGCGCATGATCTTGCCGGACCGGGTCTTGGGCAGGTTGTCACCAAAGCGAATGTCTTTGGGCTTGGCGATGGGTCCGATTTCCTTGCCCACGTGATTGCGCAATTCGTGCGCAATCTGCAAAGCCTCTTCACCAACCGGGACCGGCCGCTTGAGCACAACGAAGGCGCAAACCGCCTCGCCCGTGAGTTCGTCCGGGCGCCCCACCACGGCCGCTTCGGCCACCAGAGGGTGCGACACCAGCGCGGACTCGATTTCCATCGTGCCCATGCGGTGCCCGGAAACGTTGAGCACGTCGTCGATACGCCCCGTGATGGTGAAGTATCCCGTGTGCGCATCGCGGATGGCGCCGTCGCCTGCAAGGTAATAGCCTTGCAGCTCATCCGGGTAGTAGCTCTTCTTGAAGCGCTCGGGGTCTCCATAAATGGTGCGGATCATGGACGGCCAAGGCTTCTTGATCACAAGAATGCCACCCGTGCCCCATGGCAGATCGTGCCCGGTCTCGTCCACTACTTCGGCAAAGATACCCGGCAGCGGCAGGGTACAGGACCCTGGCACCATCGGCGTGGCCCCGGGCAGCGGGCTCATCATGTGCCCACCGGTCTCCGTCTGCCACCACGTGTCGACAATGGGGCAGCGCCCGCCGCCGATGTGCTCGTAGTACCACTCCCAGGCCGCAGGATTGATCGGCTCGCCCACGGTGCCAAGAATGCGCAGCGAATTCAGGTTGTAGTTGCGCGGGTGGGCCGCCGCGTTTGTCTCGGCTGCCTTGATCAGCGAGCGGATCGCCGTCGGCGCCGTGTAGAAGACGGTCACCTTGTGATTCTGGATCATTTTCCAGAAGCGCCCGGCATCAGGATAGGTTGGCACGCCCTCGAACACGATTTCCGTGGCCCCGCAAGCCAGCGGGCCATAGGTGATGTAGCTGTGACCGGTGACCCAGCCAATGTCTGCCGTGCACCAGAACAGGTCGTCGTCACGAATGTCGAAGGTCCACAGCATCGTGAGCTGGGCCCACAGCAGATAACCCGCAGTCGAGTGCTGAACGCCTTTGGGTTTGCCCGTGGATCCCGAGGTGTACAGCAGGAACAATGGGTGCTCGGCCTCCACCCACTCGGGCGGGCAATCCGCACTCTGCCCTTCCACCAGTTCATGCATCCACAGGTCGCCCTTCGCATTGAACGCCACATCGCCGCCGGTGCGCCGATACACCACAACGTTGCGCACCGTCTCGCAGCCGCCGAGACCCAGCGCTTCGTCGACGATGGCCTTCAGAGGCAACGACTTGCCGCCCCGTCGCTGCTCGTCGGCCGTGATCACCAGCACGGCACCTGCATCCTCGATGCGGTCGCGAAGCGATTGTGCGGAAAACCCGCCGAACACGACCGAGTGCGTAGCACCGATGCGGGCACACGCCTGCATCGCAACCACCCCCTCCACGGACATGGGCATATAGATGATCACGCGATCACCCTTTTTCACGCCCAGGCTCTTGAGCGCGTTGGCAAACTTCGCCGTGCGCTCCAGCAGCTCACCGTAGCTCACACGCGTGACGGTACCGTCGTCGGCCTCAAACACAATGGCTGTCTTCGTGCCCTTGCCCGCCAGCACGTGCCGGTCCAGGCAGTTATAGGACACATTGAGCCGGCCATCGGCAAACCATTTGAAAAACGGCGCCCCGCTGGAGTCCAGCGTCTGGGTGAACGGCTTGTGCCAGTGCAGGTGCTCACGTGCCAAACGCGCCCAGAACCCCTCAAAATCGCTTTCAGCCTCCGCCACCAGTTTGCGATAAGCGTCCATGCCCGAAATGCGTGCGCGCTGGACTGCCTCGGGCGAGGGGTAATAGGTTTTCAGGACGTGATGCTCGGGGGCTTGTTGTTCGGTCATGGTTGTCTCCAGGTTTGCCACACTGCGTCGACTTGTCGGGGCCATGGCCGCTGAATTTTGCGGCACACCCGCCCTTACTGTATTGTGTTTGTTCACGATTGTGTATCGCCTGCTCTTACACGCCCCTGACGCTGCCACGCCTGGAAAGGCTCGATCGCCCGAAAAATCGATCTGCTTACAATCGCTCACGACTTCGTAACGGCCGGACAATTCCATGACCCAACCCAACGCACGCAGTGGACCACCGATGATTCCACGGCTCCTGTTCATGAGCCGCTGGCTGCAGCTCCCGCTGTATCTGGGACTGATCCTGGCACTCGGGGTGTACGTCTTCCATTTCTGGAAGGAGTTGGTCGATCTGACCGGCGCCGCCATGGGAAACCAAGCCGCGCTCCAGCACCTGCTTGAAGCCGTTGCAGTGCGCAATCCGCTTCCACCCGAGGGTGCTCTGGCTGTTGCGTCCGCCCACGCCGCAGCCCCCACGCTCACCGAAACGACCATCATGCTGGTCGTGCTCAGCCTGATCGACGTGGTGATGATTGCCAACTTGCTGATCATGGTCATCATCGGCGGCTACGAGACCTTTGTTTCGCGCATGTATCTGGAAGGCCATCCCGACCACCCGGAATGGTTGTCACACGTGAATGCATCCGTGCTCAAGGTCAAGCTGGCCATGGCCATCATCGGAATCTCGTCGATCCACCTGCTGCGGACATTCATCAATGCCGACGCCTACAGCGTCAAGGCGTTGGTGGCCCAAACCACGATCCACCTCACGTTCCTGGCGTCCGCAGTGGCCATCGCCTACACCGACCGCGTCATGAGCGGCACCATCCACGACTACCAGGCAGCGCAGGAACGGGACGCGGACAGACATTGAGAGCCGAAGAGTTCGATACGGTCCTAAGATTCGGGGATACCCTGAACTGACAATGACCTCTCGGAGACCACCATTATGTCCACCACCGTCATCCGCCAAGACGACCTGGTCGAAAGCATCGCCGCCGCCCTTCAATTCATCAGCTACTACCACCCCGCCGACTACATCAAACATCTGGCGCTCGCCTACGAGCGCGAGCGCAGCGCTGCAGCCAAGGACGCCATTGCCCAGTTACTGACCAACAGCCGCATGTGTGCCGAAGGCAAGCGGCCTATCTGCCAAGATACCGGGATTGTCAATGTGTTCCTCAAGATCGGCATGGGGGTGCGCTTCGAGGGCCTGACCGGCAGCCTGCAAGATGCAGTCGACGCGGGCGTGCGCCTCGGCTACCTCAATCCCGACAACAAGCTGCGCGCATCCATTCTTGACGACCCGCTGTTCGAGCGCAAGAACACGCGCGACAACACCCCTGCCGTGCTCCATGTCGAACTCGTTCCGGGCAACGCCATGGATGTAACCGTGGCGGCCAAGGGCGGCGGCTCGGAGGCCAAAAGCAAGTTCGCGATGCTCAACCCATCCGACAACCTGGTGGATTGGATCCTGACCACGGTGCCCACGATGGGTGCCGGCTGGTGTCCGCCGGGCATGCTCGGCATTGGCATCGGCGGCACGGCTGAAAAGGCCATGCTCATGGCCAAGGAAGCGCTGATGGAAGACCTCGACATGAGTGAGTTGCTCACCCGCGGCGCGCGCGACAAGTACGAAGAACTGCGCATCGAGCTCTACGAAAAGGTCAACGCCTTGGGCATTGGCGCCCAGGGCCTGGGAGGGCTCACCACGGTGCTCGACGTCAAGATCAAGCACTGGCCCTGTCATGCGGCGAATCTTCCCGTGGCGCTGATCCCGAACTGCGCCGCGACCCGCCATGCCCATTTTGTGATGGACGGCCAAGGCCCGGTGTACCTCGAACCGCCCAGCCTCAGCCTTTGGCCCGACGTCCGCTGGGCCCCGGACTACGAAAAGAGCCGCCGGGTCAACCTCGACACCCTGAGCCCTGCGGACGTGGCGGCCTTCAAGCCGGGAGAAACGCTCTTATTGAGCGGCAAGCTCCTGACCGGGCGCGACGCAGCACACAAGCGTATCGCCGACCTGCTGTCCCGCGGCGAGAAACTGCCCGTCGATTTCACCAATCGCGTCATCTACTACGTGGGGCCCGTAGATCCGGTGCGCGATGAGGTGGTTGGTCCCGCCGGGCCAACCACCGCCACGCGAATGGACAAGTTCACCGAAATGATGCTGGCCCAGACCGGGCTGATCGCCATGATCGGCAAGGCCGAACGCGGTCCAACTGGCATCGAGGCGATTCGCAAACACAAAAGCGCCTACCTCATGGCCGTCGGCGGCGCAGCCTACCTCGTTGCCAAGGCCATCAAGTCGAGTCGCCTCGTCGCCTTCGGCGATCTGGGCATGGAAGCGATCTATGAATTCGAGGTCAAGGACATGCCCGTGACGGTCGCAGTCGACTCCGAGGGCACTTCGGTGCACAAAACAGGACCTGCCGAGTGGCGTGCGCGCATCGGCAAGATTCCGGTGACCGTCGCTTGACGATGGCGCAGACGGGGAATGCCGCGCCTGGGCCTTCGCGTATTGGCGTATTCGATTCGGGCGTTGGGGGCCTGACGGTCCTTGCCGCGCTGCACCTTCGGCTTCCCCGCGCCACGTTGATCTACGCCGCCGACTCGGCGTATGCACCCTATGGCGAGCGCGATCCCGCCTATGTGCAGCAGCGCAGCCTCGAGCTCACACGCTTTTTGCTGGCCCACGGCGCGCAGGCCATCGTCGTGGCGTGCAACACGGCCACAGCACTTGCGATCGCCGAATTGCGACGCATTTGGCCACACGTGCCCTTCATCGGCATCGAGCCCGCCATCAAACCTGCACTGATCATGACACACGGCAGGCCCGTGGGCGTCTTGGCAACCCCTGCCACACTGTCCTCGCCGCGCTTCCAGGCCCTGCTGCAAGCCCACGCAGGCCGGGCTGAGGTCCTTATTCAGCCTTGCCCGGGGTTGGCAGAAGCAATCGAAACCCGTGGACCAGAGTCCGTTGAGACGACGACCTTGGTGCGGCGCTTCTGCGCGCCCCTGCGCAAAGCGGATTGCGCAACAGTGGTGCTCGGCTGCACCCACTACCCGCTGATCGCGAAGGCACTGCATGACGCGCTCGACACACCCGCAAGGCTGGTCAACCTCGTCGACCCGGCTCACGCCGTTGCGGCCCAAACCGAACGGATTCTCAGTACACTGCTGCCCGCAAACGCCGCACCAACCCAGGAACGCACACTCCAGGCGTGGACAAACGGGGATCCGATCGCGTTGGAGCGCATCGCCAAAGCCTGCGGTCTCGATGACATGATCGTGCACCCCATGCCCGCAACGTGATGAAAGACGCGGGTCACGGATCCCGTGTGCTTGCCGTTCCAGTCCTCGGCAGCAGGCGGTCGCTGGACCCTGCTTGACGCGATAATCGAGAACAATCGACCCAGCCCATCTACCCCCGAGGCCTCGCGCGCGCATCGCCGACTGCGACCCGATGATGAAAATTGCCACCTGGAATGTCAACTCCTTGTCCGTGCGCCTGCCGCAGGCGCAGGCTTGGCTGCAAGCCCAGCAACCCGATGTCATAGTCCTGCAAGAGACCAAGCTGACAGACGACAAGTTTCCCCATGACGCGCTACGCGAGGCCGGCTGGCACGCGCAGTGTTTCGGTCAACGAACGTACAACGGCGTTGCCCTTCTGTCGCGCGAACAGCCCATCGACGTCGTGCGTAACATCCCTGACCTGCGCGATGACCAGGCGCGGGTCATCGCGGGGACAGTGGCGGGGCTACGCGTAGTCGGCGCCTACGTCCCCAATGGCCAAGAACCTGGAAGCGAAAAATTCGCCTACAAGATGGCTTGGCTGGATGCATTTGAAGCGTGGCTGCGCGGCGAACTCGCCAGCCATCCGCAGCTCGTGCTCCTTGGCGACTTCAATGTGGCCCCCGAAGACCGCGATGTATACGACCCGGAAGCCTGGCGCGGCAAGATCCACTGCACTACCGAGGAGCGTGCACATTTCCAAACCCTGCTCGGCCTGGGGTTGGTCGATGCGTTTCGCTTGTTCGAGCAGGCCCCGAAAAGCTGGACGTGGTGGGACTACCGCAACCTCGCTTTTCGCAGAAATCAAGGCCTGCGGATCGATCACATTCTGGTGAGCTCGCCGCTCAAGGAGCGCGTACGGGCTTGCACCATCGACAAGGCGATGCGCAAAAACGAGCGCCCGAGCGACCATGCCCCGGTCGTGGTGGACCTGGACTGGCCGATACCCTGAAGCAGCTCGCAGCGGTTCTTCGGCAAGACAGCGCGAATCGTCGCAACCCCTTCAGTCATCCAGCCCCAGATCCTGGATCTTGCGGGTGATCGTGTTGCGACCAATGCCGAGCTTGACCGCCGCCTCGATGCGGCGCCCGTGCGTGACACCGAGCGCAGCCTGGATGACGGCACGCTCGAAACGCTGGGTCAGTTGATCCATCACCCCAGCCTGTCCTGCCTGCAGCAGTTCACGCGCGACGCGGGCCACAGCTGCCTCCCAGCCTTCCTGCGCCACTCGTTGCGACAGGCCGGCTGCACCGCCAACATCGTGTTCCGGGGCAGCGCCCTGGAAAGGAATTGCGGGCTGCTGCAACTCCGAGTGCTCCAGGCCCGCGGTCGCATCGGCCTGGGCGGCCGCTTCCCGTGGCGCCACGACTTGCGCCGGTTGTTGCAGCAAAACCCTTGGTGCATGCCCTGGCATTTGGTGCAATTCCGGGGGAAGGTCCTTGACGTCGACCGTAAGGCCTGGCGCCATGACCGTGAGCCAGTGGCACAGGTTTTCGAGCTCGCGCACGTTGCCCGGGAACGGGTGATGCTGAAGAACGGCCAGTGCGGCATCGGACACCCGTTTAGCATCCACGCCAAGTTCTCTGGCGCTTTTTTGCAAAAAATGCCGCACCAGAAGGACGATGTCCTCGCGACGCTCGCGCAACGGCGGCAGGCGCAGACGGATGACATTGAGTCGGTGATACAGATCTTCGCGAAATAGCCCTTCGCGCACCCGTTGCTCAAGGTTCTGGTGGGTTGCAGCAATTACCCGCACATGCGCCTTGATGGGGTTATGCCCGCCCACGCGGTAGAAATGCCCGTCCGACAACACGCGCAACAGGCGTGTCTGCAGCTCGTAGGGCATGTCACCGATTTCATCCAGAAACAACGTTCCGCCCTCGGCTTGCTCGAACCGACCCCGCCGCGAGGTCTGAGCACCGGTAAAGGCTCCGCGCTCGTGTCCGAACAGCTCGCTTTCCAGAAGATCACGCGGAATTGCCGCAGTGTTGATCGCCACGAACGGTCCGTTTGCACGCGGGCTGTGGCGGTGCAACGCCTGCGCCACCAGTTCCTTGCCGGTTCCCGACTCGCCGGTGATGAGTACCGTGACCTGTGAGGGAGAAAGCCGTCCGATGGCGCGGAACACGTCCTGCATGGCCGGCGCCTGGCCCAGCAGTTCGGGCGGCTCCAGCTGTGCCTCATCGGCGCCTTGTTCGCGCAGACTCTCATCAACGGCGCGCTGGATCAGGTCAACCGCCTTGTCCAAATCGAAGGGCTTACTCAGGTATTCGAATGCACCGCTTTGAAACGCTGACACGGCACTATCGAGGTCCGAATACGCCGTCATGATGATGACAGGTAATTCCGGATGCCTGCGCTTGAGATCCTGGAGCAACTCGATGCCGCTGCCACCGGGCATGCGAATGTCCGACACGAGAACTTGGGGTGTGTCGTCCGCCAGCGCCGCCTGGACATCACGCGTATTGGCAAATGTACGCACCGGAAGTCCTGCCTTTTCAAGGGCCTTTTCCAGTACGAAACGGATGGAATGATCGTCGTCGACGACCCAGATGGGTTTCATGTCCGATGCCTCGCTGCCGGTTGCGGATGCGCGTGAGACGCCCTGACGGCCAACCTCAAAGCAGCGGGATGAGGATGCGGAAATCGGTTTGGCCTGGCTGGCTGTCGCACTCGATGGTTCCCTGGTGTTGTTGAATGAAGGTCTGCGCCAGCGTTAGACCCAGCCCGCTGCCGCCCTCCCGCCCCGATACCAGTGGAAAAAACATTCTGTCCTTGATTTCCGGTGGCACGCCGGGGCCGTTGTCGGAGATATGCAAGAGCAGTGCCAGGCGATAACGCTGCTTGGCCAGCGTGACCTGCCGCACGATACGTGTTCTGAATTCGATGCGTGCATCGCCCTGCACGCATCGATCGGACAATGCCTGCGCCGCGTTGTGCGCGATGTTCAGAATGGCTTGGATGAGCTGCTCGCGGTCACCACGAAATTCGGGAATACTCGCGTCATAGTCACGGACGACCTCGAGGCCTTCGGCAAATTCGGCCAGGATGACCGAGCGCACCCGCTCGAGCACTTCATGAATATTGACATCGCCGACGACATGCGGTCGCCGATGCGGTGCAAGCAACCTGTCCACCAGGGTTTGCAGGCGGTCGGCCTCATGAATAATGACGCGCGTGTACTCCTGCAGTTCGCGGCTGTCGAGTTCGCTTTGCAGCAATTGCGCTGCGCCCCGAATGCCGCCCAGCGGGTTCTTGATCTCGTGAGCCAGGTTGCGAATCAGGTCCTTGTTCGCCTGGGCCTGGTTCAACCACTGTTCCTCGCGCTCCTGGCGCGTTTGCTGGCCCAGTTCGACGAGTTCCACCAGCAGCATGCCCGGCACTTCAGTCCGAGCCAGGATAAGTTGGACTTGTATGGGATCGCCAGAGCTACGCGTGACCACCGCGCAGTCAAACCGCTTGCTGCTGAATTCGTCATCGTGGACTTGGCGCAGCGCATCAAGCCACAGGCCCTGACGGGTTAACCACTGGACAAGACTCTGCCCGCGCAGGTGTCGGCGCGACAAGCCCAGTGCGGCCTCCATTGCCGGATTGGCATACAGCACGCGGCCCTGTGGATCGACCAACGCGGCCATCGTGGCAAGCCAATCGAGGGCGGGCTGCGCAGCGAGTTCCGCAGCGGTGTCTGGTTCCTCCTGTCCAGGCGCTTTTGCTGATTTGTCGTACACATTACGGCCCATAGCGCTGAAGCTCCCGCTGCAGTGCCTGAATATTGGCCTCGACGAGCGTAATCTGATCCCTCATTGTGGCCACGCGATCGAGATATTTTTGCTGGTTGATACCTCCACCCACGTTGTGCTCACTGCCGAGATAGTCGGGATGCCCATTGTTGTAGGCCTTCAGCAGTTCCTGCAGCTTGAGCTGCTGGCTTTGAAGTTCGGCTTCCAGAATGCGGCGTGCCTCTGCGTCGCGGGCGCTTTGCGTCGATTGGCTGATGTGATCCGCGCTTGAAGCGCCGCGCGGTTCAGCAGCAGGTTTTTTCTGCGGATGGACCGGGGAAAGCACGCTGACGTTCGCGTTGTCCACTGGCTTGCAATTCTTCGACTTCACCACGCTGAGCATGTTGGTGTAGGAATTGTCGGGGCAGCGGTAGACCCGATTGGGGTCGGTTTCTTGCGCATGCACGACAAGCGGTGCAAGAACCAAGCCGGACCACACCAGACACGAGAACAGACTGCGGCGGAAAGCTGGAAGGCAGAGCATGAATGACCTGTCAGGAAAGGTTGAGCCGGGCTGCGGTGCAGACCCCCGCGCGGCGCCTTGCGGCGAATCAGTACAGTGTAAAACTCCCCGATCGAGGCAGGGCATTGCCTCCGATTTGAGACAAACACCCAAAAATGCCAAAGGGACGGCGGACCGTCCCTTTGAAATGTGCGGACCGGGTTGCTCGTTTAACGCACGCCGGCCAGCCCGGATTACAGTGAATAGTACATATCGAATTCCAGCGGATGGGTGGTCATGCGAAAGCGCGTGACTTCTTCCATCTTCAATTCGATATAGGCGTCGATAAAGTCCTCGCTGAACACGCCGCCCTTGGTCAGGAAGGCACGATCCTTGTGCAAATATTCCAAGGCCTGATCAAGACTTGAGCACACGGTCGGAATCTTCGCATCCTCTTCCGGCGGCAGATCGTACAGATTTTTGCTCGCGGCCTCGCCCGGGTGAATCTTGTTCTCGACACCATCCAGGCCTGCCATCAGCATGGCCGAGAATGCCAGGTAGGGATTGGCTGTAGGGTCAGGAAAACGCACCTCGATACGGCGCGCCTTGTCGCTGGGCACATACGGCACGCGAATGGACGCCGAGCGGTTGCGGGCTGAATAGGCCAGCTTTACGGGCGCTTCGAAGCCGGGAACCAGTCGCTTGTATGAGTTGGTCCCCGGGTTGGTGATGGCATTGAGCGCACGAGCATGCTTGATGATGCCGCCGATGTAGTACAGCGCAAACTCGGACAGCCCGGCGTAGCCGTTGCCCGCAAACAAATTCTTGCCGTCCTTCCACACGGATTGGTGCACATGCATGCCCGAGCCGTTGTCGCCCACCACTGGCTTGGGCATGAAGGTGGCCGTTTTTCCGTAGCTGTGTGCCACGTTCTGCACCACGTACTTCAGAATCTGCGTCCAGTCGGCACGCTGCACCAAGGTGGAGAACCGTGTCCCGATCTCGCACTGCCCGGCACCTGCCACCTCGTGGTGATGCACCTCGACCGGCACGCCCATTTGTTCGAGCAGCAGGCACATTTCCGAACGGATGTCTTGCAGGCTGTCGATCGGTGGAACCGGAAAGTAGCCGCCCTTCACGGCCGGCCGGTGGCCCATATTGCCACCTTCAATTTTTTCACCCGAGGACCACGAAGCCTCGTCCGAATCGATCTTCACGAAACAGCCGGACATGTCGATATTCCAGCGCACCTGATCGAAGATGAAAAATTCGGGCTCGGGGCCAAAGAACGCCGTGTCGCCGACGCCTGATGCCTTCAAGTAGGCCTCGGCCTTCTTGGCGATCGAACGCGGATCGCGGTCATACGGCTTGCCATCGCCCGGTTCCAGCACGTCACAGCTCAACAGCAGCGTTGTCTCTTCCATGAAGGGATCGATGTTGGCCGTGTTCGGATCGGGCATGAGCAGCATGTCCGAAGCCTCGATGCCTTTCCACCCGGCAACCGACGAACCGTCGAAAGCGTGACCTTCGGAGAATTTGGCCTCGTCGAAATGCGAAACCGGCACGGTGACGTGCTGCTCCTTGCCGCGGGTATCAGTGAAGCGGAAATCCACAAACTTGATGTCGTGCTCGGTCACCATGCTCATCACATCAGCAACTTGTTTGGTCATGCAAATTCTCCAGTCATGGAAATGGGTTGGGAAAATGGCGGGCTGGTTGCGACCCCTGGTGAAAATCTAGCAGAAACCATGCCACGCTCCGCGAAGGCGAAGCGGCACCCACCTGGAGGAAAACGAAAGTCAGCTCGGTTCAAGACCACGCCTCAAACGCACCAGTTCAGTGCGCATCAAATGGAACGCACCGTTTCGGTGCTCATTTCAACCTTCAGTTCTTGCAATCCTCTTTTCAGTGCATCGAAGGCGGGGGCGACAACTTGGGGCTCGCCCTTCACGCCCAGCTCGATGTGCCGTCCCCATTGTGGGTGGTCCACGCTGGGCAGGCTGAACACCTTGGCTCCGGCGTACTCACGCTCGATGCGCTCCATCAATGGCGTGAGGTCTGACTCCATGGCGCCCTTCACGATGAACGCGCGCTCCAGGTAACGGCCCGTCTGGTGCATATCGGCCAAGCATGTGTCCAACACCCATTCGAGCATCGGCCATGCCATCACTGGAAAACCTGGCACGAAAAAATGGCGCCGGATCGAAAAACCAGGAATCTGGTTGTACGGGTTGGGAATGATGTCGCTGCCCTGCGGAAACATGCCCATCTGAAGGCGCTGTACGCTGGCCTCGGAGTCTAGGTCTCCGAGGCCGCTGGCTGCGATGCGTTGCTGGATCAGTCGCTTTGCCTCGGGATGCAGGACCAGTGGCAGGCCGAGCGCGATCGCCGCGCTCTGGCGGGTGTGATCGTCGGGTGTGGCTCCAATGCCGCCGCAACTCAGCACCACGTCGCCACGCTCGAAGCTGGCGCGCATCGCCTGTTGTAGCAGCGAAGGGTCGTCACTCAGGTACTGCGCCCAGTACAGGTGCATGCCGCGCGCCTCCAGCAGCTCCTGAATCTTTGTGAAATGCTTGTCCTGCCGCTTGCCGGACAGGATCTCGTCACCGATGATGTAAAGGCCGATCGCCATGATGGGTCAAAAGACGTGGGAAGATTGGGGAGGAAAAACGGCGAACTTCAGACCGATTGGACGCACGCGCGCGTGGCCACCAGCGTGGCGAGAAGGTAATGCACGAACCACAGCGCGGCAAAGGTCACGGCAAGAGCGTATAGCCACAAGGACAGAAGCATAAGGACTGGCAATAGCGCCAGTGCCCACCACCCCAAGCCAAACAGCAAGGTTGGCAGCATCCCCAGATAGCTGCACGCGACACCCATGGCCAGCAAGGGCCAACCGTGAGTGCGCAGAATCCGGTGGCGTTCCACACCGATCGCAAACGATGCCAACGCATCGAACGCGAACATTTTCGCGGTCATCCAACCCCAGATCAGCGGCGCAATGGCCAACCCGATCACCGGAATGATCCACAGGGGCACGCTGACCACCAGAAGCGCCGTACCTGCCACGGTGACACCCATCGACCAGAGCAACGACTGCACCAGTTGCGGGCTCGAGCGTCGATGCAGCTGCGCGTAGCGGGACCGAGCCACGAATGCTGCTGCCGAAGGCATCACGAACGCCGAAACGAGCAACAGGCTCAGCAGCAACAGTGCCACGATGGCCAGTGCAGCCACGATCACCGACGCCAGACCACGCACAGGCTGCGACCAACCCAGTGCCTGCAGCACGTCAAGAAGCCAGCCCTGAGATCCAATCCAAAGGCGCGTGGATGTCGTCCACGCATCCCAGAACAAAACATAGCCAAGCGTCCCCAGGAGGCCGGCCGCCGCCAATGGCAGCAATGACAAGAGCAACATGCGCGGGCGCAGGGTGTCGAGCAAAGCTCGCCACGCCGATTGAAGGATGAGGCGGGCCATTACAGGCCGGTCGCGAGAGGGATGGTCATGGCTGCGATCCTAATCGCCCATTGTGGCCCATGCATGGCTCCATGCCCCCGTGATTTTGTGGTACTTGGACAGGCCGGCTAAGGGCAGCACAATGCGCGTCTAGACCCAAACATGATGGAGTGCACGATGGACCAAACCGAACTCCCGCGCGCCAAGCACGCAGCCGTGAATATGCCAGACCTCGACGCGCTTTGGATGCCCTTTACGGCCAACCGGCAGTTCAAGGCCGCACCTCGCCTGCTTGTCGGCGCCAAGGGCATGCATTACCGCAGTCAAGACGGCCGCCAGATCCTCGACGGCGTCGCAGGACTGTGGTGCGTCAATGCCGGGCACGGGCGCGAGGAAATTACCCAGGCGATCATGCAGCAGGTACAGGAGATGGACTACGCGCCACCGTTCCAGATGGGTCATCCCCTTCAGTTCGAGGCTGCCAAGCTCCTGGCAGCCATCGCCCCGGATGATCTCACCAAGGTATTTTTCACCAACTCCGGCTCCGAGTCCGTGGATACGGCCCTGAAAATTGCGCTCGCCTACCACCGCGCACGGGGCGAGGGCACGCGCACGCTGTTCATTGGTCGCGAGCGCGGCTACCACGGGGTCGGCTTTGGCGGCATCTCTGTGGGCGGCATGGTCGCCAACCGCAAGGTGTTCCGCGGCAACCTTCTGCCAAACGTCGACCATTTGCCGCATACGCACGACCTTGAGCATCAGGCTTTCTCGCGCGGACAGCCCGATTGGGGATCGCATCTGGCCGACGAGCTGGAGCGCTTGGTGCAGTTGCACGACCCGAGCAATATCGCCGCAGTGATCGTCGAACCCATGGCTGGCTCCACCGGGGTGCTGGTGCCACCCAAAGGCTACCTGGAAAAGCTGCGTGCGCTATGCAGCAAATATGGCATCCTTCTGATCTTCGACGAAGTCATCACGGGCTTTGGCCGCCTGGGCACGCCGTTTGCGGCGCAGTTTTTCCAAGTGACTCCCGACATCATGACGACGGCCAAGGCCATCAACAATGCCGCCGTGCCGATGGGAGCCGTGTTCGCCCGCGAGAGCATCTTCGATGCGGTCATGAGCAGCGCCGCACCGGGAGCGGTCGAGTTTTCCCATGGCTATACCTACTCAGGACATCCGCTTGCTGCGGCTGCAGCAGTGGCCGCGCAAAGACTGTACGCCCGCGACGGACTGCTCACCCGCGTGCGGCGCGAGGGGCTTGACAGCTACTGGCAAGAGGCCATGCACAGTCTGCGCGACGCACCCCACATCAGGGACATCCGCAATCTGGGCTTGGTCGCTGGCATTGAACTGAACTCCCGGCCTGATGCTGCGGGCAAGCGCGCATTCGATGTATTTGTCAAATGTTTCGAATTCGGCGTGCTGGTGCGCTACACGGGAGAGACCATCGCGCTTTCGCCGCCCTTGATCATCGAGCGCGGCCAGGTGGACCAGTTGGTTGAGACACTTCGGCGCGCCTTGCTTGCGGTGCAATGAGCGGGTTCGCGCAAGGCATGCACTGATACGGCAACTGGAGAACCGATCGATTCGGATTCAGGGGTGAATTTCGCCCAAGGCGCGCCTAGTATGGGAGCGTAGGGCTTCACCCCCTCGCCTTCGGTTTCACCCAACTGAACAAGGAGCTTGCCATGCGACGGCTGTACTTTCTGGTTCCCGATATTCCTACGGCGCACAGCATCGTTGATGAGCTGCTGCTTGCACGCCTCGCCGAAAAACACGTCCACGTCATCGCACGTGAGGGCACACCACTGGGCAATCTGCCTGAAGCGGGATTGGCGCAAAAAACTGACCTGATCCCCGCAATCGAACGTGGGCTTGGCTTCGGTGGGGCCACGGGAACCCTCGCGGGACTCGTCGCGATCGCCATCCCTGGCAGCGGGGTGATTTCCGCCGGCGCGCTGGTGGTCGCGTTGGCTGTCACAGGCACAGCTCTCGGTGCCTGGATCAGCAGCATGATCGGCATCAGCGTGGAAAGCCCGCGCCTGAAGCCGTACGAGCGGGCGATTGAGGGCGGGCAGTTGCTCATGATGGTGGATGTTCCCGCACCACGCGTCAGTGAGATCGAGACATTGATCGCACGGCATCACCCCACCGCTCGCCCCGAAGGCATCGAGCCCGACATTCCGGCTTTCCCATGAGAGCTTGGGCCCGGCGCACGCCCGATGCAAAGCCGAGCTCAAGCACGCCCACTGCGGCCGGCCATTAGGGCCGGATGGCGATTGAGGGGTTGCGAGACATCGCCGGTACTTTTCCCCGACGCCCAGCACGGACTTCTGCCAGAGCCCAATGGCTGGAGATCCCTTCAGTGCTCGGGCAACGCGCGCCTGCCAAGACTCGCGTCCATGGGCGCTGTCTTGTCGGGGTGGGCTGCGGTGTATGGAACCCGACGGTGTCCAACGGCGTCGCCGGATTCAGAATCGCTCGACCCATGGTCGCAATTCCAGCTCCCAGGACCAGGCACTGCGATCCTGCCGCACCAGATGCAAATAGCTGCGCGCGATGGCGTCGGGGTCAAGCATGGAATCGGGAACATGACTTGAATCGATGCGATCGGGATGGCGGATCGCACCGTCAATCACAACATGCCCAACATGGATTCCCTGCGGCGCCAATTCGCGTGCCATGCTTTGCGCAAGCCCACGCAGCGCGAATTTGCCCATCGCAAAGGCGGCCGAGTGCGGGTAGCCTTTGACGCTGGCCGATGCCCCGGTGAACAATATGGTGCCACGCCCGCGCCGCAGCATGCATCGCGCGGCCTGCTGCGCGACCAAAAACCCTCCAAATGCCGACACGGCCAGCGCCCGAGCCACGGCAACTGGCTCCACCTCGGTAATGGGGCCGCGTACGCGGTCGGCTGCGTTATAGATCACCACTTCCAATGGGGAGTCGCATGCCTTGTCCAGCTCGTTGAACAGCGTATCGACTTCCGTGCTGACGCTCGCATCACAGCGCAAAACCATCGCACCCAGCTCTTGCGCCAACGCGGTGAGCCTCTCGGGGTGGCGCGACGCCAGAGCAACGCGAAAACCGCCCTCGCCTGCGAAGACACGCGCCAAGGAAGCGCTCAGTCCGTCTCCGGCGCCAACGATGAGGATGCAAGGTTTCGAAGACATGGCTGCGAGCTCCAGGCACGGTGGAAGGTGCCCCGACTTTAGATCATCACCCGCGCGCACGTCCTGCCGCATTGCTAAACAGACTTGCGTGCAGCGGTCAACGCGGGAAACGCCAGCACAAGCCCGGCGCCCGAAGGACAATGAGTTCCTGCATTGTCCTTCGGAGTTTCGCATGAACCTGACTCTTTTACCGGCCGGGCTGGAGGGCCGCGTCGCGCTCGTCACCGGCGCCTCATCAGGCATTGGCGAGGCCACCGCCTCCATGCTCGCTCAAGCGGGCGCCAAGGTAGCCATCTGCGCCCGCCGCGCTGAGCGACTTGACGCGCTGGCCACACGGCTGCGAGCGATGGGCGCTGAGGTCCTCGTTCTCGCAGCCGATCTCGCCGATTTAGAGGCCGCGCAACGCGTCGTGCACGACACTGAGGCGCACTTCGGCCACCTTGACATCCTTGTCAATAATGCGGGCGTGATGTACTTGGAGCCCATCGACACGGCCGATATGGGGCGGTGGCAGCACATGGTCCAGCTGAATCTACTCGGCCTTATTGCCACATGCCAGGCCGCCCTAGCGGGGATGCGCGCGCGCAAAGACGGGCATATCGTCAACATCGCATCCACCGCAGGCCGCCAAGCCAACGCGAACGCGGGCGGCTACTCGGCCACCAAGTGGGGCGTGGTGGGCTTCAGCGAATCCCTGCGCCGTGAGGCCTACAAGGACAACGTCCGTGTCACCGTGATTGAGCCAGGCGTGGTGCAAACCGAGTTGCGCGAGCACGTCGCACATGCCCCAACGCAAGCGGCGATCAACGCCTGGGCTGAGGGCATGCGCCAACTGCAAAGCGAAGACGTGGCGCGCACCATCATGTTTTGCGTGAGCCAGCCAGCGCACGTCAACATCAACGAAGTGTTGATGCGCCCGACGGATCAAGAGCGTTGAAGAACGGTGCCATGCAGGCCCCAACCGCTTACGCCAGCATCGCGCATGCCCGCCTGATGGGCACGGGTCATGGCTCGGAAAAATCGGCATAGACCCGTCCAGCCGTGCCGCATCCGACACCTTCATCAGGCGCGGGCGCGGGGTCTCGTCGCCGCGCCCGCGCCTTTTCGCAGCGATACGATCGATCACCGTATGGAAAGCCCTTCGTGGCGCTTGCCGCTGCACAGCGCGAATGGCCTCCGACCGATGGTCGCTGCTGAGGAAATCGCTGCATATGGATCCCGTCGCGCGGCCTCACCGCATACGCGCAATCACATTATCAGGGCCCGCACGCGTTCCGGAAACAGGGTATAATGCAAGCTGCAGTTACGCAAAAGCTCGTCGATTTGAAGATTTCCTGTGCCTTGTGCCACTCGCGTGGCAGAGTCTGTTGAATTCCCCAAGTGATTGTCTTGCGTGTTGCTGCAGTGCGTGGCATGTGCCCCGCATCACTTGTTTAAGGAACTCATATGACTACCCAAACTGGCACCGTGAAATGGTTTAACGAAGGCAAGGGCTTTGGATTCATCGCCCAAGACGGCGGAGAAGCGGATCTGTTCGTGCACTTCAGCGAGATTCAAGGCAATGGCTTCAAGACCCTGGCTGAAAACCAGCGCGTTCAATTTGAAGTCAAGCAAGGCCAAAAGGGTCTGCAGGCTTCAAACGTCCGCCTCGCCTAAGGACCTGTTCTGCTCGAACACATAGAGCCATGAAAACCGCAGCTTCGGCTGCGGTTTTTTTTGGTCAACGCGCGATGGATGAATGCATGGCGACGGTATGTGCGCAGGATTACCATTGTCAGATGGCACAAAGTTCAACAGTTGTTCAATCGCCACGCCCCCAGTCTTTGGGCGAAGAGCTGGCCAATAGCCTGAGTCACGGCCTTGGACTTGCCTTGGCCATTGCAGGTTTGCCGGTTCTTATCGTGACATCCGCGCATACTGGACACGCGGCGACGGTGGTGGGCGCCTCGATTTTTGGTGCTACGGCCATCCTCCTGTATCTGATCTCAACGCTCTACCACGCCCTGCCCCAGAGGCAGCTCAAAGAGGTCCTGCAGGTTCTGGACCACGTGGCCATCTACCTGTTTATTGCCAGTACCTACACACCCTTCACCTTGGGCGTGTTGCACGGCGGGTGGGGTTGGACGCTGTTTGGACTGGTGTGGACACTTGCACTTGCAGGCGTTGTGTTCAAGGTCCTCGGCGGTACGCGCTTTCCGCGCGTGTCGACCCTCCTCTATTTGGCCATGGGGTGGGTGATTTTGGTGGCCATACGCCCACTGTGGTTACACATGCCTGCCGCGGGCTTGGCCCTCCTGATTGCCGGCGGAGTCGCCTACACCTTGGGCGTCGTCTTTTTTGCGCTGGATGATCGCGTCCGTTACAGCCATTTCATCTGGCATCTGTTCGTGCTTGTCGGCACCGTGTTTCACTTCTTTGCCGTGCTTCTCTACGCCGCATGAGTGTCGACTCCCGCAAAGCGTGCTCGCGCTGGGCACCCGGGACTTCCCTACGTAGATGATCTATTGACATTGCCAAGAACTTAAATTATCTTTTTCTGAAAGCGCTTTCATTCGTCAATTTAGAGCGTATCGATTCACCCAACTCGGACGCCTAGGCTCCACCATTGCGCATGCTTGAATCCATTCCTCAAATCCACTCGACAGCGTTTCCGGACGGTTTCATCTGGGGGGTGGCGACGAGCGCTCACAGCTTGAGTGTCCACATGATGTGTTGTCTAGGTTGCTTTCGG
>JABBOE010000276.1 GCA_019351955.1 Pseudomonadota bacterium
AGGAGCCGATGTCGGTCCAGCCGATATCGCAGGCCACCACGGCGACATGCTTGGAGTTTTCCATCAGCGCGTAGTCAATGGAAATGTCCGGGGCGAATTCGAAGGTTGATGCGTCGAGTTCGATCTGCCTCTCGCTGACTCCGGGCAATTGGCGCGACGCACCAAGACAGGATTGCACGCTTTCGAGCACGCTGGGTGCGTGTTCGGCAAGCTCTTGCAATACGGTGTCCACGCGGAAACAGAACATGCCACTGTTCCAAAGGTAGCTGCCGTTGGCGATGAACTCGCGGGCTTTGTCCAACGAAGGTTTTTCGACGAATCGGCGGACTTTGGCGCCTTCTGCCTCGATGTAGCCATACCCGGTTTCAGGCCTCGTGGGCTGGATGCCGAAGGTCACGAGGCGGCCCGCTTCAGCCAGTTCCATGGCTGTTTGCACGGCCTGCGCGAAGGCCTCTCCATTGTTAATCAGGTGGTCGGCCGCGAGGACGAGAAGCTGCGCATGGGAGCCGATGTTCTGTTCCGCCCACATCGCGGCTGCGGCAAGCGCTGGAGCAGTGTTGCGGCCAAAAGGCTCGAGGATAAAAGCGGTGGGAAGGGCCGCCCCGTTGACTTGCGCGTATTCATCCTTGGTTTTGAATATCAGGTCGCGGTTGGTCACGGTCAGCACTTGGGTCACGCCTGGAAGCGTCGAAGCGCGCAAGAAGGTTTTCTGCAACAGGCTTTGACCATCGGCCAGTTGCATGAAGGGCTTCGGGTGCTGTTCACGGGATACGGGCCACAGTCGGGTTCCGGCTCCGCCAGAGAGGATGACAGGGAGTAGGACAGGGGTTGGACGCATGGCTATTGGAGGGGCGTACGCATTGATGAATGCACGGCAATAGGAAAAAAGGAGTGGCCGCTGTTCTAGGGTCAGGTGGCTGCAGCCTGATCCTGAAAAATCCCCCCGTTATGCGGTATTGATCGCGAATGCCGCGAGATCTTCATCGGTTGCTCAAGCAAAGTCTGTTCCAGTTCGCTTGACAACGGCATATTGTGCAGCACCTATTCCGGCGCAGCATCAATTGTGACGCTTACTACAGTGTATGCACAGGCTTGATGTGATTGGGACCCGATTGCATGGTCACTTGACGGCGCGCAATGCATGCTTGCGCCTCGCGAAAATTTGGTTCGCAGGGCGCCTGCGCACAGGCGCGTCAGACAACGCAGGGTTCATGTGGAGATCATAGGCGGTGACGACATCATCGACGGCCCCAAACATGCGCACCTTGCCGCGGTCCATCCAAAGCACCTTGTTGCACGTCTTTCGAATGGTGTCGCTGGAATGAATGGCCAGCACCACGATCTCGGCTCGGGCATGGAGGTCTTGCAGGCGCTTGTTGGCCTTCTCCTGGAAGGCTGCATCGCCGACACCGAGGACCTCATCGAGTAGCAGGATGTCCGCCTCTACAGCAGTGGAAATGGCGAACGCCAAGCGTACACGCATGCCGCTGGAATAGGTGCGCATGGGCAAATCGAGGTAGTCACCAAGTTCCGTGAACGCTGCGATTTCCTCGGTCTTGCGTTTGATTTCGGCGTCGTTCATCCCCAAGAGGAGCCCGCGCAGGCGGATGTTCTGCCGCCCGGTAGACTGATCATCCATGCCGAGGCTGATATCCAGCAGGGGTACAGCGCTGCCGTGCACTGCGATCGTGCCGGCCGTGGGTGGGTAAATGCCCGCCATGACGCGCAACAAGGTGCTTTTGCCCGCGCCGTTATGGCCGATGAGGCCTAGGCGGTCTCCGCTTTTCAAGTGCAGCGTCAGGTCATCAATCGCACGCACCACCACTACGCCCGTGTTGTCCTCGGCAATCCTGTTACGCCGCCCCACGCGCATCACGCGTTTTTTGAGCGACAGGGCTGAGACGTCGAAGATTGGCAGGTCCAGGTGGACGTTTTGCAGTGTGATGCTGGCGGGCATTGGCAGGAGTATGCAGATGAGCTGAAGGCGCAGTTTTACGGGTTTCTCGCTAGACCCAGTAGGGAATGCGCTTGTGGTAGCGCCCTGTAAGAAAGAGGGCGGCGGCCCAACCCGCCACGGCCATGGCGATGCAGATGCTCCAGGTCAACACTGGGGGCACCTCGCCGACGAGAGGCTGGCGCACGATATCAATCAGATAGGCCAAGGGGTTGTACTCGACGATCCATTGGTGTTTTCCAGCGAGCATGCCGCCGTGGAACAGAATGGGCGTGATGTAGAAGGCCACCTGGAGCAAAGCCGAGACGATTTGCGGCAGGTCGCGAAAGCGGGCCGAGACCAGCCCTGCAATGGCACCCATCCAAGTCGCATTGAGCAGGAACAGTACAAAACCGGGGATGAAAAGTGGCAAGGTCGCCCAGCTTTTGACGCCGAAGATGACCAGAACGGCCAGCACGATGACGAAGTTGTGCACAAAGATCACGACATTGCGCCATGCAACTTGCACGATGTACAGCAGCCGGGGGGTGCGGACCTGCCGGATGTAATTCGCGCTGCTGATGTAGGCCGTGCTGCCTTCGTTGATGATGCTCGAGAGCAGCCCCCACATGACAAGGCCAACCGCAATCATCGGCAGGTAGTCATGGAGGTTTTGCCCGAACAGGGTACCGTACACCACCCCCAGCGAGGCCACGAGTACGCC
>JABBOE010000277.1 GCA_019351955.1 Pseudomonadota bacterium
CCGCGTCAACATTCGCTCGGCGGCTGGCTGACATCCAATAAACCGGACACTACTGAATCGGCATATTGATCAATTTCGTGTCGACGCGCACAGGCCAACACCACAGTGGCCACGGTGGGCGATCCGGTGGCGGTGGCGCGCGCCGTCCGGCTGGCTGTCGAGGCAGATCGCCTGGGCCGCCGCGCTCTGTCCACGCGCGAACGAGAGGCGCCGCAAGCCTCCACGCCGATGGTCGGAGTACCCTTCTGCCATCAGACGGGAGCCTGGTGACATGGAAAAAGGACGGGTTGAAGCCTTCAGTGATGGCGTGTTCGCCATCATCATCACCATCATGGTGTTGGATCTAAAAGTCCCGCATGGTGAGCATTTGGATGCCCTGCCGCCATTGCTGCCGGTGTTTCTGAGCTATGTGCTCAGTTTCATCTATGTGGGCATTTATTGGAACAACCATCACCACCTGTTCCAGGCGAGCCAGAAGGTGACGGGCGCTGTGCTGTGGGCAAACTTGCATCTGCTTTTCTGGCTGTCGTTGTTCCCATTTGTCACTGGTTGGATGGGAGAGAACCACTTTGCCGCGCTGCCCGCCGCTGTGTATGGCGTGGTGCTGCTGTTGGCGGCGCTGGCTTACTGGGTGCTGCAAAGGACACTGATTGCCGCGGGCGGCGGCGATTCGATGCTCAAGCGTGCGATTGGCCAAGATTGGAAGGGAAAGCTCTCGCCCGTGCTGTATCTTCTAGCCATTTTGACGAGTCGCTGGCAACCTTGGCTTGCGCAATCAATTTATCTTGCCGTAGCCTTGATGTGGCTGGTGCCAGATCGCCGGATTGAAAGGCTCTTGAAGTAAGTCCTAGTCATGACGGCCGACGCCGTTTGGCCTGCAGAAACCCCGACTGGTCACTGGTAAGTCGCCACGAAACGCTCTATCCGGTCAAACTGGTGTCGGCCGCAACACTCTCCTTGTTCAGCCTGCCTTTCAGGCACTGTCATTCCGTGCTGTGCGATGGGGGCGGTGCGTTTGACATTGTGAGACCAGCGTTGGAGGCGGCCGGAAGTCTTCTGTCGATATGAGCACGCCGTCGCGGCTTTGCTGGTGAGCGTGCGATCAAGCATCCTTACTTGGCCTCAGCGTGTGCCTGGTGTGCACTACATATTCCTGCCTGGAAAATGCGAATCCTTTGCCGGTCGAATATCAGGCGAACGCGACGAGCGTCACCTCGGCAAGCAGGTCTGGGCTCGCCAGTGCAGGTGGCGATTGCCGCCATACAAGGCCGGCTACAGATGCCGAATCGCTGCCTCGACGCAAACACAACTTTGGTGCCCTACGGCCTTGCCGGGAGGTATCCCTGGGTGGGATAGACAGTCAGGTGGTGTTCCGCTGCTGAAGGACATTCCTGCGGATCATTGGTGTAGGTCACTTGTCCATGAATCACGCATTTGATCAGTTGCACACCCGCCTCGTGTATGCGCGGAGGTGCTTTGGGCGGTGGCTGAATGATCTCAGACACGCGCGGTTTGGCGGGCGGCGTTGGAGACGCCATCTGGAAATGTGCGGGTTGCCCAATATGGACAGGCATTGATTGGAATGCCCGTAAGGCCATCCACAGCGCAGCGGCGGACAGGACGAACCAGACGATTGAGGCGAGCGGGACGCGCCTCATGCCGATGCCCCGTCGTGCCGCGCCGGCATCGTGTGCTTACAGCGTGGGAAGCGCCCACAGCCCCAGAAGGGGTTCCCGTTTGATTTCTTTTTATTCAGGACCATCTTGGTGCCGCACTCAACGCAGGTTGGGCGCATATAGTCCCCTTCCGTTGCGACAGCGAGGAGACGCTGCTGAACCTCGGCAGGAAGCGCCTGGATGCGCTGGAGCAACGCGGCGCCATCGAGCAAGGTGAAGTCGTGTCTTCTTGCCAAGTCCTGTGCACCCGGCAGGAAGCCCGATGACGCGATGAACAGGGCCGTCTGCACCTGATGATCCGTTTTCAGCCCGAGGAATTCGCGCATGGTCACCTCGCCAACTCTGCCGGACCAGTGCTTGCACTGAACGATTCCGGTCAAGGTCTGGCGCGTGGCGTCGCCATAAAGTCGAATATCCACGCCGCCATCGGCCCCGTAAGCCTGCGATCCAGTGATGTGCCCTTCGTGTTGCAGCATGGCTTCGCACAGTGTCTCGAAGCGCCGCCATTCGATGCGATTCAGTACGGCCAAGGACCAGGCATTTGGTCGCGCGATGGACGCGGAATCCAACGCGACCGCTGGGGCACGCCATGGGTCGCGTACGTCAACATCGACCACTGAGTCCGCGAATTGATGGGCGGAAGCCGATGGTGATGGTGAGCGGCGACGCCCAAAGGCGGGTTCGACTTGCGCCCATTCCATGCCGTTGGTCGGCTTTACCCGAAGGCTGTGCAAGCCCATGAGAAACGCTCCAGCCGCGATCGCCAGCCACGCCCATGGCCGGATCCGTTCACCTGCGGCAATGGCTTGTCCCAGGTCGCTGAGCCATCCGCACATTGTTATAGATAAGGCCCCATAAAATATGAACTTTCAGCAAGTTTTTTGATCCATTGATGATGGAAAAAGAAAACGCAAGAAAGCAAACACTGGAGCAACTTCATGAGCGGCGCA
>JABBOE010000278.1 GCA_019351955.1 Pseudomonadota bacterium
CAGGTGCCGAATTATCGGAGGGTGCTCCGATCCTTTGCTGCGCCGCACTATCTGCTGCTTCGTGCTCGCGCATAATCCTGGCTTCCAGCGCATCCGCCTCATCGTCCTTCCCGGCGGCGCGCAGCTCCTGGCTCTTGCGGTAGTCGTCGTGGGTGTCGCCAGCGGCCTCGGACATCTCCGGCGTTTGAATCAGGATCTCGGCACGCTGTACCGGCTCGCCCGGCGTCTGGGTGTTCACCACCGCCTGCACCTGGCGCACGCCATTCTTGCCCGGCTCTCCCGTTACATTGCCGTTCACGCTCTCCACCGGCATCTGCTCGTGCAGGTTCTGCAACACCTGCTCCGCCGCCGCCTGGTCCGGCACGGTGATCTTCGCCGCCGCAATGTCCGCTATCTGGCTGGGCTGCACATCCTGGCGCTCTGCCTTGTCCGCAATGCGGTCGGAGTCCTTGGCGTCCCGCACCGCCTCTACCTTCGCGCCGGGGACATTCTCCGTAGCGGCCGTGGCGGCGTCGCCAATCTTGCCCGCTTGTCGCTCCGCACTCGCCCGCAGTTCTTCCACGTCGTTGCTGGCGTGCAGCACGGGCTTCTCTTCCTCGGGCTTGGCTGTGGGCTCGGGGGTTGCTTCGGCTGGAGCGACCGGCTCGCCGCCTGCGGCATGCTTGGCCGAGGCCGCAGCCATCGCCGCGCGGTAGTTCGCGGCCGCGTTCGGATCGATTGCCGGTGCCTGTCGCGAACCAACCTCATGTTTCGCCATCATCGCAAGGAAGGCGCTGTTGATCAGTACATCGGTAGCCAATCCAGCCGCCTTGGCGTGGTCCCCTTCCTTGTATGCCTGCATGGCTGCGGGAACCTGTTGAATCACGCCCGCTGCCATCTGTCCGCCAAAGGCCAGCTTGGTGATCATCCCAAGAATGCCTTCTTCCGGCATCGCAGCCATCAGGGCGAGTTGATCCACGCGGCTCAGTTGCGACAGATTCTTCTGCACGGAATGCGCTACAGCGGCGGCAATTGGATGGTCCCGCACATCATCGGGCCGCGTCCCGCTAAGCGCTGTACGGAGGAACAGGTTCTCCTCGTCTTTCGTCAGCGGCGCTTGCTGAAGATTGCGCTTGCCGCTGTCGATACTTGACTGGAGATCTTGTATCCGGCTCACGTCCTGAGAATTGTCGGGATCTGGAATCAGGCGCGGGATATTTTTATCTGCCCATTGGTCGTAGGCGTCCGATGTCTTCGCCGCCGCCACATCGTGGGCCGCCGTCTGCTGCTCCTTGTAGGCGGCGAGAGTGTCCGGATCGCTGGTCGCCTGCCCAGTGCCGACCGGATACTTTACCGGCACAGCGGCAGCCGTTTCGCGAACGCTCGACAGCGGCGTTACAGTAGGGGGCGCTGCGGCCACCGGCTGGATTGGGTTGGGCGTTGTGGCTTGCTGGACCTCTTGTCCAATTGTCTGCGGCACAGGGCGCGCGCCGGGCGCATAACTAATGTCGGCTGCGTGCTCCCGCGCCAGCGCCTGGTTTGCTAATGTCGTGGTCTCGGCGGCAGGCGGCGTCCCAAAGATGCGGTGTCCCAGTTCGTCGGCCGTCGGGAGCGTCGGCTGCTGCGACTGCAACGTTGGGGCCGCAGCCATCTGCGCAGTCATCGGGTCGAGCGGCGCAGCTCCTCCCATGCGGCCTTGCAACTGCGCCGCGATCCGGCTGCCCGTATCCACAACAGACTGCACCGGGTGGGGTGCCTGTGCCGCAGGTTCCGGTTTTGCCACATCATTTGAGGCTGGGGGTGTGGTAGCGTTCAGCGGCTTGAAACTGCCCGCCACAACCTCTACGGCAGGCGAGCCCCCGCTTGGCGGCGCGCTGGGCGCAGGCAATGGCTTGAAGCTGTTGGGGACGACCTGCACAGGCGTAGCGCTCAATGGTTACCCTTTCTCATCGGTGGTCTGGGAGCCTGTTTTGGGGTGCGTACAGGAACGGCCTGCGACCGTCCGCCCAGCAGCGGATCTGCCGGCATCACACCCAGCCCCGGAGTGTCATAGGCAGGCAGTCCGGGAGCTGCTGGCCGCACAGGGATGGTTGGCAGGTTCCGGCCCAGGGCCTCGTCGACCACCGAGGGCTGCATCCGCTCGCCCGCTCCGGGTACCGCCGCCAGTTGCGCCACGAAAGGGTGATACGCCTGGTAGGCGTCGTACATGTGCTGCTCGTCTTCTTTGCTGACCGTTCCCTTGGCAGCCTTCTCCAGATATTTGTCCTGCGCCGCCTTGTAATCCCTCACCATGTTGGCCTGCTGCTCCTGGTTGAAGCTCGCCATGGTCTTGCCGCTGTTACGCGCCTGGTGCAGCCCCGCCGTTCCGCCGTAGTCGTAGTTGTCACGGCCTCCGCCCACCGTCGGCGCGTAGGGCTGCGGGATGTCCGGGTTGCGTGTGAACTGGTCCACGTGCGTCAGCTCGTGGTTTAGATCCGGCTTGCCGAAGTACTGCGGCATGTTGACGTTCACCCTGTAGGGAGCGTCGTTGAATACGTAGGCCTCGGCCCGCTGCTCGTCGGCAGTCTTGGGCTGTGCGCGGATCTGCTGCACCTTTGAGAGGTCCACATCCCGCTTCAGGAACGCAGGCACATCGC
>JABBOE010000004.1:0-48553 GCA_019351955.1 Pseudomonadota bacterium
AGACGCGGCTGTTGGCGGCATCGAGCTTGATCTGTTTCGGGTCGGGGTAGCGGAAGCTCGCGCCCTGGCCCTTCTTCTTGAAGCGCGGAAAGTCCGCGCGCCTGGCGAAGAAGTTGGTGTAGGTGCGTTCCAGATCCTTGAGCGCCTGTTGCAACGGATGCACGGGCGCCTCGGCCAGCCAGGGTGCGACGCGCCTCGAAGGCAGCGGCGCCCCGTTACGCCATGCCGTGAGTTCCTTGCACAGCCCGGCGTAGCCGAGCTTTTTCTCACCCCGCTCGTGACGTGCCTTTTGCAACGCCAGCGCCTCATTGAACACGACCCGGCACGAGCCTGCGGAGCGGCGCATCTGGCGCTGCTGCTGGCCGTCTGGCCGAAGCTCGAATTTGAACGCCTGGAGTCGCTTCATGACTGAGTTAATGTACAGCGCATCGGGCGCCACTTCAAGAGAAGGCGGATGCCTGCGGCATCCGCGCTATCCTTCCCCGCCCTGAAGGACCGGGCTTGTCGCGCATCTGGTCAGGGGGTCGCTGCCGGCGACTGCGCAAGCCAAGGCGGCACGCGCTGCATGCGCAACACCTGGGTGAGGAGGCCCACGCGCTGGATCAAGGCACGCTCGGCATACGCGAATTGGCCGATGCGCACCGCTGCAGTGGCGTCAAAAAAGCCGCTGCTAACGCCGACTTGCAGGGGGGGGATGGTGGGCGCCTGTTGCTGGCCCAGGGCGGTGGTGATGTCCGCGGTGCTGCGAAAGTAAGCACGTGTGCGCACTTGCACCAAGCGTGCAGCCGCGTCGGCCGAGAGATCGAGCACGGCAGCGAGGACCGTGGCACTGGCCGTATTGGCGTTCACGGGCGTGGGCTGGGGTAGCAACGTGACATAGGGGGCGAGCTGGGGCAGCGCGGCCGCCACCTCGGGGGACAAGCGCGCGAGGTCCTGCAAGTCGCGCAGCGGCAGTGTCGAGCCGGACGCGTCCGTTTGTGCCGATGGCAGCGAGGCCGCCGCCGGGATTGTCGTGAGCGAGACCGATTGCGAGCTCGAGGCGCTGGAGGCGATGCCGGAGGCGATTGCGTTGAGCGGCCCGTCACCGACGCCCAGCGTTGCACAGAGCCGTCCGAAAATAGCCGCGGCCGCCGGGTCGGGGCGACCCGCGGGAGCGAGATTGGCCAGGTTGAAGCGGCTCTGGGCATCCGTGATATGACCTTCCAACCATGCATCGGGCAAGCTGCCAGCGCTTTGCCCGCGCGCGGCGAGAAACGTCGACAGGCGCGACTCGGCCAGAGGCACGGCCCAAGGTTCGCTCAGATCGTCCACGCTGGAATTGCGCGCATCCTCGCGAAGGATGAGCCGCGCCCAGTCGACGGCGCCGCGCAGAATCCAGCGCGCCTGCGTCGCCTCCTTGGCGGTCTGTTCGCGACTGATCGCCCCCCACTGGTGCCAGAGCATGCCCGACACCATCACCGCGGCCAGGGCGGCGATCAGCAGCGCAGTGATCAGCGCCGCGCCCCCGGATCGGCTGCGCGGCATCGTCACTGGCGGTTTTCCAGCAGGAATTCGCGCATGATCATGCCCTGCAGGTCCGGGGCGGCGCTTTGTAGCGTCAGGCGCAGCGCTGCTGGGGTGCGCAACGCGATGGCCTGAGGACTGTTGCCCGTGGCGTTCGATGCCGTGTAGGGATTCACCCACGCGCCGGTCTGCGCCAGAAGGCCCAGCCCAGCATAGCGGTACACCAGAATCCGCACGTCCGTGATGTTGGTCAGCACGGCAAGCGGCTGGCCCTGTGGGCTCTGCATCGCACCAAGCAGCATGCCGCGCAAGGCTGTCGGGGCGCTCGCCCAGCGCATCCAGCTGCCGTCAAGCAGCCCCCAGCGCACCACTTGTAACAGTCCCGCGTCCAATGGAGTCTGCGCGCCCGGCCACGCGCGCACATCAGCGCCAAGCGCTTGCGGCGCGCGGCGCACGATGAGCAGGTCGCCATTGCCGCCCAGGCTCACCGCGGGTAGCCCGGTCCCCTCGTCGCTGGCGGCGTTGAGATCGTCGCCGAGTTGGCGCATGGCGAGCGACAGCTGCTCCGCGGCGTGCATACGGACACTGGCGGCGTCGCGCCCCTGGGCCACGCTGTTCAGGCCCCGCCAGCCCAGGCCCGCCATCACGGCAAGGATGAGCGCAGCCACCAGCAGTTCGATGAGCGTGAAGCCGGCAGAGCGTGGCGGGCGGCCCATCACAGGTTCCCGATAATGGTCACCACGTTCCAAGCTGTCCAGCCCGAAGCCTGCTGCACTTGGACGTCGACACGGCGGAAGTTTGGGTTGGGCGTCGGCTGCACGTCCACGTTGAGCGTGAAGCTGGTGCCGGCCTCGGCGCAGGTGGATGTGCTTTGGCCCACCGGAAGGAAATTGCGTGTCAGGCGCTGTTCCACGAGAAAGTTCTCGGCGCATTGCTGCGCAAGTACGGCCTGGTGGTAGCGCTGGGCGTTGTCCTGCAGCCCACCCGAGGCGCGCATGGCCGCCAGCAAGGCAATGGCCACCACGGCTAATGCCACAAGCACCTCCAGCAGCGTGAAGCCCGGTGAGTGGCGGCGCGTGTGCATGATCGCTTCAGCGCGCGCTCTGCACGGCAAAGGGCGCCAGACCGTCGCTGGCGATGGTGATGACACGGCCATCCCCGTGCAAGGTCACCGCCATCGGCGCTGACACAGGCTCGGTGCCGAAGACCAACCAGCTCGGCGAGGCGCCCAACCCCGACGCCCCGCCACTGGCTCGCACAGCCACGTCGCCGGCTTGCACGGTCGGCGTGTTGGACCGAGGCAGATAGCTGGGGGGCACCGTTTCGCGCGCGTCCAGCCACTGCCAGGCGCGCGCTGTAAGGGGTGGGTTGTCCAGCGGAATCCACCCCCTTGGGGATGGCTGCAGGAAGGTGTAGCCGTCCGATCCCGGCGCCCAGGCCAGGGGTTCGCCGCGGTCGGCGGCTTGCTCGCGCGCTGCATCCAGCAGCGCGGCCAGACGCTCGGCCTCGCGCTGCATGCTTTCCTGCCCACTTTGCGGCAGAGCCAGTGCGGCAAGCCCGGTGAGCAGGGCCATCACCAGAAGCGTGACCAGCAGTTCGACCAGCGTGAAGCCACGCGGGCTGCGCCGTGCTGGCCCAGCGCTATTGCCAGCTGCCAATGTCGGCATTGGCGCCTTCGCCTCCGGGCTTGCCGTCGGCGCCATAGCTGAACACATCGACCGGGCCCTTCACGCCTGGGTTGAGGTACTGGTACGGGCGGCCCCAGGGGTCGGTCGGCAGCTTTTCGAGGTAGGGCTTCCAGTTGGTTGGGATGGGGGGCGCAGCGGGCTTGACCACCAGCGCTTGAAGCCCCTGCTCCTGCGTGGGGTACATGCCATTATCGAGCTTGTACAGCTTGATGGCCTGCATGATTGTGGCAATATCCGTCCTGGCTGCTGTTTCACGCGCCTCATCGGTGCGGCCGAGGATATTGGGCACGATGAGCGCAGCCAGGACGCCCATGATGACCAACACGACCATCAGCTCGATTAACGTGAAGCCGCGCGTACGGCGCTTTGTGGGCTGGGGCGAGGTGGAGAGAAATAGTGGGGCTTGGGTCATGCTTGGGCGTCCGTGATTGGCCACTCGGTTGGGCCAGATTCCAAGTGCTCGCGAGCCATCGGGATCGAAGCCGGTGCGGTGCGCGCGAGGACCTGTTCGCGTGAGGCGGCCATAATACGAGCGTTATGGTTCGCTTCCTATCCTCTTTCTCCCCCGGGTCTGCAGTCGGCGGCCTGTCTTCGGACGCGCCTTCGGCAGCCTCCTTGCGCCTGGCTTGGTTTGTAAGTTTGCTGCTGGCGTTTGCCGCCGCAGCAAGCATCGGCTATTGGGGGCTGCGTCTGCTCGCGCGCCCGCTGCCAGTGCCGGCGGATGCACGACAAGTGGGCCGTCTTGACACGGACACGCTTGCCGCAGCGGCGCCTCGGCTGTTCGGCACTGCTGCGTCAGCCCACGAGAAGGCGGCCGCAGCCCCCGCGCGGTTCCGTCTGTGGGGCGTCATTGGCGGCGGCTCGCAGGCCGGCGCGGCACTCATCGGGATCGACGGCAAGCCCCCTCGTGCCGTAGCCGTGGGTGCAGAGGTGACCCCAGGGGTGTGGCTGGACTCAACGGCGTATGGCCAGGCTGTCCTGCAGCAGGACAGCGCGCGGACCGAACTCAAGGTGCAGCCGAATCTCGGCCCTCCAAGCATACCCACCGTGGGAGGGGCAGCAGCTTATGCACAGCCTCAAAGTTCGCCGTCGCCAGGGCCCGCCGGCGCCAGCTTTTTGCCCAACTTGGCGCCAGGGTTCACGCCGCGACCGCCGCCTTGACGGAGAACGCGGCGCAGATCTAAAGAAAGAGTTGGACCACCGGGTTGTCGGTTTCCTCAACATAGGCATAGCCCAGGGTTCCGAGAAATTGGCTGAAGCGCTTGTGATCGGCTGGACGCACCTGAATGCCGACCAGAACCCGCCCGGCGTCCCCGCCTTGGTTGCGGTAGTGAAAGAGGCTGATATTCCAGTCCGGTTTGAGGTGCTCCAGAAAGCGCATGAGGGCACCCGGGCGTTCCGGAAAGTCAAAGCGAAATAGGCGTTCGTTGACCGCAAGGGTCTGCCCGTTGCTGTCTCGCGGGGCATGCCCGCCCACCAGATGCCGCACGTGCTGCTTGGCGAGTTCGTCGTCGGTCAGGTCCAGCGTGGCGTAGCCGGCGCGTTCGAGCGTCTGGGCGATGCGCAGCGCGTCGTCCCGACCGCTGACACCGATGCCGGCAAAGACATGAGCCTGCTCGGGGTCGCCCATGCGGTAATTGAATTCGGTGACGGCGCGATTGCCCAGCAACGCGCAGAGCTTGCGGAAACTGCCAGGTTGCTCGGGGATGCTGACCGCAAAGAGCGCCTCGCGTGCTTCGCCCACTTCGGCACGCTCGGCCACGAAGCGGAGCCGGTCAAAATTCATGTTCGCGCCGCAGGTGATGGCGATCAGCGTTTCGCCCTTGAGCTTGTGCGCAGCCACGTACTGCTTCACCGCCGCCACCGACATAGCGCCGGAGGGCTCCAGCACGCGGCGCGTATCCTCGAACACGTCTTTCAGCGCCGCGCACACCTCGTCGGTGTTGACCACGACAAAGTCGTCCACCAGCTTGCGCGTGAGGCGAAAGGTTTCCACGCCCACGCGCTTCACGGCAGTGCCGTCGGCGAACAGACCGACATCGGACAGTTCCACGCGCTTGCCTGCGCGCACGCTTTTGAGCATGGCGTCGGAGTCTGTGGTTTGCACGCCAATCACTTTGATCTCCGGCCGTACCGCCTTGATGTAGGCTGCTACGCCCGAAACCAGTCCGCCCCCGCCGATGGCGCAGAACACCGCATGGATCGGCCCCTGGTGCTGGCGCAGGATTTCCATGGCAATGGTGCCTTGCCCCGCGATCACATCGGGGTCGTCAAACGGGTGCACGAAGGTGAGGCCCTGGGCGTTCTGCACGGTCAGGGCATGGGCATAGGCGTCGCTATAACTCTCGCCTTCCAGCACAATGTCCACATTCGCGCCGCCGAAGGCCCGCACCGCGTCGATTTTTACCTTGGGCGTGGTCGATGGCATCACGATCACCGCGCGGCAGCCCAGTTTGTGGGCCGACAGGGCAACGCCTTGGGCATGGTTGCCAGCCGAGGCGCAAATCACGCCGCGCTTGCGCTCGTCCTCGCTCAAGTGCGACATTTTGTTGTAAGCGCCGCGCAGCTTGAAACTGAATACAGGCTGCTGGTCCTCGCGCTTGAAAAGGACCTTGTTGTGCAGTCGCCGGCTCAGTATGCGTGCGGGCTCGAGCGGCGTTTCATGTGCCACGTCATACACGCGCGCGGTGAGGATGCGCCGCAGATAATCAGTATCCTTCTTGGTCACGGACGGCCTGGGGACGGAACGAAAGCCACCATTCTAGGAAGCCGTGGGGCGACGGCCCCGGGGTTTCGTCGCGGGCAAAAAAAACCCAGGCGTGGAGCCTGGGTTGGAATCCACCTAAGGAGGAGGGTGGAGGAGACAAGGGGTGTTGATCAACAACAATCAACGTGAGCAAATCATAAACGATCTTCCTGCTGCGACGCAAAACCCTGTGGCGAGCTCAGGTATTTCAGAGAATCAGTATAGACTTATATGTAAAACATCGATAGAACAACAACTTACAGAAAACTTGGCATCGTTCCTGGGCCGACCTTCCCCTGTTGCCAAGCCGATTGCCACGCGCGAGCGAAGGGGATTGTTGCGCTGCAACAACATGGCCCGCTCCGCACACCATCAGCGAATAGGGAGACTTGATTCATCATGGAATGCACCGTGCAGTGGATGGGAAGCGACGGAATGGCCTTCATCGCGACAACAGGCAGTGGCCATATCCTCGCCATGGACGGCGCGCCCGCTGCGCGCGCGGGCGACCCGGGCGGGCACAACCGGGCGCCACGGCCCATGGAAACGGTACTCGCAGGCGCCGGTGGTTGCACCGCGTACGACGTCGTTTTCATCCTGAAAAAGGGGCGGCAGGACGTGCGTGGATGCAGCGTCAAGCTTGAGGCTGAACGTGCCGCGACCGACCCCAAGGTCTTCACCCGCATCCACTTGCATTTCACCGTGAGCGGCAAGGGCCTCCAGCCAGACGCCGTCGAGCGTGCCGTGCAGTTGTCGGAAGAAAAATACTGTTCAGCAACCGCGATGCTGGGCGCGACCGCGGCGATCACGCACAGCGTCGACATTGTTGAGGCGTGATCGTTCGTGGCAGGCGTCCTACACCCATCGTGCTGTCGTCGTCATGGCTTTGGCGGCAGCGCGCATCGCCCACCGCACAGGAGGTGGCAAGGTGGTCGCCCCCAATTTTTGTGCCGCCTTTGCATGCGCCACTTCATCGGCCTTCATGCGCTCGACCACGGCGCGTGACTCCACGTCAGCTTGCGGCAGGCTCTGAAGGTGTCCAGCCAGGTGTTGCTCGACTTGGTTTTCGGTCTCCACAACAAACCCCAGGCTCACGTTGTCGCCCGCAGCGCGCCCCGCGAGCAGTCCCAGCGCGAATGCGCCGGCGTACCACAGCGGATTGAGCAGGCTGGGGCGCGACTGCAACTCGCCCAAACGCTGCGCGCACCACGCCAAATGGTCGCCCTCTTCGCGAGACGCCTGCAGAAGATGGGCACGCAAGCTCGCGTCATGCGTGGCGAGCGCCTGGCCCTGATACAACGCCTGCGCACAGATCTCCCCCACATGGTTGACGCGCATCAACTGGCCCGAAAGGGTGCGCTCGGCGTCCGATAGCACGGCACCGGCCCCAAGTGGGGTCTGCGGCATGGGTCGCGAGGGATGCAAACCGCCGGCGAGCGTTTTCAGGGCGTTGTCGGCAGCAATGGTGAGCCGGTCCGGCAGCGAAGATTCGAGGTTACTGTCATCCATGGCGGAATCCTTCCAGAAGGTCGCGACAGGCATTGCAATCGGTCAGGTATGCGGTCGCAAGCCCGCGCTGCCGCCGGCGCCGACCGCTCTGGTGGAAATTGCGACTCATCAAAGTTTCGCCGATTGTCGTCGCCGATATGCAACAGGTTACCTTGCCAGAATACTCGACCTGGTATTTGCATGTTTGAGCTTGAACAGGCTGTCACTTATGGTCATCACTGGTCGTGAGCCCATGGCCTCCACAACGCGCATTCCGATCGGCTTCATCCTTGGAGACATTTATGAAAAAAACCATTCTTTCGCTGGCGATGTTCGGCGCCTTCACAGGCGCCGCCATGGCGCAAAGCCATGTTCAGCTTTACGGCATCATTGACATGGGCGTTGAGCACCTGAGCTACGACAACAGCAGCGTCAACCGGCTGAGCAGCGGTGCGCAGTCAACCGACCGCATCGGTGTGCGCGGCTCCGAAGACCTTGGCGGCGGGATGAGTGCCTTTTTCACCGCTGAGACCGGATTTTGCGCCAACGGCAACGATGTCGGGAGCCCTGCTCCGGGTAAGACGTTGGTGTATACCGGTGTCGACCAAGGCGCTCAATATCAGGCTGGGGGCAGCTACTGTTCAGGTGGCAACTTCATGGGGCGCCTGAGCGTGCTCGGCCTCAAGGGTGGTTTCGGAACGTTCGAGGGAGGCCGTTTTTACAGCTTCAACTATGACAATCTCGTCAAGGTCGACCCGTTTGGAACGGGCATGACTGGCGCGATCAAGAACATCGATCCCGCAGGCTACAACTACGTGCGCCTGTCGCAGGCCGTGGGTTACATCACGCCGAATTTCTCCGGGCTGACGGCCGGCCTGATCTACGCGTTTGGCGCGCAGTCCGTGGGTAACTCCAACGGACAAGCCTACGAGCTGAACGTCAACTATAAGCATGGCCCGATCCTGGCTGGCCTCGACTATCTGCACCACAACCAGACAGCCTCAAAAACCTATGATCCGTACACCTTTCTCGCCAGGGAATTTGGTTCAGCACAGACGGTCGACGGTGGCGACAGTTTCACGAACAAAATCACCCAGATCTACGGCGGATATGACTTCGGCGTTGCGACTGTCACCGCCCTGTATTCCGAGCAGAAGTATGGCGAGGGCCTGATTTACTCGGGCGCGAACCAAGCTCCTGATTTGAAAGTCTGGATGCTGGGCGTGACCGTTCCCGTCGGGCCCGGACATTTGCTGGCGTCCTACACGCAACGCAAGGACAGCAATGTTGCCGATACCCAGGCGAGGCAGTATGCCCTCGGCTACACCTATCCGCTGTCCAAGCGCACCAACGTGTACACCTCCTACGCGCGCATCAGTAACGACAGCAAAGTCGACCAATATGTCGGCGATAACGGCTTCATGAACCAAGGGACCCTGGGCGGGCAGAGCTCAAGCGGCTTTGCCTTGGGCATTCGCCACATGTTCTGAGCACGCTTGCCAGCCGCTCGAACCAAGCCGCCTTCGGGCGGCTTTTTGATGGTGTCTGGGTGCTCGCCGGTCGTCAGGGGTAACCCGTAGGACAAGGCTTTGTGGCAATGAACCAACAATTTGGGGCGATCGAGGCTTTTCTTGGTCGCATGCTTTGCACTGCTTTTGATTCTTTGCTGAAATACACCCAGCTCCTATCCAGGAGTTGGCGAACGTGACTGCCGGTTTGGCAGTTCGCAACGCAAGTCCGCAGTCCCGGGCAGGTTGTCCAACAATTTTCTGGAGATGTTCACATGAAAAAAACCATTCTTTCGCTGGCGATGTTCGGCGCCTTCACCGGCGCCGCCATGGCCCAAAGCAATGTGCAGCTGTACGGCATCATCGACATGGGCGTCGAGCATCTGACCTATGACAACACCAGCGTCAATCGTCTGGGTTCTGGCGTCCAGTCCGGCTCGCGCATCGGCCTGAAGGGTAGCGAAGACCTGGGTGGCGGCTTGTCCGCAATTTTCCAGGCCGAAACCGGCTTTTGCGCCAACGGCAACAGCCCTAGCGTCTACAACCACACTTTTGATCCGACCCAAGGCGCACAAGCCCAAGCCGGCGGCAGCTATTGCACCAGCGGCAGCACGTTCATGGGCCGCACCAGCATGGTTGGCCTGAAGGGCAACTTCGGTGAAGTGGTCGCCGGCCGCGTGTACACCGACTACTTCACCAACGCAGCCACCGTGGATCCGTTCGGTGCTGGCCTGACGGGTTCCATCACCAACATCGACACGGGCGCACTGAACTACGTTCGCGCTTCGCAAGTGCTGGCCTATGTGTCCCCGAGCTTCGGCGGTTTGCAGGGCGTGGCAGCTTACGCCTTCGGCGGCCAGTCGACGGGTAACGCCAACGGCCAAGGTTACAACCTGAGCCTGAAGTACAGCAACGGCCCGATCTTCGCCGGCGTTGGCTATCTGCACCACAACGCGACACCTGCCGCGGGGAGCCTCATCACCGACGGCTACGACACCAACAAGCTGACCCAGGTGTTCGGTTCGTATGACTTCGGCGTGGCCAAGATCTCTGGTCTGTATGCCGAAGAGAAGTATGGCACGAACCAGCCCGTGCAAGGTCCTGACAACCAAGTGTGGATGCTCGGCGCTACCGTTCCCGTTGGTCCTGGCGCGATCCTGGCTTCCTACAGCCAGATCAAGAACAAGAACCTGGCGAATTCGGCGGCCAAGCAGATTGCTGTCGGGTACACCTACTCGCTGTCCAAGCGCACCAATCTGTACACGTCCTACGCACGTATCAACAACGATACCAACGTCGACCAGTATGTGGGTGATGCAACCGTTGCTGGTAGCGGCACGGTTGGTGGTGCGTCTGCCAGCGGCTTCGCCCTTGGCATCCGTCACCAGTTCTGATCAGCAGCAAGCTGTTTAGCTAGTGTTTGAAAAGCCGCCTTCGGGCGGCTTTTTTTGTCCGCTTCCGGCATCGGAAGCGCGACATTGCTGATGGCCCGAACGGTTGACGCGTCATTCCGCATCGCGGCGACCGATCATCGCAAAATCAAACGGATTTTCGTTCGCATTTGTTGGCGAGGCTTTTCACTGCATTTGGAATTCGTGGCGAATTGCGGGCGCTATGCCGACTCGTGGCGGGCGAGTCTGGTCAAGAGCTGGTGCCTAGCTGGCATCCACCGCTGCATAGCGGTGCTGCTTGATCGCCTCGGTAAAGCGCATGCGGGTGTGCCTGACGCGCTCGATCAGACCCACGTGCCGTTGAACATTGATGCCGGGCAGCGAGATCACACGCAGTGAGCGGTCAGTCGCCCAGTTCACGTTGGCCAGACGCGGAACGATCGAGACACCAAAACCTTGGCGCACGATTTCAATAATCGCTTCGACCGAATTCAACTCCATCTCGTCTGCCGTTGATACGTTGCAGCGCCGCAAGACCTCGTTCACCAGATGGCCGGTCCATGTGTGCCGGTCGAAACGAATGAAAGGGGCGTGGCGAACCATATCCAGCGCATCATTGGGGAGTTTGAACTGCGCGTGCCGTGGAACGATCAGGACCATGGCCTCCGTGTATAGCGGAGTCCAGCGCAGGGTGGACGCCAGCGGACCCGGCGATTTTGTTACCACTGCGGCGTCGAGTTCGCCACGTTCGACGCGATCTGCAAAATCGCTTGAAAGGCCAGCCAGGATTTTGACCTTCAACCGGGGATGTTGCCGCTTGACTGCTCTGAGCGCATCTGCAAACGCGCCCATCAGTGCCGAGACCAACGCACCGACGACGACAGTGCCTGACAACGCATCCTGGTCGGCGTCGGCCAATAGCGAGTCGTAGAGCAGCACCAGTTGCTCGATTTGGGGTGCCATGGCGCGACCCGCCGTGTTCAACACGACCGAGCGCGGCCCACGGTCAAAAAGAACCTGCTCCAGGCTTTGCTCAAGGGCTCGCATCTGCAATCCGACCGCGGCCGGGGTCAGGCCGATTTCCCTTCCTGCTGCAGTAAAGGTGCCATGCCGCACCACGGAAAGAAAAGTCTTGAAGCTGCGGATGGATGACATGGGGCGGTTGCTTCGAATTGGCTTAATCACGTCCTGTTGCCGTGGTTCGAGCCGCAGGCTGATTTCAAAAGAAGAGAGTCAGGATATTAAAGCGTTTCTTTTGCTCAACGAAAGAAAGGTTCGCTTTTAATTTTTAGTTGCCGTGGCCACAATAGCTGCGTGCTCAAAGGCACTCGAAAGGTGCGCGAACCCCCATGACTGGCAAAGACCCCTTCTTTCATGTATCGATCTGGCGTGGCAAGGACGAGGGAAATTTCGTGAGCTACGACGTCCCGAGGCGGGAAAGCCAGACCGTGCTCGACGTCGTGACCTATATTCAGCGGGAACTCGACCCCAGCTTGAGCTATCGCTACGCCTGTCGTGTCGGCATGTGTGGCTCGTGCGCGATGACCGTCAACGGCGTAGCACGCTGGACATGCCGCACACATGTGGCCAAGGTCCAGAAGGATGGGGAGCTGGAGATCGCCCCGCTATCGAATTTCCCAGTGATCAAGGACCTTGTCACCGACATGCGGGAATTTTTCGATAAGTGGGCGCGTGCGATGGGCCGCTTTCATGGTGGATCGACTCGTGCTGACGCGTTCGCGCGTGTCGATCCGGCCAGTCGCGAGCGCCGCGCCGCCGATGCTGGCGTGGAGTGTATTGGTTGTGGTGTGTGCTACGCATCGTGCGACGTGGTCAGCTGGCGGCCCGAGTTCCTGGGGCCGGCGGCGCTCAACCGTGCATGGACCCTCGTGAACGATGTGCGCGACGTACAGCGTGATGCGCGGGTGCAGGCGACGGCGGGTGACCGTGGCTGCCACGCTTGCCATACCCAAGGCTCGTGCACCCAGCGCTGCCCGAAATCGATCGCGCCGACCGCCAGTATCGCCGGTCTCAAGCGCCTCGCGTTGTGCAGCAACTCTCTGGGCCGGTGATGAACACGCGCATGCAGGTGCGGCTGTGGCTGTGGCAGCGCATCAGTGCCGCAATGCTGGCGCCGCTGGTGCTGATCCACCTGGTCACCATCATCTACGCGGTACACGCGGGCCTGAGCGCGGCCGCTATCCTCGCACGCTTGCACGAGAACATGTGGTTCGGCGGCTTCTACGCCCTGTTCGTGCTGGCTTGCGCAGCGCACGTGCCCGTCGGCGTGGCCCGAATCGCCGAGGAATGGTTGGCGTGGCGCGGCGCGAAGGCCATGGTGTTGGGCGGAGCCTTCGGCCTGCTGGTGCTGGTGGCAGGGCTGCGCGCAGTCTACGGTGTGGTGCTGTCATGAAACGGCGCAACGATTTTCGGGCCCGCAACCACCCGGCGTACTGGGCCTTCTGGTTGCACCGGGTCTCGGGCTTGCTGTTGGCCTTGTTTCTGCCGCTGCATTTCTGGGCCCTGGGCCAGGCGCTGCAGGGCGCGGCGGCGCTGCAGGGCTTCCTCAGCTTCGCCGACCAGCCGTTATTCCGTTTCGCCGAATGGGGTCTGGTGATGCTACTGGCGCTGCACATGACCGGCGGTATCCGCTTGTTGCTCATCGAGTTTGCCCCTTGGTCCGGCCTGCGCCAGGACTTGATCGCGGTGGCGCTGGGCGCGGCGGCTGCCGTGGGTGTGGCTTTCGCGCTGGCACTGCTCGGCTGAGCGCGTCGGGCCGACATTGAAGGACTCCCGCATGAAGATCGACCTAAAGGCCATCGAGGACACGGCGCGCGAGCTTTACATACGCGCTCTCAAGGTGTTGCCGCCTGACATCAAACAGGGTTTTGACCAACTCGTCAGAAACGAAAGCGTGCCGCGAGCGCAAGGCGTGCTCAGGACCATGATGACGAACATCGAGGTCGCTGAGCGCACCGACAACTTGTTGTGCCAGGACACAGGAGTGCCGATTTACAACTTGCGCATCGGCAGCGGCGTTGAGGTCGATGGTCATGCGTTGAAGGCAGCAATCCGACGCGGCTGCGAGCGGGCCACGCGGGAATATCCATTGCGTTCGTCGGTGGTGCATCCACTGACACGCCGCAACGAGCACACCTCCTGTGGCATCGAGGTTCCCGTGATCCACATCGATTTTGTCGAGACGACGGACTTTCTGGACATCGAGATGATCCCCAAGGGGAGCGGGTCGGAAAACAACTCATTTCTGAAAATGGCGATCCCCGCTGAGGGCATCGATGCCATCAAGACCTTTGTCGTGGACTGTGTCGTTGCCGCCGGTGGCAAGACATGCCCACCGACTATCGTTGGCGTCGGCCTCGGCGGCACGTCGGATCTGTGCGTTGCGCTGGCCAAGCGCGCTGCCACCCGGCCGCTGGGCACCCGTTGCGATGACCCCGACGGTGCCCTCCTCGAGGATGAGCTGTCGCAGGCGGTCAACCAGCTCGGGGTTGGTCCGCAGGGACTCGGGGGCGACTCCACCGCCTTTGCCGTGCATATCGAACTGGCGGCCACGCACATCACGATGAACCCCATTGCCGTGAACATGCAGTGCCATTCCGCACGCCGGGCCCGAGCCAGCTTCACCCCGACCGGCATTCACTACGGATTCTGATCATGGCCCATCACGAACTGAACACCCCGGTCACCGAGGCGCAGGTGCGAGAACTGCACGCCGGCGATACGGTGACCCTGCAGTCCACATTGTTCGGCATTCGCGATGCGACCCAGATCCACATGTTCGACCGGGGGCGCACGACCCGCTTCGATCTGCGCGGGCATGCCGTGATCCACACCGCACCGAACGTGCGCCGGGTTACGGCGAGTCCGGAGTTCCCGGCGGGCTACGCCCCGGTGTGCATTGGCACGACGACATCGGACCGCATGGAACGCTTTACCTGGCCGCTGATGCAGCAGTACGGCGTGCGCATGATCGTCGGCAAAGGCGGGCTCCGCGCCGACTCGCTCGAGGCCTTCGCCAAACTCGGTGGCGTGTATCTGGCCATCGTCGGCGGCACAGCGGCTCTGGAGAGCACCTGGATCGAGCAGATCGAGGATGTTGACCTCGACGACCTGAACCCGGAATCGTTGTGGAAATTCCGCATCCGCGATTTCGGGCCACTGCTCGTGGCGATGGACAGTCATGGCAACAGCCTGTACGAAGACGTGAGGCATGACGTGCAGGAGCGCCGCACTCGCGTGCTGGCGGGGCTTGGCGTGAGAACGGCATAAGGCCAGCTGGCACATGAACTTGAAGCACATCGACACCGATATCCTGATCCTCGGCTCGGGCGGCGCCGGGCTGTTCGCAGCCCTGCACGCGCACCAAGCCGACCCCCGACTGTCGATCACGATCGCGGTCAAGGGCCTGCTGGGCAAGTGTGGCTGCACCCGCATGGTGCAGGGCGGGTACAACGTTGCGCTCGCCGAGGGCGACTCGGTCGAGCGGCACTTCATGGACACGATCGAGGGAGGCAAGTGGCTGTCCAACCAGGATCTGGCCTGGACGCTGGTGACGAAGGCCGTGGAGCGGATCCACGAGCTTGAAAACGAACTCGGCTGCTTTTTCGATCGCAACCCGGACGGCACCGTGCACCAGAAGGCCTTTGCTGGGCAGACCTTCGACCGCACGGTGCACAAGGGCGACCTGACCGGGATCGAGATCATCAATCGCCTGGCAGAGCAGGTCTGGGCACGCGGCATCGACCGGCTTGAGGAGCACCGTGCCATCGAACTTGTGCGCACGCCGGACGGCAACGCGCTGGCTGGCGTGCTGATGATCGATATGCGCAACGGTGAGTTCGTGTTTGTGCGCGCCGGCGCGGTGCTGCTGGCAACTGGCGGCGGGCCGACCATGTACAAATTCAACACGCCGTCGGGTGACAAGAGCTGCGACGGTCTGGCCATGGCGCTACGCGCCGGGTTGGCGCTGCGCGACATGGAAATGGTGCAATTTCACCCCACCGGGTTGTTGGCTGGCGTGCATACACGCATGACCGGAACCGTGCTTGAAGAGGGCTTGCGGGGTGCGGGTGGGTGGCTGCTCAACGGCCACGGTGAGCGGTTCATGCAGACCTACGACGCGCGTGGCGAACGCGCCACGCGCGACATCGTGTCGCGCGGCATCTTCGCCGAGATGCGCGCCGGGCGTACCTCACCCAACGGCGGCGTGTACATCCAGATGGCCCACCTCGGCGCGGACAAGGTCCGGCACCAGTTCAAGGGCATGGTCGAGCGCTGTGCCGACTGCGGGTTCGATTTGGCCGGCGGCAAGGTTGAGGTCGTGCCTACCGCGCACTACATGATGGGTGGCGTGGTGTTCCGCCAGGACTGCACCACCGAACTGCACGGTCTCTTTGCTGCCGGCGAGGACACGGGCGGGGTGCACGGTGCCAACCGCCTGGGCGGCAACGGCGTGGCCAACTCGACAGTCTTCGGCGGCATTGCAGGCGAAGCCATGGCGCTGTGGGTGCGGGGTAACCCGGGCCGCCGCGAGCCGGATCTGGAGGCGATCCAGCGCACCATCGACGAGCACGAGGCCCCGTTTAGCCACAAGCCAGGTGACCTCAATGCGATTCGCGAGGCGCTATATGAGTGCATGTGGGAAGACGTCGGCATCCTCCGCGACGCGAACGGACTGGCGCGGGCCCAGGCGCGGCTGGTAGCACTGCAAGGGGAACTGGCCGCGGTCGGCGTGGCTGACGGCGAGCGAGCGTACAACCTGAGCTGGCATGACTGGCTGAACCTGCGCAACCTCATCGCGGTCAGCCGCGTGATTGCTGCGGCGGCAGCCAGCCGAGAGAATTCGCGCGGGGCGCACTTTCGCGAGGACTTTCCGGATGCTGGCGAGCTTCTCTCGTCGACCTACAGCAACGTGCGCCAGGATGGCGGGCGAGTTGTCGTGTCGCACGACCCCGTGGTGTTCTCCCGCGTCCAACCCGGGCGGACCATCCTCGTTGAGATCGGCGCGGTGCAGGCGAAGCTTGCCACGCTGTGATCTCGGCAAGCCGGGACGCCATGACGCAGGGACTGGACGGTCGGGGTTGCGCGATCGATGCCGCGCCATGCTGCAGGAGTCGCTCGCTGCAGGCGCGCACTGCCACGGCGTTGACGCGCCCAGCCTGCTCGGCGCATGGTTTGACGCCTTGTGCGGCCGCCGCGTTCTTGCGCCCGGCGTGCAGACGTGCTTGCCGGGATTGGCTGCGCTAGAGGTTATGCCAGATCAGGCTCGTGCCGGAGGCGATCAGGATCGCCCACACCGCCTGCACGATCCGATGTGCCGGCAGCTTGCGGTTCAGGTGGCTGCCCAGGTACAGACCAGCCATCATGACCGGTAGCAGCACGAGCGCAAGTTGCAGCACATGCGGCTGCCTGTATAGCCCCACGGAGGTGAAAAGAACGAGTCGCGCCAGGCCGCTGAAGAAAATCAGGGCGCTGATGGTTGCGCGCAGCATGCGCGCATCGGGCAGCCGGCGCGCCAGGTAGGCAACGTAGATGGGCCCGCCGGTCCCGAACAGCGCCGTGAACAATCCCCCCAGCAAGGCCAATGGTGCTGCCCACGCCACCGAAATGGGCCGCCGCTGCGCCCGGAATGCCAGGCTCCATGTCGCGTAGGCCAGAATGAAGCAGCCCAGTGTGATGAGCAGCGGCCTTTGCGGCGCGCGCACGAGAAGGGTAACTCCGATCAGCATGCCAGCGACCATGAACGGAATGATGCGCAGCAACTCGTCGCGCGCCACGGCGCTGTGGTTGCGCAGTCCCAGCACGATGCCGGCGCCGAGGTCGAAGATCAACATCATCGGCACCACCGATCGCAGCGGCAGAAAATGCGTCAGCAGCGGGACGGCGGTGATTGACGAGCCGAAGCCGGTGAGGCCATAGATGGTGTAGGCCAGCGCGATGATCAGGGTCGCGCTGAGCAGCGTAACCCACGGAAACGGCAAATCGATCATCATGTGCGCGCTGACGTGGGCGGCATGCCGCGCGTGGCTGGGCCCTTGCTGCTGCGCCGCCGGGGCATGGGCTTTCGCCTTGCGGGCAAGATTCGTTGTTGTTTCACCCGTGTGCCAACGCCTGCAGCTGCTCGTACAGGGGCACTCCAACCTCAATACCGTCCGCGTGGGCTTTCTGAGACAGGTCGAAGCGGCGCTGTCCGGGGAGACGGACCTCGGGGTCCTGACACATCGCTGCGACCAGCGTTTCCAGTCGCTCATCGAACACGTCGCTGCCGGCGAGCGCAGCTGGATCGATAACCATAAAGGCTTGGCCGATACGTGGGCGATTGCCCGCGTCCGTGAAGAATGAATCGGCCTCGAAGCCAAACGACGCACCTGTAAGCGCACAGCACAGGAGCTCGACAATCAGCGCGAGCATGGCTCCCTTGACCCCTCCTGCCGGAAGCATGGAACCTTCGAGACCAGCTTTGGGGTCGGTCGTCGGTCGACCTTCTGGGTCCACTGCCCAGCCCAGCGGAATGCTGCGCCCCTCCTTGGCCGCCACCATCAGTTTGCCCCGAGCAACCTCGGACAGTGACAGGTCGATGGCTAACGGCGGCGCCTTACGGCGGGGAAACACAGCCGCGATCGGGTTGGTGCCGAACAGCGCACGTTTGCCACCCCATGCAGGCATCGCTGCGGGTGAGTTGCCAAAAGCCAGGCCGACCATGCCGGCGCTGCTGACTGGGCTCAGGTGCTCAACGGCGACGCCAAAATGGTGGCTGCGCGTGACCCCAGCGAAAGCCGTGCCGCAGGCCCGTGCGCGTGCAATGGCCTCGCGCACGGCGAGCGCGCAGGCGGGAAATGCCAGGCCATCGTCGGCGTCGACAAGGCAGGCGGCGCCTTTGGCATGGATCACCTTCGGCACAGCGTCGCCATTGACGCGACCGTTGCGCAGGTGCGCGGTGTACTGTGCCACGCGCGATAGACCGTGCGACGGCAGCCCCTGGGACTCCGCGGCAACCAGTGCCTGGGCGGTGGACTGAGCCATGAGCGAGGAGGCCCCGGCCCGGCGCAATGCAGTGGCAACGAGATCAGTCAGAGCAGACAACGCGACATGAGGCATGGGTGGAGGTTTGAGATGACGGACGATCACGTGCCGAGGGCATGCAGGAAGTCGCCGACCTTTTCGGCGATCATGGTGCTGACGCGGGCGTTGGATTCGCACGTGACACCTGCCACGTGCGGGGTGAGAATCAAGTTGGGAAGGTTGGCCAGTGGCGAGCCTGCCGCCAGCGGCTCGTGCTCGAACACGTCGAGGGCGGCGCCCGCGAGTTCGCCACGGCGCAGTGCTGTCGCGAGCGCCTCTTCGTCAATCACGCCGCCGCGCGCGGAGTTCACCAGCACCGCCCCGGAGTGCAACAGCGCCAGCTTTCCGGCATCGATCAGGTGGCGTGTCTGAGGGGTCAGCGGAATGTGCAGACTGACGACGTCGGATTCGGCAAGCAATGCGTCGAGTTCGCGGGGCGTCGCGCCAGTCTGCGCCCACATCGGGGAATGGAGGTCGACCATCGGGTCGTGAGCCAGTACACGCATGCCCAGCGCAACGCCCAGGCGCCCCGTGCAGCGCCCGATGTCGCCGAAACCAACCAGACCCAGGGTCTTGCCGGCGATTTCGCGTCCTTCGGACAGGCGCGCGCGCGGCCAGGCGCCGGAGGCCACCTCGGCGCTGGACAAATAGGCGCCGCGCAGAAGCAGCATTGCCATCGCGATCACGTATTCGGCCACCGCCTGCGCATTGGCACCGGAGGCGGGAATGACGTGGATATCGCGCGCCGCACAGGCCGTCAGATCGATGTTGTCCAGACCGACGCCGAGCCGGCCGACCACGCGCAACTGCGGCGCTGCCGCCAGCAATTCGGCATCGACCTGAGTGCGGTTGCGTACGATCAAAGCATCGGCCGAGTGTACGCGCGCCCGCAGCGCGGCGGGCGCGTCGACAAGTAGCGGCTCGTAGGTGACATCGAAGCGGCTGCGTAGCTTCGCAACCGCTTGCTGATCCATGAATTCGCTGACGACGATTCTCATCTGGCTTGCTTCCTGGTCAGGACAGGGCCAACGGTTGCGCGCTGTTCATGCCTGCATGCCCCACTTGCGTACCGTGTGGCGCTCGATGGTGCGGAAAATCAGGTTTTCGACGATCAATCCGATGATGATGATGGCCAGAAGCCCGGCGAACACTTTCGAGATTTCCAGCAGGTTCTTGCTTTCGTAGATATACCAGCCCAAGCCGCCTGAACCCGAACTGACGCCAAACACCAGCTCGGAGGCGATCAGCGTGCGCCAAGCAAAGGCCCAGCCGACTTTGAGCCCCGTGAGGATGCTTGGAAACGCTGCCGGAATCAGGATTTTCACGATGTACGGAAGCCCCCTCAGGCCGTAATTGCGCCCGACCATGCGCAGCGTATTGGACACCGACAGAAAACCCGATTGCGTATTCAGCGACACCGCCCAAACCACCGAGTGCACCAGCACGAAAATCAAACTGCCGTCTCCAAGGCCGAACCAAATCAGCGCGATCGGCAGCAGAGCTATGGCGGGTAATGGGTTGAACATCGCCGTCAGGGTTTCAAGTAAATCGGCGCCGACACGCGTGGCCACGCCGAATGCTGTCAGCACGGCGGCCAGTGCGACACCGAGTGCATAGCCGGTCAGCAGAACCTTGAGGGAGACCCAGATCTTGATCAGCAGCTCGCCGCTGATGATGCCTTTCACGAAGGTGGTCATGGTCGACCAGAACGTCGGGAACAGCAGACTGTTGTTGATCAGGCGCGCACCGATTTCCCATGCGATGGCCAGCAGGATGATGATGACTGTCTTGCGCAACGCGGCGTTGTTGTAGCAGGTCTCGAACCGCGACAGAGGCTTTTCGACGACACCGAAGCTCGTCGAATCGATGGGCTCCCGATAGATCTCGGGGCGCGGCAGTTGCAAGCTGTCGCTATCAGGCATGCTGGACCCCCTGGTTCATGTTCTCGCCTGCGAAGAGCAGGTCGTTGATCTTCGCTTCGAGCTGGATTGCTTCCTCACGGTCGGTACTGTCGCGCGAGCGACCCTCGAGTTCGGCGCGGACTTGGCCCGGGTGTGGGGATAGCAGCAGGATACGGTTGCCCAGTTTGATCGCCTCGGGAATCGAGTGGGTCACGAAAATGACTGTGAAATGGGTGTCGTCCCACAGCTGCAGGAGTTCGTCCTGCATCTTGCGCCGGGTCAGCGCATCGAGCGCGGCGTAGGGCTCATCCATCAGCAGCACGTCGGGTTCCATTGCCATGCCGCGGGCGATGGCAACGCGCTGTTTCATGCCCCCGGACAGCATATGGGGATAGTGGTTGGCGAACTGCATCAGGCCAACCTTCCCCAGGTAGTAGTCAGCCTTGTCTTCGGCCGCTCGTCCCTTCCATTTTCCAGATGACAGCAGCGGGAACATGACGTTTTGCTTGACAGTCTTCCAAGGCAGGAGTTGATCAAACTCCTGGAAGACCATCATGCGGTCGTAGCCCGGCTTGGAGACCGCCACACCCTTCAGCATGATCTCCCCCTCCGAGGGTGTGAGAAACCCCCCGATGGCCTTGAGCAGGGTCGATTTGCCGCAGCCAGATGGGCCCAGCAGGATGTAGCGGTCGGATTTGCAAACCTGGAAATCGACCCGATAGGTCGCTGTGACCAGATGGTTCGGGGTCTTGTACTGCAGTGTCACCCCGTGCACGTCCAGGAGGACCTGCGGGTTCGGACGCGTCGATGGATTCATGTGGTTACACAGGTTCCTACAGCACTGGCACTGGAGCCTTCATCAGGCGAAGGAAGCGCGAAGTCGACTGCGGCTCAGCTGCCTGGAAGGTTGTCGACATTCGGGAAGAAAAGATCCTTCCACGACTTCGGCACCGTCTTGATGGTTCCGACTTTGCGCATGAAGCGGACGTATTTCATGACGTGCTCGGGCGTCGTCGTGTAGACAACCTGCGGATCCTGCAGCATTTTGAGGATGTCATCGACCTTGTCCTTTTTGTCGTTGGTCATCTTCAGGTACAGCCCGGCAGCCCATTTCTTGTCATGGTTGATGTCCCCAATTGCCTGGTCGAGGGCAGCCACGAATGCGGCATAAATCTTCGGATTCTCCCGGTAGAACTTACTCGTGGTCCAGACCAGATTGAAGGACGCGGGGCCACCCAGCACGGTGTACGAATCGAGGACCGTGTGCACACCGGGCATCTTGAGTTCCTGGTACTGGAACGGCGGGGCGCCGAAGTGCGCAGTCACAGCCCCGCTGGCCAGGGCAGCCATCGCGTCGGGGTGGCTCATCGACACTGTCAGCGCGTCAAGCTTGTGTTCCTGGCCCGGTCCGAATGCCTGCTCGGCCGCCATTTCGAGCGTCACGGCCTGAATTGAGACCTTGACCGCCGGCAACGCAATCTTGTCTTTGCTTGTGAAATCCTTGATGGTCTTCACATTCGGATCGGAGGTGTTCAGGTACAGCGGCATCGCATTGAGCGCGGCCACGCCCTTGATGCCGTAGTTATTGCGGGTGCGCGCCCAGGCAATGACCATCGGTGCGACGCCACCGGACGCGAACTGCAAACTGCCGGACAGAAGCGCCTCGTTCATCACGTTGCCGCCGGCGAACTTGATCCAGGAGACTTTCAGGTCCTTGATGCCACGCGTTGCGGCCTGTTTTTCGAGCAGGTTCTGGTCCTGCATCACCATCAGGGGCAAATAGCTGATTCCATATTCGCGTGCAACGGCAATCTCCTTCACCTCGGCGCTGGCTGTGGCAGAAGTGCCCAGCAAGACGCCGGCTAGCAGGGTGGCTCCGATCAGATGCTTCTTCATGGTGTCTCCTCATGAGTGTCAGGCGATGATGGTGGGCGATGTGGGCATCGCTCCGCGTTGTGCGCCCTCACAGCTTTGTGCTGCAGGCGCTGGTCAAACCCCGACGCGATGGCCACAGACCAGCGCCGGGCAAAACCCTAGCGACTGCCAGAGTCAATCGTGGACGCGCTCATGCGCTTTCGTACAGTCTTGTCAACACGAATTCGCGGTGACCCAGCGCTTCGGCCGCCGTCAGGCGTCCATTCGCGGTGCGCACCAGGCACTCAAGCGCCTTGTCGCCAGCCTGGTCGAGGTTGATCTCGCGTTGCAGCAACCCCGAGACATCAACGTCGATATGTTCATGCATGAGGCGCACTGTGCGTGGGTTGGCGCACAGCTTGATCACAGGAAGGATCGGATTGCCGATCACATTGCCTTGGCCTGTCGGGAAAAAATGCGCCACGTAGCCCGAGGCGGCGCAAAGCGTGACCATCTCGGCGGCGGCCGAGGATGAGTCCATGAACCACAACCCGGGATGTGTCGGGACTTCGGCTTTGTCGATGACTCCGTCAACGCGGCATTTCTTGCCGATCTTCTGAATATTGCCAAGCGCCTTTTCCTCGATCGTCGTCAGCCCGCCGGCGATATTTCCCTTCGTCGGTTGGCTTTCTGAAAGATCGGTTGTCTTATGTCGGTTGATCATGTCCTGATACCGATCGAACATGAACATGAAGCGCTCGCGCACTGCATCGGTGGCGCAGCGCGCAGCCACGATGCTCTCGCCGCCCGTGATTTCGGATGTCTCGCCAAACACCAAAGTGTTGCCCAACTCGTAAAGCTTGTCGAAGGCGTTGCCCACAGTGGGATTGGCGCCGCATCCCGAGGTGGTATCGCTCTCGCCACATTTGGTCGAAACCCACAGTTCACTCAATGGGCAGCGTTCCCGCTGCTTTTCCGTGGCCCACTGCACATACTCGCGGGCGGCCTGGCTGGCACGCTTGATGGTGTCGTGATCCCCATGCCCCTCGATGCCGAAACCTGTCACAGGCTTGCCCGTCGCGGCGATGCCGTCGACGACCTTTTTCGTCCAGCCGTCCTCGATGCCGATGACCACCACGGCCGCGACGTTTGGGTTGCATCCTGTGCCGATCAGTGTGCGGAAATGGAGATCGAGGTCGGCCCCGAACTGCAAACGGCCGTATGGGTGGGGAATCGCCATCGTGCCTTTGATGTTGTGCGCCACTGCCTCCGCAGCTGCATTGGATAGGTCGTCCAAGGGTAGGATGATGACGTGGTTGCGCACACCCACCCGGCCATTTTCGCGGCGGTAGCCCAGGATGGTGGTGTCTTTGGAAATAGTTGGCATGTTGCTTCCTCTAAGGCTGGTCAGAAGTTCGGGGAACATCGAAAAGGATTGGCGGCACGTGCCGACTGAAGCGCCATCGCATGGACGCGTTGTCGGTGTTCAAGTCGGCTCGCCATGACCCACACGGCCGCTGCTTACCAGCGCTTCGTCTTGATGTTTTGAACATGCGCGTGCTCGCCGACATGGATCGGGGAAACAACCTTGCCGATGTCGACGGCGTACTTCCATACGGTGTCGCCCGTGGCCATGTCCTTGAGTGCGATTTTGTGGCCAATGGGAATGTCTTGTGTAGCCTTGACGCTGGTCATGCGGTCTTCATCCATGATCCAGCCATTGAGCTCCATGCCTGCCTTGACACCTTCAACGACGACGACGGCAACGGAGTCCTTGGAATCGTGCAGTACGAAGTGAATCATTCTGTCTCCTTGGTATGTATATCTGTTCCGGGGCTTTTGTCCGCACGGGCAGATGCAAGAATACGGATGCATGTCATCTAAGTCAACTAGATGACCTAGATGTATTCCCGAGTAAAATAAGAGCAAATGTTTCGGGCTTTGGCGCCCGGTTTCTTCCACTGAGTACAAGCCAACGAGCAGCAATGACGGACGCAATTTCAACGGAGATGTCTCTGGGGACGCATCTGTACAAAGAGGTGAAGCACAAGATCACTGAGTCTTTGCGTACAGGTGAATGGAAGCCGGGCGACGTCATTCCCTCGGAAAAGAGGCTCAGCGAGCGATTTGCGGTGAGCATCGGAACGGTGCGCAAGGCCGTGGATGAGCTCACAGCGGAGAACATGCTGATCCGGCACCAAGGGCGCGGCACCTTTGTTGCTTCGCACGGTCGAGGGCGATACTTCTTTTCCTTCTTCCATATCGTGCGCCAGGATGGGCATCGAGAATTCCCCACCGTCGAACTCGTTGAATTCGAGAAACGTTACGCTGACGCGAAAACAGCTGCTGCCCTGAGCATTGGGGTGGGCGACAAAGTTCTTTGTTTCACCAACAGGCTTAGCTTGCAGGGCGATCCAGTCATCCTGGATCAAATTGTCGTGCCAGCTACGCTGTTTAAGACGCTGACCGAGCGTACGCTGCGCGAGCGTCGCACCACGATTTACCAGCTTTATCAGGAGCAGGCCGGCATCAGCGTGATTCGAACCGCAGACCGTGTTCGCGCGACCAAGGCCGATTCCGGCAAGGCCCGATTGTTGGGGGTGCCAGCCGGGCACCCGCTTCTGTTGGTGGTGCGTGTGGCGCACTCGTTCAAAGACAAGCCGGTCGAGTTGCGTCACTCCTACGTCAATACCGACCGTTACGAATACGCTGTCGATCTGGTGGGCGATGAGCTCTAACCATAGCCGTCACGACGACGCGCAGCGTGCCTGCGCCCCAATCCTCCGCCGTTCCACGCCGTCTCTTTCATTGCGAGGGGTGAATCGACCGTGCATTCGTTCAGCTTCAGTACAACTTATCCGTCGATCCGGCAGCCGGTGTTCGCGCGCAATGTAGTTGCGACTTCACAGCCTCTGGCTGCGCAGGCTGGGTTGCGCATGTTGCAGGCAGGTGGCAACGCAGTGGATGCCGCGATTGCCACCGCAGCGGCCTTGACAGTCGTCGAGCCCGTGAGTAACGGACTTGGATCGGACGCGTTTTGCTTGATCTGGGACGGGCGTCGACTGCACGGACTGAACGCTTCGGGCTGCGCGCCGGAAGCGTGGACGCCCGAGTATTTCGAGCATAAATACGGAGCGGGCCCTCGCCTGCCGAAGCGTGGCTGGGATTCCGTGACCGTGCCGGGCGCAGTTGCCGGCTGGGCGGCGTTGTCACAGCGTTTTGGCAGATTGCCGTTTGCCGACCTGATGCAGCCGGCGATCGGTTACGCCCGTGACGGCTTCGCCGTGTCGGTGATCGCGCAAAAGCGCTGGGCTGGGTCGATCGCGGAGCTCAATGCGCAGCCTGGCTTTGCAGAAGCTTTCATGCCCGGAGGGTGCGTCCCACAGGCTGGCCAAACATGGCGGTTTCCGGCCGCAGCGCGGGCCTTGCAAGCCATTGGTGCGAGCCGTGGGGAGGCGTTTTATCGGGGGGAGATTGCAGGGGCCTTGGTGCGACACGCTGCAGCGAATGGTGGTGCCATGAGCCGCGCCGATCTGGAAAGCTATCGCCCGGACTGGGTCGAGCCGATTTGCCGGGTGTTTCAAGGCCATGTCGTGCATGAACTGCCACCCAATGGGCAGGGCGTGGCCGCGCTGATGGCCATCTCCATACTCGAGCATCGGGGAATCGAGCGCTTTGCACCGGATTCCCCGATAGCCCAGCATTTGCAGATTGAAGCCATGAAGCTCGCGTTCGCCGACGTTTATCGTTATGTTGGCTCGGAACAGGCCATGCAGGTACGCACCTCAGATTTGATCGACGACGACTACCTGCGCAAGCGAGCTGAGCTCATTGACGAACGGCGTGCGCAGGACTTTGGGCCCGGCAATCCGGCCCGGGGTGGAACGGTATATCTGGCCACGGGCGATGCCGACGGGATGATGGTCAGCTTCATTCAGAGCAATTTCATGGGATTTGGCTCCGGGGTCGTTGAGCCGGAATGGGGAATTTCTCTACAAAACCGTGGCCACGCCTTCTCGCTGCAGCCGGGGCCCAATATCGTTGCACCGGGCAAGCGCCCGTTCCACACAATCATCCCGGGTTTCGTCACGAAGGGGGGGCGGGCGGCGATGGCCTTCGGCGTGATGGGTGCCAACATGCAGCCGCAAGGCCATGTCCAAACCCTAGCCCGCATTTTGGCCTGGGGTCAGAACCCGCAGGCTGCATGTGATGCGCCGCGCTGGCGTATCGTGGACGGCCTAAACGTCGAGGTCGAAGCCACAATGTCGCCCGAGCTCGTGCAGGGGCTGGCCGGACTGGGCCACCGCATCAAGATTGTGGCCGATAGCTACCAAGACTTTGGCTCTGGCCAGTTTATCTGGAACCTTGGCGACCCCAGGGCTAGGGGCTACATCGCCGCCAGCGACTGGCGGCGTGATGGCCAAGCAGCGGGCTATTGAGTCAAAGAGTCATCCAAAAGCCTCATTTTGGCCTTGATATAGCGACATAAATAACTTTGCCTAGCGCTTTCGCGAACCCGGGTTGGTTGGTCGGGTCGCGTCAAAAGCCCGACCGTTCGCCCGCTGTGCGCGGAAAGTCCGCGCGCCTGGCGGAGAAGTTGGTGTAGGCGCGCTCCAGATCCGCCAGCGACTGTCGCAGCGGGTGCACGGGTGCCTCGGGCAACTGCGGCATCTCGGAACTGTGGTGCCAGGGCTTCGTCTGTCAAGTTGGGCAACTTGGTCGTCAAGGCAGGTCCCTCGACGTCGCCCGCACGATCGAGGTGAGCCGTGAGGACGCCGCGCGGTGGTCGTCGGATGCGTTCGAGCGAGGCAGGCGCCGCCACGGAATCTCGCAGTTGCTCTCGTTGGGTCGGCCCTGACGGCCCGCGACTCGTGCTTGGCGGCCTCGATTTAGGCGGCATGCTCACGCAGTGAGCGGATCGTCGATTCCTGGCCGCGCACGCGGAACACGGCACCCGCTTCTTCCGCGCTTTCGGCCAGCACTTCGCAGTTCGCGTAGATGTCTCGGCGCAGCTGCTGCGCCGACCACGGCACGAGCAGCTCGGCCTCGACCAGGTTCGTCTGGAAAAATGCCACGATGATGGAGCGCAATTTCGCCACGTCGTCAGCGCAGCGCGCGCTCATCACGATGCACGAGGGGTACTTAGCGTGCATGTCGCGCGCGAATTCCAACTGCGCTTTGGTGTCGCCGGCGTGGTCGATCTTATTGAATACGCGAATGCGCGGCACGTCCTGCGCACCGATTTCGGCGAGCACGTCGTCGGTGACTTGGCGCTGGCGTTCGAATCCGGGATCGCTGGCGTCGATCACGTGCAGCAGCAACGACGCGTCCAGCGCTTCGTCCAGCGTGGACTTGAACGACTCGACCAATCCGTGCGGGAGGTTCTTGATGAACCCCACGGTATCGCTGACCAGCACGCGCGGCACGCTCTCCGGTTGGAGCACGCGCACCGTGGTGTCCAGGGTCGCGAACAGCTTGTTGGCCACCAGCACCTCGCTGCCGGTGAGTGCGCGCATCAGCGTGGATTTGCCCGCGTTCGTGTAACCCACCAATGCCACGCTTGCCACGCCCTGGCCTTGCTGGCGGCGCGCGCGCTGGGTCTCGCGCTCGGTGCCCATGGCGTTGATTTCCATTTGCAGCTCCGCGATGCGGTCGCGGATCTTGCGCCGATCCAGCTCGGTGTGCGACTCGCCGGCACCTCGGCCGCCGGTGCCGCTTCGCTGCCGGCCTTGCGGCCCGGCCAGCTTGGCCGCTTCGCGAAGCCGCGGCGCCATGTATCCCAGGCGCGCAATCTCGACCTGGGCGCGGGCGGCACGCGAGCGCGCGTGGCGATGGAAGATCTCGAGTATGACCATGGTCCGGTCCATCACCTCGCATCCCACGGCCTTCTCCAGGTTGCGCGCCTGGGAAGGCGAAATCTCGTGATCGATCAGCAGCACCTGGATGCCCTCGAATTCCAAGCTCGTCGCGTGGCCCGGCCGATCGTCGTGCCCAATGTTGGCGCGGCTTTCGATATAGGCACGCACTTCGTCGCGCTTGCCCGCGCCGAGATAGGCCGTCGTGTCGAAGCCAGTGCGCTTCTGGATGAAGGTTTGCACGACCCGGTAGCCTAGGGTCTTGGCCAGTTCTCGCAGCTCGGCGAGCGAGGACTCGAAATCGGCATCGCTCACATCGGGCATCTGTACCGCGGCGACGACGGCGTCGAGCGGCTTTTCCTGGGTGTCTGGCTGCATGGGGTCCTGCCGTGGCAAAGGGAACATCGCATCGTACGGGCACGAGCCCATTTCACGCCAATCCAAGACAGCGGCCCTCATGCCAGAATGTCGAATCGTAAGAAACCGACAGGCGGCAGGGCTGAACAAGCCCGACATCGGCATCCTGCCTGACTAGTGTCTCGACGACGCGCCATATGAAGGAGCGCAACCTGGCGGTCAAGCTGCTGGAGCGTCTGCTCCAGGACGACATCAAGAACCGATTCAAGACCCATGTGGTCAAGGCGGGCAAATATTCGGAACTGCTGCAGGAAAGTCTCAAGCGCTATCGCAACCGCACCATCGGAACCGCCCAGGTCATCGAGGAGCTCATCGCCCTATGGAAGCAGTTCCCCGAGGAGGCCTCAAGAGCCCTGACGAGCTGGCCTTCCACGACGCGCTGGCCGCCAATAAGTCGGCGTACGGGAACTGGGCGACGAGACCCTGGAAAAGACGGCCGTCGAGTTGACGCTGAAACGGCGGAACTCCGTAACGGTCGACTGGTCGGTGCGGGATTCGTGTGAGCCCGCCTCCGGTGATGGTCAAGACCCTGTTACGCCGTTACAAGTGCCCGCCGGATAAGCAGAAAGAGGCGACTGAGACGGTGCTCAAGCAGGCGGAGATGCTGTCGGCGGAGTGGGCCATAGCCTGAGCTGGATGCGTCCCTCGGGCGCCGTTCGCGCCATTCGCTAGGCCGCGAAGATCGACCGGCAGGGCCGCCGCGAAGATTGCGCGCACGCGCTTTTCGCAATACGGGAATCCCGTGTACGAGTATCAGACGGGGCGGCTGTGTAATCGGGCACACGCGGAATACGCGAAAGATCACCACAAAGGCGAAACGCGAGACTCCCCTGAGGATATCCACCCTCAGGGGAGTTCTCACCTTAATGAGAGAAATTCCAGACTCAATCAAACTCGGCAGTCCCCACGACCAACGTCGCTGGCGACAGCGTGCTGCACGCCCGATTGGACGCTTTGTGATGTACGTCAAACCATAATATCGCCTCGCTGTTATAAAGAGTTACACGCGTGCGTCCGACGTTGTCGGCGGTTGCATCGGAGCCTGTGATGAAACCAGCAATGGGTCAAAACACCTCAGCGGCCTCTGCTCGCGCCTTCGTGGTGTTCCCACGGGTGGAACGCAATTTCGCGCCAAGTGACGCGGGGTCAGTGGGTGTTGGCCCGCCACGTGCGTTACCAGGACGTTGCGAGTGGATGGCGCTTTGTCACAACGCTACTGGCATGTTGCTCAAGCCTGTCTTGCTACGCACACCCAGAGACTTTTTGGAGATCGAACCATGTCTTCCATATTCGCGAAAGCGTTGCTCGCCGCGGCACTGCTGTTGACGTCGCTTGCCAGCGTTTCAGCCAGCCCCGTTGCTACAGCCAGCCATCCTGACCTGGCCCAGATCAAGGGCGCCATTCAGCATGTTTTGAGAGGAAATGACAGCTTTGTCAAAGGCAGGGCCGCATCGTCCTTTGCGGCTCGGATCGCAGGACAGCATCCGACTGCCACCGTGGTGAGTTGCTCGGATTCGCGTGTGCAGGCCGAGGCCATTGACCAGGATCCGGAGGGTGACCTGTTTATGGTGCGCGAGATTGGCAACCAGATGGCGAGCGGCGAAGGCTCGGTCGAGTATGGCGTACGCCATCTGCACACGCCGCTGTTACTCATCGTTGGGCATTCGTCGTGCGGGGCGGTGAAGGCGGCAATGGGCAATTACACGGATCTTGAGCCCGCCATCAAGCGAGAACTTGACACACTGAAGGTGACCAAGGGAAGTGCCGATGATGCGCAGGCGGTGAAGCGCAGCGTCGAACAGAACGTGAACGAACAGGTGACGTTCGCGCTCAAGAAATTCGCCCCCGAGGTCAAGGATGGCAAACTTGCCGTATTAGGCGCCGTGTACGATTTTCGTAACGACTACGGGCAGGGGCATGGCCGCCTCGTGTTCGTAAACGTCAATGGCACGACCGACCCCACACAAATCACAAGGTTGCTGCGGAGCTATCGCCGCTAGGGCGGCGATAGCTCCGGATGCGAGCCTGATGATCAAGGCGTGAATGGACAACTCGACGCCTGAGTGCGGAGTGTTCTTCGCATGTCTGCAACTTTGGCGCATGACTTCGCATCAGATTCACTTTTCGTTCCATCGCGTCGAAAGTCCCGGCGGACTTTGCATGACCATTGCCGTCGCGAAGAATCCAACATTGACGCACTGCGATGCGAGCCGGTTCGGTTTTGCGATGACTCCGCATGAGTCGTAGGCGACGACTTGCATCGAATTGTTGCGATTGCCTGCAGGAGAGCCTCAAGCGGTAACGCAGTCGCGCCGTCGAGACAGGGCCAGATCATCGAGGAGCTCATCGCCCTATGGAAGCAGTTTCCCGAGGAGGCCTCGGGAGCCCTGACGAGCGGGCTTTCTACGACGCGCTGGCCGCCAATGAGTCGGCTACGGGAACTGGGCGACGCGACCCTGAAAAGGACTGCCGTCGAGTTGACGCTGAAACTGCGCAACTCTGTAACCGTGGACTGGTCCGTGCGGGACTCGGTGCGCCCCAGCCTGCGGGTGATGGTCAAGACTCTGTTACGCCGTTACAAGTACCCGCCAGATAAAGAGGAAGAGGCGACCGAGACCGTACCGAAGCAGGCGGAGATGCTGTCGGCGGAGTGGGCCGTAGCCTGAGCTGGATGCGTTCCTCGGGCACCGTTCGCGCCATTCGCTAGGCCGGGAAGATCGACCGGCAGGGCGCCGCGAAGATTGCGCGCACGCGCTTTTCGCAATGCGGGAAACCCGTGTGCGAGCATCAGACGGTGTGGCCGTGTAATCGGGCGCATGGGGAATAGACGCGAAATCTCCGCAAAGGCGAAATGCAAGACTCCTCTGAGGATATCCATCCTCAGAGGAGTTCAAAACTGAGTGAGAGGAATTCAAGACTCAATGAAACTCGACACTCGACACCATCAGTGGCGGTCGCGGGGCTTGAATTCCCATGCTTTGGCCTTATAATTAGCACTCGCATGAAGTGAGTGCTAGCGGACGGATGTCTCGAAATCTGACGGTCTCCCCAAGTGCTTAGGCCGGTGCCATGCACCGGTGTGCGTTCAATCCCTCGAATTCCATCAACAGGAGCAACACGAATGAAATTGCGTCCCTTGCATGACCGCGTGATCGTTAAGCGCGTGGAACAGGAAACCAAGACGGCTTCGGGCATTTTTATTCCCGACAATGCCGCCGAAAAGCCCGATCAGGGTGAAGTTCTGGCCGTAGGCCCAGGCAAGCGTGATGACAAGGGCGAACTGAGCCCCATGTCGGTGAAGGTTGGTGATCGCGTGCTGTTTGGCAAGTATGCCGGGCAGACCGTCAAGGTTGACGGCGACGAATTGATGGTGATGCGCGAAGATGACCTGATGGCGGTCATCGAGAAGTAATTCGCACCCATCCTCATTCAAACCCCATTCGGAGATATACACATGGCAGCAAAAGAAGTTGTATTCGGCGCAGATGCTCGCGCCCGCATGATGGAAGGCGTGACCGTACTGGCCAACGCCGTGAAAGCCACGCTGGGGCCCAAGGGCCGTAACGTGGTGCTGGAGCGCAGCTTCGGTGCCCCGACCGTGACCAAGGACGGTGTGTCCGTGGCCAAGGAAATCGAGCTGAAGGACAAGCTGCAGAACATGGGCGCTCAGATGGTGAAAGAAGTGGCGTCCAAGACCAGCGACAATGCCGGTGACGGCACCACCACGGCCACCGTGCTGGCGCACGCGATGGCTCGCGAAGGCATGAAGCTTGTTGCCGCCGGCATGAATCCGATGGATCTCAAGCGCGGTATCGACAAGGCTGTGACCGCCCTGATTGAAGAGTTGAAGAAGACATCCAAGCCCTGCACCACGAGCAAGGAAATTGCCCAAGTCGGGACGATCTCGGCGAATGCCGATGAGGATGTCGGCCAGATCATCGCCGAAGCGATGGACAAGGTTGGCAAGGAAGGCGTGATTACCGTTGAAGATGGCAAGAGCCTGAACAACGAGCTCGACATCGTCGAAGGCATGCAGTTCGACCGTGGTTACCTGTCGCCCTACTTCATCAACAACCAGGACCGCCAGGTCGCTGTGCTGGAAAATCCGTACGTTCTTCTGAACGACAAAAAGATTTCCAACATTCGCGATCTTCTGCCGATCCTGGAGCAGGTTGCCAAATCGGGCCGGCCGCTGCTGATCATCGCCGAGGACGTGGACGGCGAGGCGCTGGCGACCCTGGTGGTCAACAGCATCCGTGGCATTCTCAAGACCGTGGCTGTCAAGGCTCCAGGTTTCGGCGATCGTCGCAAGGCCATGCTGGAAGACATTGCCATCCTCTCTGGCGGCAAGGTCGTTTCGGAAGAGACGGGCATGACCCTGGAGAAGGTGACGCTGGCCGACCTCGGCCAAGCCAAGCGCGTGGAAGTGGCGAAGGAGAACACGACGGTCATCGATGGTGCCGGCAACGCGGCCGACATCGAAGCTCGCGTCAAGCAGATTCGCGTGCAAATCGAGGAAGCAACCTCTGACTATGACCGTGAAAAGCTGCAAGAGCGCGTGGCCAAGCTGGCTGGCGGTGTGGCCGTGGTCAAAGTCGGTGCCGCGACCGAAGTGGAAATGAAGGAAAAGAAGGCCCGCGTCGAAGACGCCCTGCATGCCACGCGCGCTGCGGTGGAAGAAGGGATCGTCGCCGGTGGTGGCGTGGCCCTGCTGCGTGCACGCATCAACGTCAAGGTCACTGGGGCGAACCACGACCAAGACGCCGGCGTCAAGCTGGTGATGCGCGCCGTCGAAGAGCCGCTGCGCCAGATCGTGGCCAACGCCGGCGATGAGCCGAGCGTTGTGCTCAACAAGGTTCTGGAAGGCACGGGCAACTACGGTTACAACGCGGCAAACGGCCAGTACGGCGACATGATCGAGATGGGGATTCTGGACCCCACCAAGGTCACCCGCACTGCGCTGCAAAATGCTGCCTCCGTGGCTGGCCTGCTGTTGACCACCGAGTGCATGGTGGCCGACGCGCCCAAGGATGAGACGGGCGGTGCACCCATGGGTGGTGGCATGGGTGGCATGGGTGGCATGGGCGGCATGGACATGTAAAGCTGTCCAGTGTCTGGGTTGGGCCGCGGCAGCACGCCGAAGCCCTCTCGGTCATGGGCCTGCAGACCTTCGGGTTTGCAGGCCCATTTTCTTTGGCGCCGGCTGAGCCGACCTGCCAGCGCCAGAAAGGGGCGATTCAGCGGCAACGAGGGACTGGTCGTGACAAGCCAAGCGGGCGCTGCAGTTTGCACTCGGGCCGTGTGTGTCCACTACCATGTCGTGACTCGGTTCAAGGGGTTGGAATGCCACGCTTTTGTACCCGATGCGGCGCGTCGAATCACGACGAGGCCCAATTTTGTAACGGCTGTGGGGCGACGCTGTCCCCGCCGTCCGCCGGAACCGCTTCGGCCTCGACTGAGGCCGAACAAGCCCGTTCGGGCATTGCGCCACGGGCTGATGGCGGATCGACGACACAATCTGCGGTGCGCGGTGAGGACGCTGCGCCCGCTGCAGTGAGCCACCCGCCTTCCGACCAGGGGCATGGGGCACGAGCCGCCGCGCATCCCGAGTCCGATGCCCGGCGCGAGCAGGCCCGCGTGGCCGAGATCGCCGCGAGGATCAAGGTCCGGGACGAAGCGCGGGCTGCCGCGCGCATTCCCGTGGCGGCTGAAGTCAAGCGCTCGCGAAGGGCGAGCTTGCTGTCGGCGCCCATGAGCGAAAAGGAGAGCGCTCCCCAGGCGCACTCGGCCAATGGTACTGGGGAGGAGGACGCTGAATTCCCGCCGGCGAAGGTGGAGCGCGCGCGCACGCCCCTGACGCTGCCAGTGGCTGGCTTGGCCGCGCTGGTGGTCGCCGGGGGCGCTTACTGGTGGATGCACGCGCGCGAAACGGCAATCATGCACGAGGCGGCTTATGCGCCCGTCGTGGCGAAGACGCAGGCCGCACCAGCTCGGCAGGAACCCCCCAGTGACGTGCCCGCCACGCGGGCCGCAGGCCCTGGCGCTGTGGCCCGCGTGGCTGCGTTGGCGCCGCACACTGCGCAACAAACAGGCTTAACGACTGCGTCTGACCACGGCAAGCAGCGTGCACATAGCGGCGCTACGCCTGAGGACATGCGGCAGGAAAAGTCAGGCGCGCAGCGGCGACGCGAGGACATGCAGTCCACGCCTGAGGCGAGAAGTCATGCGGTTGCTGCGCTGCGAACGCATCAACGGCAGGCTGAAGGCTCGGTGCAGGTGGCCAAGTCCCAGCAGGTGGCGCAACAGTCTTCGCAGCCCGTGCAGGGCCTCCAGGGGCGGGTGGAAGCATTGCGCAAGGCCGTTGCAGCGTGCCAGACCAAGGCCAACTTTTTCATGCAGGAGTGGTGTATCCAGCGGGTGCGCTGGAAGTATTGCGGAGCTCCGCTGGAGCCGGACCCCCTGTGGGGCAAGACCCCCGAGTGCCCAAATTCGCAGCACCACCGCATCAACCCCTAACCGGTCATGGAGCGCAGTCCTGAGCTGCGGCGCTTTGGTGGTGCCGCAAGGATCTGAGTTCGCTTGTTGGTTCACTCCGCCATTGCAACGCATCCCGCCACGAGGGCATGACAAGAGGAGAAGGCAATGACTGTGAGAACAACCGATAACCTCATCGTGCTATTGCGCAGCTTGATCGCCAGCGCGGAGGTGGGCAAGGCAGTCCAAAAGTCGAGTCAAAAACGCGGCGAGGCGCTTGGCCAGCCCGGCGCGCGGTCATCCGAACCAGAATCAGTGGCGCCGCAATCCAAAGGTTTTTTCCAGGGGCTCAAAAGTCTGATGCGCTTGCGCGACTGACATGCAAACCGCACGCCTTGGCTCGAAGTCGCCCCCGAACGATCGGTCCCGGCGGTCTGAGCCCGGTCTCGGAAGCAGCCGACGTGCCCCGCTGCGATCAAGGTGGCCCCGCGAGCGATGCTGGCTATGCCGCGATCGGCGCCCTGTGCTGGAGATTTGAGCCGTGGGTGCGACAACGCGCAAGGGGCGGATTGGGCAAGGTCGTCACGAAGGAAACCCACTGCACCATGCGGCCCTTCGGTACGCTTGAGCTCATGCGCATGCCTCGACTCATCGCCCGTTGTTTCCTGCTTGGGGCCATGGCACTCGCTGCCGTGGCAAGGCACCCCGCCGAGGCACAAGGCGGGCCTGCAGAGCCTGCGGCAGCCGAGCACGTCCCCCTTGGCACGGCCGGTGCGCAGTCGGGGCCTCGCATCTGCCTGGCGCTTTCTGGCGGCGGCGCTCGCGGACTGGCGCACATTGGTGTGCTGATGGCGCTGCGGGAGCTGCGCGTACCGGTGGACTGCATCGCGGGCACAAGCATGGGCGCCATCGTTGGCGGCTTGTACGCAGCAGGGGTCCCGCTGGCTGTCCTGCGCCAGCAGGTGGCCGGGTTGGACTGGAACGCCGTGTTCCGCGGTCGTCCGCCGCGCGCAGGGCTGGATTTTCAGCGCAAAGTGGGTGACATGCGCATTCCAGGTGGTATCGAGCTCGGCATCAACGAACATGGACAGCTCAGCCTTCCCGACGCTGCGGTGAACAGCACAGCGCTTGAAACGGTGCTGACCAACCTCACGTTGCAGACCCGTGCGGTGGCTGATTTTGAGGCGCTTCCCATTGCGTTTCGAGCGGTGGCCACGAATATGGTCGACGGCAAGAAAGTGGTGCTGCAGCAGGGCAATCTTGCTGCCGCGCTGCGGGCCAGCATGTCGGTGCCCGGCTTGTTTCCACCCATTGAGGTGCACGGAGCGTTGCTGGGCGACGGCGGGCTGGTGGACAACATGCCCATTGACGTGGCTCGCGCCATGGGTGCGCAGGTCATCATCGCCGTCAATATCTCGACCCCGCTGGCCTCGCGCAAGGAGCTTGGCAGCATCGTGGGCGTGACAGGGCAGATGATCAGCATTCTGATGGAACAGAACGTGAGCGCGCAGCTCGCCACACTGAGGCCAGCCGACGTGCTGATCGACCCTGACCTGGACGGTATTTCCTCGCTGGATTTCGACAAGGGCGAGCAGGCACTACGCCAAGGTTATGCGGCCACCATGGCGGCTGCACCGCGACTGGCGCGCTACGCGCTATCGCCGCAGGCCTACCTTGCCTGGCGTATTCGCGTGGACACGCGCGCGCAGCAGTTAGTCGCCGGGTTGTCCGATCGTCCGCTGACCGCCGTGCGCGTGGAGGGTTCGGCGTGGGCGCCAGCGGTCACGCTCGAGGATAAATTGGCCCAAAAGGCGGGTGAGCCCTTGCAGTACACCGACGTGCATCGAGACCTCGATTTCCTTGCCGGTTTGGGTGATTTTTCCCGCGTCGACTATCGTTTGGTTCGCGAAGGTGACGGCGACGCGCTGGTCTATCACGTGGCCGACAAGCCATGGGGACCCAATTTTCTGCGAGTCGGGTTGGGGCTCTACACCGATCTTCGCAATCAGACCCGCTTCGAGTTGACGCTCGACCAGCGCCGTCCCTGGCTCAACAGGCTGGGCGGTGAGTGGCGCAACTTCCTGCAACTGGGCTGGGAAAACCGATGGCTGTCGGAACTGTATCAGCCGGTCAATGCGACGGACACACTGTTCCTAGCCCCCTATCTGGATGTGGATTCGCGGCCGATCGACATGTATCGGGGCAACCAGGCCATCGACCGCTACAGGCTGACCACGTCACGCGTGGGGCTGGATTTGGGCATGCCCCTGGCCGATTATGGCGAGCTGCGTTTGGGCTACAGCGTGGCGCAGATCGCGGCAAACACGATTCTGGGGGCGTCGGACCTCAGCGGCAGCGTGCGCGAGGCCGGGATACGCGCCGTGGCCACGTTCGACAGGCTTGACCACGCCTATTTCCCGCGCGAGGGCTGGCGCGCCCGCCTCGAGACGTTCAGTGCCGACCGCAAGCTCGGCAGCGCGGCCAACTATGTGCGCATCGACCTGTCAGGGCAGGCGGACCACAGCTTCGGTCGGCAGACGATCGAGGCGGCTGCACGGCTGGCAAGCTTTCGCGACATCTCCGGCACCGGCTACAACTATTTTGCGCTGGGTGGGTTCGACCTGCTTTCGGGTTTTCGCGAAGGCCAGATCATCGGTAACTACCTGGCCTATTTCCGGTTGGGCCTGCGCACCGAATTGACAACGGCGGGCCTGTTCGGTGGCGCCACCTATGCCGGTTTGAATCTGGAGCGTGGCAACGCCTGGGCCAGCCGGGACCAGATATCCCTGGGGGACTTGCGCTCCAGCATCGCCTTGTACCTGGGTGCCGACACGCCGCTGGGGCCGGTGTACTTCGGTATCGGCAAGGCGCCCGGACAGGTGGTGAACTACTACCTGATGCTGGGGCGGCCCTGAGCGTCTGCCACGCGGGGCCTCATTCCTGCATGGCCTGGGGTGCGCTTGGGGGTGTGGAGGCGACCGGTTCGCCTGCGCCATGTCCCGGCGCTTGCAGCCACTCCTCCAGCAACTGGCTGGCTTCGAGCAGGCCTTGTCGTTTGGTGGCCGAGAACATCTGAACCGAGGTGGGGGCCATCAGGCCTGCGTGTGCGCCGTTGCGCTGCAGGTCGTCACGCACGGCCTGCGCCTGAGCATGCTGCTGGCTGCGCGTGAGTTTGTCGGCCTTGGTCAGCAGCACGTGCACAGGTAACGCGGCGGGCGCCGAGTAACTCAGGAGCGTCCAGTCCAGCGGCGTGAGTCCGTGCCGACTGTCGGCGATGAGGACCAGGCCCACGAGCTGCGTGCGCTGCGTCAGGTATTGGGCGATAAAGCGCTCCCAGCGCTGCTTGGTGGCCAGTGGCACCGAGGCGTAGCCATAGCCCGGCAAGTCAGCCAGCAGTCCGGTCGTGGTGCCGCCCAGACCCACGCTGAACAGGTTGATGTGTTGGGTGCGCCCAGGTGTCTTGGAGGAAAAGGCCAACCGGCGCTGGCCGCACAAGACGTTGATCGCCGTGGACTTGCCAGCGTTCGATCGCCCGACGAAAGCCACCTCCGGCCAGTCGCTCGCCGGAAGCTGATCGAACTGCGCAGCCGTGGTGAAAAACCGGGCTGACTGCAGAAGCGGGCTGGTATCGGCCGCGCGCTTGGCCGCGGGTGTGCTGGAATTCCCTATATTCGTCATGACTTATACATCGTTAGCATGCGGCATCTTATTCCCCTGTTTGAATCTCCATGCGGCCAGACGAGAAAGGTATGCGCACACTTCCGACTTTTGCACACCGCCGGCGCAAGCCCCTTCGAGCTGCGCTTGGAGCTCTGGCGCTTGCCTCGACCACAGGGGTGCTGGCGAGCACGGCGCAGGGGGCGACCCCGGCAGGACCGAGCTTCGAGATCTCGGCCGCAGCGCCGACTGCTGCGCAAATCGCTCACGGCAGGCAACTGGCTCAGACGTGCGCGGGATGCCATGGGCTGGACGGCAATGCGACAAGCGCGCAGTTCCCGAAGCTGGCGCAGCAGGGCCAAGAGTACATTGCTCAGGAACTCATGCGTTTCAAGGCCGCACCGGGCAAAAAGCCCGAGCGCGTGAACGCCATCATGAACGGGATTGCCATGGCGCTATCGCCGCAGGACATGCACGATCTCGCCGCATACTACAGCCGACAACCCATCAAACCCGCCATCGCCTCCAACGCGAAGTGGGCCAAGGTCGGCACGCAGATTTGGCGCGGGGGCATCGCCGACCGGCAGGTGCCTGCCTGCGCTGCCTGTCATGGACCCGGTGGGCTGGGTATGCCGCCTCAGTACCCACGCTTGGCTGGGCAATGGTCGGCCTACATCGAAGCGCAGCTGCATGCGTTTCGCACCGGTGCACGCGGCGATTTCACGCCCATGCACGACATCGCTTCGCGCATGAGCGACCGTCAGATTCGTGATGTGTCAGATTTTGTTGCAGGTTTGCGGTGAACGATTTGCGTGGACAGCGCTCCATGCATGATGGATTTCCACAAATTGATTGCGGACTTGGCCGGGCCCGGAAGCTGGGATTTTGCTATATTGCGACGCTCCAATCGCCTTGTGCGCCGAGGCAGCCAGGGTGGCGTTTGCCTACACCCTGGTGTATGGCCCGGCAACAGGCATGAAAAGGGCCTAAAAGCGGCTGCGGTGGCCCGCGGAAACTGCGCCCGCGCGACCGGCACTTGTACGGCCACACCCGACCGGCTCAGCGCCGGCATCTGATCGGCACCACATGTCTTCCATTTCCAACCTCAGCACCTCCGGTTTGCAGTTGCGCCGCGGCTCCCGCGCTTGGCGCAGCCTGGTCGAATTGCTGTCGTCCATGCGTTTTGCCATTTCCCTTCTGGTGGTCGTGGCCATCGCCAGCATCATCGGCACGGTGCTGCAGCAAGGCGAGGCGCTGAGCAACTATGTGGACCAGTTCGGTCCGTTCTGGACGGCCGTGTTCCATCGCATCGATCTGTTCAACGTGTACAGCTCGTGGTGGTTCCTGCTGATCATGGCTTTCCTTGTGGTGTCCACCACGCTGTGCCTGACGCGCAACACGCCCAAGATCATCGTCGACCTCAGGAGTTTCAAGGCCAACATCCGTGAGCAGGGGCTGCGTTCGTTCCATGACAAGGCCGAGGTGGAGCAACTGGCCTCGCGCGAGATGACCGTGGCGCATATCGTGAGCGAGCTCAAAGGCCATGGCTACGCCGTGAAGGTGCAACCCGTGGAGAGCGACCCGCAGGGCGCCACCATGGTGGCGGCCAAGACGGGCGGCCTCAACCGCATCGGCTACATCCTTGCGCATAGCGCGTTCGTGCTCATCTGCGTCGGGGGGCTGCTCGATGGCGACATGATGATCAAGCTGCAGATGCTGCTGCTGGGCAAACATGTGCTGAAGACGAACATGGAAATCTCCCAGGTTCCCAAGCAGAACATCCTTTCCGTGCGCAACCCGACCTACCGCGGCAACCTGTCCATTCCCGAGGGTGGCAGCTCCAACATGGCTGTTCTCACGATCGGGGATGGATCCGTGCTGCAGCCGCTGCCCTTCATCATCACGTTGAAGAAGTTTGTGGTGGATTTTTACTCCACGGGCATGCCGCGCTTGTTCGCCAGCAACGTGGAGATCACCGATCGCAAGACCGGCAAGACCTTTCCGGCCACGATCAAGGTCAACGAACCGCTGACCTACGATGACGTGACCGTGTTCCAGTCCGGATTCGATGATGGCGGTTCCCATTTGCAGTTCAAGGCTTGGCCGATGCAGGGGCCAGGTGACAAGGCGTTCACGCTTGACGGTGATGTCGGCAGCTCGCGCCAGCTGACCAACGGTCAGCAGGCCCTGCGGCTGGAGATCACGGGTTTTCGGCTGATGAACGTGGAGAACATGAGTGCTGCCCAACAAGGTGGCAGGACGCCCCCCAAGACGGACCTCATGCAGAAGTTCGACCAGCACCTGGGAGCTGCAGTCAAGCGCAACCAGACCAGCAAGCTTACGAACGTTGGGCCCGCCGTGATCTACAAGCTGCGCGATGCAGCAGGCCAGGCCCACGAGTTCTTTAACTACATGCTTCCTGTTGAACTCGATGGCATGAAGATGTTTCTCGCCGGTGAGCGCAGCGAACTCGGTGGTGCGTACCACTATCTGCGCATGCCAGCCGACTCCAAGGACTCGATCGACGGGTGGATGCGGTTTCGCGCGGCATTGGACAACCCAGCCACCCGCCAGCAGGCCGTGGATGCGTATGTGAAGGATTCCTTGCCGGCTGACGCATCCCCTACGCTGGTCAGCCAGCTCAAGGACACGGCGGGGCGCACGCTGGATATCTTCGCCGGCGACATCCCGCGCGACCCCAAGAGTGGTGCTCCCCTCGTGAAGGCGCCTGGTGGTCTGCCCGCGTTGGCCGAGTTCCTCGAGCGCAATGTGCCCAAGGATCAGTTGGCCAAGGCATCGGATGTCTTTATCCGCGTGCTCAACGGTACGCTGTGGCAGCTCTGGCAGGTCTCTCGGGTGCAGGCGGGCCTGCCGGCGGCCGTCGACAGCCCTGCCAACACGCGCTTTTTCAATGCCGCGGTTCTGGCCCTGTCGGATTCGACCTTTTACCCCGCGCCCCTGTACCTGCAACCCACGGACTTCAAGCAGGTTCAGGCGAGCATCTTTCAGGTGGCGCGCGCGCCGGGAAAGACCATCGTGTATCTGGGCGCCATCCTGCTCATCCTCGGCGTGTTCGCCATGCTCTATATCCGCGAGCGCCGCGCATGGTTTGTCGTGCGCGACAGCGGTGCCTCGGGCAGCAGGACCCTCATGGCCATGAGCACCAACCGCCGCACGCTCGATTTCGAGAAAGAATTTGAAACCCTCCGCACCGCCACCCTGGGCGTAGGATCACAAGCGCCGGCTTCAGCATCGCCGGGTTCGGATCAAACCTGAAAGGCTTTCGCCATGGAACTTACGAGCAAATCCCACACGTTAGGGCTCAAGCCGGCGCCTCACAATATGAAGCACACGGGCCCGTTGGCCTACCTGCGGCGCCGGTCGGTTTACGACTGGATTTTCCTTGCGCTCATTTTGGCCGGTGACGTGACCGTGCTGAGCCAGTACGGGCAGAACATGGGCTATTACGTCAAGCTCATTTTCCTTGGCGCGACGACTGCCTTGCTGTTCCTTGGCTGGGGCTGGACGGCGATCAAGAACCTGGCGATCGCCGTGGCCGCCTTGTCCCTGTTCGGCATCTGGCAGTACTACGGACCGAATGGTGTGCCGGTATTGGCGCGCGGCGAGCAGGACTTCGTCCTCAAATTTTTCCTTTCCAGCCAGACCGCCATCATGTGGATGGCCTTCCTGTTCTTCCTCAGCACAGCCAGTTACTGGGTGGGGATGTTCACAGGTCCGGCGCAGGTCACCGCGGGCGGTGCCATGGCGGGTGGCGGCGCGATGATTCGCAATGACCGCGGCTGGCAGTCGAATTTCCCTCAGCTTTTCGCATCCCGTCTGGCCTGGATCGGCGTGACCATGGCGCTCGTGGGCACCATGATGCGCTGGTTTGAGAGCTATTTGGTCGGCCCGGACGTCGGTCATATTCCGCTGTCCAACTTGTACGAAGTGTTCGTGCTGTTTTCGTGGCTTACCACGACGCTGTATCTGTACCTGGAGCACCGCTACAAAACGCGCAGCATGGGCGCTTTCGCCATGTTGGTGGTCAGTGCCGCGGTGGTTTTTCTGCTTTGGTACAGCATGGTGCAGGGCGCCTATGAAATCCAGCCGCTGGTGCCGTCGCTTCAAAGCTGGTGGATGAAGCTGCACGTGCCCGCCAATTTCATCGGGTACGGCACGTTTGCCATTGCTGCGATGGTGGGCTTTGCCTACCTCATCAAGGCCCATGCGCAGGAAACGTCGTTGTGGAAGCTCGGTCCGCTGTGGGTGCTCGGTTTCGTCATGTTCTTCGAGCCCCTGGTGTTTCGCCAAGGCGGCATCTCCGAGTATTGGGGGGTGTTCGCTGGCGTCTCGGCGTTGGCCGTCGGCGGCATCCTGTACAGCCGCCAGCGCATCGCCTCGCATCTGCCCTCGCTTGAGGTGATGGACGACGTCATCTACAAATCCATCGCCATCGGTTTCACCTTTTTCACCATCGCCACGATCCTTGGCGCGATGTGGGCTGCCGAGGCCTGGGGTGGATACTGGAGCTGGGATCCGAAGGAAACCTGGGCGCTGATCGTGTGGTTGAACTATGCAGCTTGGCTGCACATGCGACTCATGAAGGGCTTGCGCGGGCAAGTGGCTGCGTGGTGGGCGCTTACCGGGCTGCTGGTGACGACCTTCGCCTTCCTCGGTGTCAACATGTTCCTTTCCGGTTTGCATTCCTATGGCAAGCTTTAAGCTGGCCGTGATCCAGGCATGAAACGGGCCCTTCGGGGCCCGTTTTGCATGTCGATGGCCCCGCACACAGGGTTGATTAGCCGTCCACTCAACAGGGTTGCAAATCCCCATGTAAGGTTTGGGCTTGTCGGCCGACTAAGAATCGGAGTTAACGCAAATGTGAAGGCTAGGGCGTGCGCGATGCCATCGCGCGATGGGCATGCATCATCGATACACCGCAGCGCTGGGCGACGCAACATCCACCCGAACACGAATCGATTGCACACTTCCCGGAGTTCGTCATGAACAAGCGACAAGATGATGGTTTCGAGCATGGGGTCCCGTCCGAGATCACGCCGCGCGAGGTGTATCACGATCGGCGACGCCTGCTTGCCATGGCCGGCGTGGGTGCGGCAGCTGCCGTGGCCGCGGTGGCAGCACAGCGCGCACATGCGGTGCCTGCCGATGCAGCTCGCCCTGGCGCGCTGTCCGCTCTGCCGGCGACCCGTAATGCCGCTTTTTCCACATCGGAGCCGCTGACGCCCTACAAGGATGTGACGACCTACAACAATTTCTACGAGTTTGGCACCAGCAAGAGCGACCCGGCCAAGTACGCCGGCAGCCTGCAGACGAGGCCGTGGACCGTGGTGGTGGAGGGCGCGGTGCACAAGCCGCGCACTTTTGGCATCGAGGATTTGCTCAAGCTCTCGCCAATGCAGGAGCGCATCTATCGCCACCGCTGCGTTGAGGGATGGTCCATGGTGATTCCCTGGATCGGCTATCCGCTGGCGACCCTGCTCAAGGCGGTCGAGCCGATGGGCAACGCCAAATATGTCGAATACATCACCTTGCTGAACCGGGCCGAGATGCCGGGCCAGAATGATCCCGTGCTGCAATGGCCTTACCTCGAGGGCCTGCGCATGGACGAAGCCATGCACCCGCTCACGCTCCTGACCTTCGGCCTGTACGGTGAGGTTCTGCCCAACCAGGACGGGGCCCCCATGCGCATGGTCATTCCCTGGAAATATGGATTCAAGGGCGGCAAATCAATCGTCCGGATCCGCCTTGTGGAAAAGCAGCCGATCACCTCCTGGATGCGGGCCGTGCCGCAGTGGTACGGTTTTTATTCCAACGTCAACCCCGACGTCAGTCCGCAGAACTGGAGCCAAGCCAACGAGCGCCGCATCGGCCAAGGCGCATTTGGAGGGTTGTTCGCGCCGCGCATTCCAACGCAAATGTTCAATGGTTATGGCGCGCAGGTGGCCGGCCTGTACAAGGGCATGAATCTGACCAAGGATTTCTGAAGAATACGCGAGCCCGGTATGAATCATTTTTATCGGATCACGGCTCCAGCGGCCAGGTGGATGCGCCGCGTGACCCTTCAGTCCCGAGGGTTCAAGCCCGTGGTGTTTGCGGCCTGTCTGGTCCCCCTGGGTACGCTGGTATGGCGTGCGCTGACCGTGCAACTCGGCGCCAACCCTGAGCAGACGCTGATCTGGACCACGGGGCTGTGGGCCTTGCGCTTCCTGCTGATCACGCTGGCGATCACGCCGCTGCGCGCGGTGACCGGCTGGACTGAGCTGGCGCGGCTGCGGCGCATGCTCGGGCTCTTCGCCTTTGCCTATGCACTGCTGCACTTCACCTGCTACCTAGGCCTGGTGAACGGGTTCAGCTTGGGCGCCGTGGCCAAGGATGTGGTGAAACACCCGTTTGTCCTGGCCGGCATGACGGCCCTTACGCTCATGCTGCCGCTTGCCGCCACGTCCACCAACCGCATGATCAAGCGCTTGGGCGCGGCGCGCTGGAAGGCGCTTCACAAACTCGTATACGTTGTGGGCGTGGTCGCGGTGTTCCATTATTGGTGGGGCAAGCTGGCCAAGAACAACACGGCCGACCCGAAAATCTACGCGGCGGTTTTGGCCACCCTTCTGGCCTGGCGCCTGGTCAGGGCATGGCAGGGGCGGCGCAGGCAAGGGCGAAGACAGCCCGCGGATGCACGGGCCTGAAGACCAACGAGGGTCGGATCAGAAGACGAGTAACTGTTCGCCCGCCATCAGGTGCTCGACGGTTTCACGCTCGCGGATGAGGTGGACCGTGTCTCCATCGACCAGAATCTCCGCAGCGCGCGGTCGCGTGTTGTAGTTCGACGCCATCGCCATGGCGTAGGCACCTGCCGACAGCACCGCCAGCAGGTCGCCCTCGCGCAGATCGATTTCGCGCGCGCGCCCCAGCCAGTCACCCGATTCGCACACCGGGCCGACCACGTCGTAGCGCAACGCCTGTGTGCCGTCACGCGGGCGTACCGGCACGATCGCCTGCCACGCCTCGTACAGCGCCGGGCGCATCAAGTCATTCATCCCAGCATCCACCACCGCGAAATGACGCTCCAGGCTCGATTTGAGGGTGATGACTTCGCTGAGCAACAGCCCGGCGTTCCCCACGACGGAGCGGCCCGGCTCCATCATCACCTGCCGATGTCCCTGCCCTGCTCGCTCCAGTCGATCGAGCAGGGCAGACATCAACGCAGCGGGAGTGGGTGGTGTCTCCTCGGCGTAACGGATGCCGAGGCCGCCGCCGAGGTCAATGTGTTCGAGCTTGATCCCGTGGTGCTCGAGTTCATGCACCAGCGCGAGCACCCGATCAAGTGCGTCGAGGTAGGGCTCGAGCTGTGTGATCTGGGAGCCGATGTGGCAGTCGATGCCCACGATGCGCAGGTTGGGCAGCAGCGCGGCGTCGAGGTAGGCCCGGAGTGCCAGGCCTTGGGCAATGCCGAACTTGTTGCTCTTGAGTCCGGTGGAGATGTACGGATGGGTTTTTGCGTCCACGTCGGGGTTGATGCGCAGGCTCACAGGTGCGGTCGCGCCCAGTTCGCCCGCGACGTGGCTCAGCCGTCGCAGTTCGCTTTGCGACTCGACGTTGAAACACTGCACACCGGCCTGTAGGGCCGCGCGCATCTCCGCGGAAGTCTTGCCCACGCCGGAGAAGACGATTTTTCCGGGGTCGCCACCTGCGGCGAGCACGCGTGCGAGCTCGCCGCCAGAGACGATGTCGAAGCCCCAGTCGCAATGCGCAAGAAGCTGCAGGATGGCCACGTTTGAATTAGCCTTCACGGCATAGCGCAGCGCAACGGGCTTGCCTTGTGCCGCAGTCTGATAGGCGCGCGCAGCTTGCTCGATCGCGGCGCGTGAGTACACATAAAGCGGGGTGCCAAAGCGCCGCGCAAGCTCGGCAATCGGCACGGCCTCGACCATCAGCTGGCCATTGCGATAAGCGATCTGCGGATGGCCTGCGAGCTCGTCAGAATAGGGGGCGGAATGCTGCGACATGGGGCGAAGGTGGCGTGGTCAGGGGAGGAGCGCGCGCAGGCCATTAAATCGGCTCACCTGCGGTCAGCCTTGAGCAGGTGTGGTCTGCGGCGGCTTCGGCAGGTACAGGGGGCCCTTTTGCCCGCAGCCAGCCATCAGGGCGCTGGCTGCAATCAATGCGGCAAGTAAACCTGCGGTCCTTGCGCGGGCAAATCTTGTTCCTAGAATGCCTCTGGTCTGCATCGAATGAGTGTATCAGCCACGCCATGAACGACCTGCCTCAAAGTGAGTACCTGCGTCTTGCCGAAACCACGCTGGGCACGCTGGAAGCGGCGGCTGATGCCGCCGATCTGGACTCCAAGCGCGAGGGCTCGGTGTTGACTCTCGAACTGGATAACGGCGAGTCTGTCATCATCAATCTGCAGCCGGCCATTCAGGAATTGTGGTTGGCAAGCAAGTCTGGCGCGTACCACTTCCGTGCCAAAGGCGGGCAGTGGCTGGACACGCGCGGCGGGCGGAGTTTCTCCAGCCTGGTGCAAGAGGCTGTGACGAAGCAGGGTGGTCCACAACTGGCGCTGGACTGACGCAGACTGCCCCGGCGCGCGTGGGCCGAGGCGGCGGATCAATTCCAGTTCGGGAACAGTTTGGACGCTGCGCCGTTGCTGGCTGGGGCGGCCGGCGGCGGGGCTGCCACGTCCAGCGCATGGATGCCTCCACCCGCAGCAAACGCTTCATACACATAGGCGTCGCCCATCTGCACCACGCCAGGCGGCGGCGTATACGCGGTGACGGGTACGCCGCGCAGCGCGCTGCGCATGAAGTCGATCCAGATCGGCAGTGCCACGCGCCCACCGGTTTCCCGGGCCCCGAGCTTGAGTGGGGTGTCGTAACCGACCCAGGCCACGGCTGCTAGGCGCGGGTTGTAGCCGCAGAACCAGGCGTCGACTGCATCGTTGGTCGTGCCGGTCTTGCCGTAAAGGTCAGGCCGCTTGAGTTCGGCCTGCGCGCGCGCTGCCGTTCCGGTGCTCGTGACCTCCTGCAGCAGCGTATTCATCACGAACGCGTTGCGAGGCGTGATCGTGCGCAGGCGTTCGTCGCCGGCACGCTGGGGCTCGGGGGACGCCAGAGCCTTGCCCGAGCCATCGGCAATGGAGGCGATGAGATAGGGCTGGACCAGATAGCCACCATTGGCAAACACGGCGTAGGCGCGCACCATCTGGAGCGGCGTGGCCGAACCTGCGCCCAAGGCCAGGGTGAGATAGGGCGGCTGCGCGGAGGGGTCGAAGCCGAAGCGTGCGCTCCATTGCTGGGCATACTTCGGGCCAATGGCATTGAGGACACGAATGGCCACCATGTTTTTCGACTGCGCCAAGCCCCGCTTGAGGGTGATGGGGCCGTCGTAGGTGCCGTCATAATTCTTCGGCTCCCAGGCCTGTCCGCCGGTTGCAGCGGCATCGAAGAACAGGGGTGCGTCGTTCACGAGCGTGGGAGGCATGAAGCCCTTGTGCAGCGCAGCTGAGTAGATGAAGGGCTTGAAGCTCGAGCCAGGCTGGCGCTGCGCCTGCGTGACGTGGTTGAAGGCATTTTGTTGAAAATCGAAGCCGCCAACAAGGGCTTGGATGGCACCGTTTTCCGGGTTCATCGCGACGAAGGCTGACTGCACACGTGGGATCTGCGTGATGACCCAATGGCCTTGTTGGGGCTTCCACAGGCGCACCACGGCGCCTGGGCGAAGGGCCATGTTGGGTTGGGCCCCTGGCCCCAGGCCCAGGGCCGCGGCCTGTCGCAGGCTATCACCCGACAGTTCAAGCACGGTACCGCCCGGGCGCATGACTTGCACCTGCCGGGGCTTGACGGCAGTCACTACGGCACACTGCAAGCCATCAGCATCCGGATGGTCATTGCAGGCATCGTCGACAGTCTGGGGCCAGCCCGCGCTGCTCGCTGGGGGATCAACGTAAGCCTCAGGGCCGCGCCAGGCCT
>JABBOE010000004.1:48563-62144 GCA_019351955.1 Pseudomonadota bacterium
CCAGGCCTGGCGCAGTTCGTAGTGCATGACCCCGGTGTGCACCGCCTGCCAAGCCGTTTGCTGGTCGCGGCTGATGATGGTGGTGGTGACGCTCAGGCCACGTGTGTAGGCCTGTTCGCCAAAGCGCGCAAACATTGCTTGTCGCACCATCTCGGCAACGTAATCCGCATGCGTGATGCGGTCAGGGCTTTCCATGCGCAAGCCGAGCGGCGCGGCTTTGGCCTGCGCGTAGTCGGTATCGCTGATCCAGCCAAGCGCGCGCATGCGCCCCAGGACGTATTGCTGGCGGATCTTCGCCCGGGGTAGGTTGACAAGGGGGTTGTAGGCAGACGGCGCCTTGGGCAGTCCGGCAAGCATGGCTGCTTGCGACAGGCTGATCTGCGACAGCGGCTTGCCGAAATAGGTCTGTGCCGCAGCGGAAAAGCCGTAGGCATGCTGGCCAAGGTAGATCTGGTTCATGTACAGCTCCAGGATCTGGGCCTTGCTCAGTTCGCGCTCGATTTTCAGCGCCAGCAGCACCTCGAACAATTTGCGGGTGAAGGTCTTCTCGCTTGAAAGGTAAAAATTGCGGGCCACCTGCATGGTGATCGTGGAGGCGCCCTGACTCTTGGCCTTGTGCAGATTGGCCACGGCCGCGCGTGCCAAGCCCCGCCAATCGATGCCGCTGTGTTTGTAGAAACGGTCGTCTTCCGTCGCCAGCACGGCCAGCTTCATCACTTGCGGCATGCGGGCGATGGGAACGAAGTCGCGCCGCTCCTCACCGAACTCGCCCAGCAGCACATGGTCTGCCGAGTACACGCGCAAGGGTAGCTTGGGCTGGTAATCCACAAGCTGCTGCACATCTGGCAGGCGCGGCCACGCAAATGCCACGGCCACGCCCCCCAGCAGCGCAGCGGCAAGGGGCAGGGCAATGACGAGCGCCATCAAATCCAGCAGCACGCGGCTGGCGAGGGAACGCCCCGTGTGCCCTGCGGCGCCGCGCCGCGCCGGTGGAGCCGCAGGTGGGGTTTGGGGGCGCGCCATGGTGATTGGAGTCCAGGGGGTGACGACAAATGCAAATGGGGCTATGGGGAAACGCCGCATGCACGGTTCGGCACTGGGGCAGCCCGGGCAGGGCATGCAGGCTTGTCTGGCCGCATTGGCAAAGTCCATCCGGTCCCTGCCTCAACCTCGCCACGCATCGACGTTCAGTGCGTGGCGTGACAAGCCGCCGGCGTCGGCGTTGGTCGCGGCCACTGGCCTCCACGGTCGCTGCCGCGCAATGGGGCCATCGGGGCTCACGCAGATGCAATTGTAAAAACAGACGGCGCCCTGGCCTCATTTTCCGGGCGCTTTGCCCGATCAGGAGTGCACAAGTGGGAGATTTGCAACGCTTCCGGCTTGGTTCCGGGAAAACCTGGCAGGCAATCAAAGACTTGTTGTTAGGATTGAAAAAAACAGTGAACTCGAGCCGTCGCGCACCGAACGTCGGCCAGTTCCAGGCGGGCTTTTTCAAGTTCCCATTCATCTAGGGGGTTGCGTTGTCCATGTTCAGCAGCATGTTTCGCCAGCGTTATGCGCCGCTGATCGGCTTGGACATCAGCAGCTCCAGCGTCAAGCTGGTCGAGCTGTCGCTTGATGATCAAAACCGCTACACCCTGGAGCGCGCTTCCATCGAGCCGCTGGAAAAAGGGGCGATCGTCGACGGCAACATCGAGAAGCACGATGAGGTGGTCGACGCCGTGCGCCGAGTCGTCAAAAAGAGCGGGACCAAGACGCGGAACGTCGCGTTGGCCTTGCCGTCCTCGGCGGTGATCAGCAAGAAGATCGTGCTGCCCGGTGACCTGCGGGAAGAGGAAATCGAGGTGCAGGTGGAGACGGAGGCCAATCAATACATTCCCTTCGCGATCGAAGATGTGGCGCTTGACTTCAGTGTGCTGGGGCCGAGCCTGGGCTCACCCGGCGATCAGGAGGTGCTGATCGCCGCGTCGCGTCGCGACAAGGTTCTGGATCGCCAAGCCATTGCCGAGGCGGCCGGGCTGAAACCCCAGATCATTGACATTGATGCCTTCGCGTCGCGTCTGGCAGCCAGTCGACTGATCGAGCGACTGCCACGTGGTGGGCACGATCTCCTTGTGGCGCTGTTCGAGATCGGAGCCACGAGCGCAGCGATGCAGGTGCTTGTCAACGGCGAAACCCTGTATGACCGCGACCAGGCCTTTGGCGGTCAGCAGCTCACACAAGCCATCGCCAGGCACTACGGCTTTTCCCAGGAGGAGGCCGAAGCCAAGAAGCGCAATGCCGACCTCCCCGACGATTACACCAGCCAAGTGCTCGAGCCCTTTATCGACGGCATGGCGCAGGAATTGGCGCGTGCGCTGCAGTTCTTCTTTCGTGCCACCCCCAACAGCAAGGTGGACTACATCCTGCTTGCAGGCGGCACGGCATCGTTACCTGGGTTGGTGGACAAGATTACCCAGCTGACCTCTACGGCCTGCCTGGTACTTAATCCTTTCGAAGGCATGGCCATCGGGGATCAAGTGCGCGAGAAGAAGCTGCGGCTGCAGGCGCCGAGTTATCTCACGAGCTGTGGTCTGGCCATGCGCAGGTTCCTGCAATGAATATCGTCCTCATCAACCTGTTGCCTCACCGCGAGGCCAAGCGCAAGAAGCGGCGCGAAGCGTTCTACGCTGGGGTCGTGTTGTCCCTGGTCGCGGGCCTGATCTTGTTGGGGCTGGGCTACACGGTGTTGAGCGAGATGATCAGCGCTCAGCAGTCACGCAACAACTTTCTGACCGCACAGATCGCCAAGCTCGACGTGCAGATCAAGGACATTGCCACCTTGCGCCAGCAGATTGAAAGCCTTCGCGCACGTCAGCAGGCGGTGGAGAACCTGCAATCCGACCGCAACCTTTCCGTGTATCTCTTCGACGATCTGACGCAAGACACGCCCCCTGGCGTGCAGCTGACGTCGATCAAGCAAGAGGGGCAATCGGTGCTGATTCAGGGCACCGCACTGAGCCAGGAGCGTGTGGCTGACTTGCTGCGCAACCTGGCTGACAGCAAGGGGTGGCTGGAAAAGCCGGAATTGATTGAAATTCATTCGGTCACGCAGCACGTTGGAAAAGACAACACCCAGACCGAGTCGGCCTTCCAGCTTCGCGCCACGCTCAAGCGTGCGGCCGCACCAGCCGACGGTGCGTCGGGCGCGGCCCGAACTGGAAATTCCAACCCTGCGGGCTAAGGAAAGCATGGCCAAATCCATCAATATGCAGATTGATTTCGCGGCGCTGCAAGAGCGCATTGCGGGACCGTTTCGCGGCCTGAACCAGAATGATCCTGGGACATGGCCACCCTTGCCGCGCGCCACAGCCTATGGTCTTGCGCTTATCGTGGTGCTCGTTGCAGGGTGGTATGCATGGCTGTCGGGTGTGAAAAACCAGCTCAACCAGGCGCAGCAGCAGGAAGTGCAGTTGCGCGACGACTACAAAGGCAAGCTGGCCCAGGCGGTCAACTTGGACCTGCTGAAGGCGCAGAAGGCGCAGGTCGAACAGTACGTTTTGCTTCTCGAAAAGCAATTGCCCAGCAAGGCCGAGATGGATGCGCTCCTTTCAGACATCAACCAGGCGGGCATCGGCCGCGGGCTGCAGTTTGACCTGTTTCGCCCGGGGCAGGTGGACGTGAAGAACTATTACGCCGAGCTGCCCATCGCGATCAAGGTGCAGGGTACCTACAACGATCTGGCTGCGTTTACAGCGGATGTGGCCAAGCTCTCGCGCATTGTCACCATCAACAACATCGCCATCACTGGCGCGGCGAAAGTTGCCGATGCGGCGGGCGGTGACAAGCTGACCATGGATGCCACGGCCAAAACCTTCCGCTACCTTGATGCCGACGAGGTGGCTGCGCAGCAGAAGGCCCACAAGCCGGGGGGCAAGAAATGACCGGTGTGTCTCCGATGTTGCGCGTTCTGGGTTGGATCGAGGTGGCGTTTCTTGCGGTTGTGCTTGCCGGATGCGGGGGGCAACCGCACCAGGACCTGCGTGCGTGGATGAGCGCTGAGCGCGCCAAGCTCCATCCGCACGTGACGCCGATTGAACCGCCGAAGCCCTTCACCCCTGCGACTTACAGCTTGGCAGACCGGACCGATCCCTTTTCGGCAACAAAGCTGCAAACCGGGGTACGGCAAGAGATGAATCAGCTTAGCCCGGAAGTGATGGCGCAGATGAATCGCCCCAAGGAGCCGCTCGAGCAGTTCTCGCTGGATCAGATCCAGATGGTGGGCAGCGTCAAGATCAACGGTGACGACTATGCGCTGCTCAAGGCAGGGAACTTGCTGTACCGCGCCCGCGTTGGCGAATATGCAGGCCAGCATTATGGGCGGATCACCAAAATCGACGAAAACCAGGTTGTTTTGCAGGAACTGGTGCAGGATGCCACCGGAGACTGGGTGCAACGCACCGCAACCCTTCAATTGCAGGAGAGCAGCAAATGACGTCCCTTCCGCTTGACCGTGCAACGCCGTGGTTGGTCCGGGTTTTGGCCAGCTTGGCGCTGATGCTGGGCTTGGCCAGTGTGGCCGGGGCGCAGGGCACCAACGTGCTGCAGAGCGTCGGCGCCAGCAGCCAAGGCGGTCAAATTGTCGTGCAGCTCGAATTTTCTCAGCCATTGGCGGCTCCCCCTGCCGGTTTCACGATCGACCAGCCGGCACGCATCGTTCTCGATTTTCCAGGTGTGAGATCCGGGGTCAGTCGCAGAGCGGTGAGCTTTGAGCAGGGAAATCTGCGTTCGGCCAATGTTGTGCAGGCGCAGGGACGTTCACGCGTGGTGCTCAACCTGCGTCGGTCGACCACCTACACGACCCAATTGCAAGGCAAGCGCCTGCTGGTGTTGATCAACCCCGTGGCCTCGGCACCGATGACGGGCTCAGCCACGTCAGGGTCGGCGCTTACGCAGCCTGTACATTTTGCCGACAGTCTCAACGCCGAGCAGCTTCCCTTGCGTGGTGTCGACTTCCACCGGGGAGCGGATGGTTCGGGCCAGGTTGTCGTGAATCTTCCCAATAACCAGGTCGGCGTCGACATTCGTCAACAAGGGCAGAACATCGTGGTGGATTTCCTCAAGACCGCGCTGCCGCCCGACCTGCGTCGCCGTTTGGACGTGGGCGACTTCGCCACGCCGGTAAAGTCGGTCACGACATTTCAAGTGGGTGACAACGTGCGCATGGTCGTACAGCCCAGCGGCGCCTACGAGCAAAGCGCCTACCAGGCTGATGACAAGTTTGTGCTTGAAGTTCGCCCGGAAGTGCCCAACCCCAGTCAGCTCGCAGCGGGCAACGGGCCCGGCTACCATGGCCAGAAGCTTTCGCTCAACTTTCAGAACATCGATGTGCGATCCCTCCTGCAGGTGTTTGCCGATTTCACCGGGCTGAACGTTGTCGTGAGTGACTCTGTCACCGGCAGTCTCACCCTGCGTTTGAAGGACGTACCGTGGGATCAGGCCCTGCATATCATTCTTCAGGCCAAGGGGCTGGGCGAGCGCAAAGACGGCAATGTGCTGTGGATTGCTCCGCGCGAGGAGATCCTCGCCCGCGAGAAGTCCGAACTTCAGGCTGCCAATTCCCTCAAGTCGCTTGAGCCGCTCAAGTCGGAAGCGTTTCAGCTCAACTACCAGACCGCGAGCACCGTGGTGCAGTTGTTGACGGGTGCCACTGGTGGAGCGCAGTCAGGGTCGTCCTCGGCGGCCAATCTGCCCGCCATGGGAACGTCGGCCCTACCTGGCCTTGCGGGTGCCCTGACCGGTACGCAGACGTCCCGAATTCTTTCCCCGCGAGGGACGGTGATCGCCGACCCTCGGACCAATCAGATTTTTGTCACCGATATTCCATCCAAGCTGGAGGAAATTGGCGCATTCATCAGCAAGATTGACAAGCCGGTGCGCCAGGTGCTCATCGAGGCTCGGGTGGTGGAGGCCACGGACCAGTTTGGACGGAGCTTGGGGGCGAAGCTCGGGTTCTCCTCGAACAATGTGCCGGGCCCGGGCACGAACCCGGGCGCCAGTGTTTCCGGCGACTATTTGGGTGTGGCGCAACAAACAGGGCAGAACCTCGCAACCGGCGCAGTTCTCTCAGACACGCAATTCGTCAATCTGCCAGCGACGACCATTGCCAACACGATACTCACGGGCGTGGCCCCTGGAGCCGTTGCCATCAGCTTGTTCAATGCTGCAGCGAATCGATTCATCAACTTGGAACTCTCGGCCCTCGAGGCTGATGGGAAGGGCAAAGTCATCTCCTCACCGCGTGTCATAACTGCGGATCAGCGGCAGGCCACGATCGAGCAGGGTGTCGAAATCCCGTATCAGCAATCAACGTCCGCGGGCGCGACTTCGGTGGCGTTCAAGAAGGCCGTCCTCAGTCTGCAGGTCACGCCTCAAATTACGCCCGATGGCAACGTCATCATGAATGTGGAGATCCACAAGGACAGCGTGGGGCAGAACACGTCTGCGGGGCCTGCCATCAACACCAATACCGTGACCACACAGGTGCAGGTCGAGAATGGCGGCACAGTTGTGCTTGGCGGGATCTATACGTCCCAGGAGCAGAATCAGACCGACAAAGTGCCCCTTTTGGGCGATATTCCGGTGCTCGGATACTTGTTCAAGACCAATAGCAAGAGCATCCAGAAAGACGAGCTGATGGTGTTTCTTACGCCCAAGATCGTCACGAGTTCGGATCTGACCCGCTAGGGCCCGAGTCGACATCCCGTCCGCCCTTGTCGCCTAGCACCCGCATCTTCCTCATCGGCCTGATGGGCGCCGGCAAGACGACGGTCGGGCGGGCGTTGGCGCAGCGTGTGGGATTGACGTTCTTTGATAGCGACCACGAGATTGAGCGGCAGGAGGGTTGCACGATCGCAGCCCTGTTTGCACGCGACGGCGAAGCGGGGTTTCGGGCGATCGAATCGAAGGTCATCGATGAGATCACCCGGCGCGATGGCGTGGTGCTGGCCACCGGTGGAGGCGCCGTGCTGCGGGAGGACAATCGCCGCGCGCTGCACGACCGCGGTGTGGTGGTGTACCTGCGCGCCAGTCCCGACGAGTTGGCGCATCGCACGCGCAACGACCGCAACCGCCCGTTGCTTCAGACAGGCGATCCGCGTGCCAAGCTGCGCGAACTGTTCCGTCAGCGCGATCCGCTGTACCGCGAGACGGCGCATTTCGTTATCGACACCGGCCGGCCGTCAGCGGCCATGCTGGCCCAGTTGGTGCTCACCCAACTGGAGCTCGCCGGGGTGCTCGATCCGGCAGCCCCTGTCCGCGCTCCGCGCTAGCCTGGCTTACCGCCGAGGGGCCGGGCTGTGGCAATCCTGTGGGGCGCCATCGCAAAGGGCCACCTACAATGCGGCCTGATTTCGAGGAGAGGCTGCCAGCCATGACCACCGTCCGTGTCGAACTCGACCAGCGTGCCTACGACATTCACATCGGCACCGGCCTGCTCGGGCGCTCAGACACCTTCGCGGCGGTGGCTAACCCGAGGGCTCGAGCCCTCATTGTGACGAACACCACGGTTGCGCCGCTGTACGCGCACCGCGTCCAGGAAGCGCTAGCCCCGCATTTTTCGCAGGTGTTCATGTGCGTGCTGCCCGATGGTGAGCAATACAAGGATTGGGCAACGCTCAACCGCGTGTTCGACACCCTGCTGGAACATCAATGCGACCGCAAGACGGTGCTCTGTGCGCTCGGCGGCGGGGTGATCGGCGACATGACCGGGTTTGCCGCCGCCTGCTACATGCGCGGCGTGCCCTTCGTGCAGATCCCCACCACCCTGCTTGCCCAGGTGGATTCTTCGGTCGGCGGCAAGACGGCGATCAACCACGCGCTGGGCAAGAACATGATTGGTGCGTTCTACCAGCCGCGTCTGGTTGTGGCCGACACTGAGACGCTGCATACGCTTCCCGCGCGCGAGGTTGCAGCGGGCCTTGCCGAGATCATCAAGCACGGGGCCATTGCCGATGCCTCGTTTTTCGAGTGGCTTGAGCGCAATATGGACGCATTGCGTGCGCTTGACCCCGATGCCGTGGCGCATGCAGTGCAGCGATCGTGCCAGATCAAGGCCGCCGTCGTGGCGCAGGATGAGACCGAAGGGGGCCTGCGCGCCATTCTCAACTTCGGCCACACCTTTGGCCACGCGATTGAGGCTGGGATGGGCTACGGCCAATGGTTGCATGGCGAGGCCGTGGGTGCAGGGATGGTCATTGCGGCCGATGTGTCCGTGCGCTTGGGGCTGCTGGCACCCGAGGCCGCCGCCCGAGTGCGTGAGCTCGTGCGCCGCGCGGACCTGCCGGTGCAGGCTCCAGCGCTGGCGCTTGGGCGCTACCTGGAGCTGATGCAGGTGGACAAGAAGGCCGAGGCCGGTGCCGTGCGCTTTGTTTTGCTGGGTGGCCTCGGTCATTGCATGCTGCGCACGGCGCCAGAAGACGTTGTGCGCGCCGCGCTCACCGCGCATGGAGCGCTCGACGAGGCACCGCCTGCCGCGGCAGGTGCATTTCTGGACGCGGTCACGCGCGCCTGAGCGCGACGCGCCCGTGCAAGTCATGCACGAAGCCATCACGACTGCTGTCTCGGACACGGCACGAGCACGCGAGGCAGCGCCACACACGCTTGCCCCTTATGCTTGTAGCGCTGCGACCTCGCGCGGCCGCCGCCATGCCGAGCCGCCGCCGAGCGACCGCAGCGACTACCAACGCGACCGCGACCGCATCATTCATTGCGGCGCATTTCGACGCTTGGAATACAAGACCCAGGTCTTTCTCAACCACGAGGGGGATTTGTTCCGCACCCGGCTAACCCACAGTCTGGAAGTGGCGCAGATTGCACGGTCCATTGCGCGCGCGCTTGGCCTCAACGAAGACCTGACTGAGGCTCTTGCGCTGGCGCACGACCTTGGGCACACGCCCTTCGGTCACGCCGGGCAAGACGCACTTGCGGCTTGCATGCGCGAGCATCACGCCGAGGGAGGGGGTTTCGAACATAATCTGCAGTCGCTGCGGGTGGTGGACAAGTTGGAGGAACGGTACGCCGCTTTTGACGGGCTGAACCTCACGTTCGAGACCCGCGAAGGCATTCTCAAACATTGTTCGCGGCGCAACGCCGAGCGATTGGGGGACGTCGCCGCGCGCTTTCTGCATGGGGGCCAGCCAAGCCTGGAGGCGCAGGTGGCCAATCTGGCCGATGAGATCGCCTACAACAACCACGACATCGATGACGGCTTGCGCTCCGGCCTTTTGCAACTCGAACAGCTCGAGACCATCGATTTTTTCGGAGGCCATTGCCACGCTGTGCGCACGGCTTACCCAGGGCTGGCACCCAAGCGCTTGGTGGCCGAGACCGTGCGGCGCATGATCTCCGCGCTCATTGCCGATCTGGTGACGCAGAGTCTTGCGCGCATCGCGGAGGCCGATGTGCATAGCCCGGCCGATGTGCGCCTGTGTCCTGCACTCGTCGGCTTCAGCGCCCCGGTGCGTGATCAGCTCACCCGGCTGCAGCAGTTCCTGCGCCAGGCCTTGTACCGCCATCCGCAGGTGCTGCGCTCCACGACGAAGGCGGCGCGCGTGCTGCGCGAGCTGTTTGAGGCCTACGCGGCCGAGCCGCGCCTGCTCCCTGCGGACCACCAGCGCCCGGCGGGAGGCGGGCAATTGCGCGCGATTGCCGATTACATCGCCGGCATGACCGACCGCTACGCGATCAAAGAACACCGCAAGCTGTTCTCCGTGCAAGACTGGTGACGCGCCCAAGCGCTGAAGGCTGGGGAAATCCCGCAATCTGCGCAGGTGTATCAAACAATGACATCGCTATATTTGCCTAGACAGTATCATGCACAGCATGAATACGAAGGCCTCCAGTCCTCCCGCAGCCGATCCGCCGTGCTTCTACGACGCGCAAAGTTACAGCAAGGACACGTCGGTCGGCTTCTTGATGAAGCGCTGCCTGGGCGTGCTGGTGCGCAATCTCGACCATCGCATGCAGTTGCTGGATCTCACGGGCACCCAGTGGCATCCGTTGATTCACGTGCTGGAAGGCTGTGACACCGTGGCTGCCTGTGCGCGCGAAATGCAGACGGATGCCGGTGGCATGACCCGCATGCTCGACCGTCTTGAAGCCAAGGGGCTTCTGGCGCGAAGTCGCAGCACAGTGGACCGACGCGTGGTGCATCTGGCGCTCACCCCGAAGGGGCGTGAAGTCGCGCAGCAGGTGCCCGCCGTGCTCGCTGCGGTTCTCAATGAACATCTTCGCGGGTTCAGCGGCGAGGAATTCGCCACGTTGATGGAGTTGTTGCGGCGCTTCGCAGGCAACGGCGAAGCGCTGGCGGCCGCCAGTAACGCGGGGCCGGGGCCTCGACTCACCGTGCGCGAGGACTGAAAGGCTCAGGCGCATCCCTGCAGCTCAACATCCTCCAGGCAAGCTCGACGCGTGCCACTCACCCTCTCCATGACCACCATGCCGCTCACACCGCCGTTCCCATCCGCTCGCGCGGCGCAACATGCAGGCCGCCTGTTGCGCCTTGCGCCGCTTCTCGCCGCCTTGGCGCTCGCCGGTTGCGCCTCCACAGGAGGGGTCAGGCCCACGGCACAGACCGTCGAACCCTCTCAATTGGGCTTGAGCAGCAGCCCGGCAGACTTCCCCAAGGACAACTGGTGGACGGGCTTTCACAGCCCCGAGCTTGACCGCCTGATGACCCAAGCCCTGGCCGACAACCCGAGCTTGCAGGAAGCCCAGGCGCGCATGCGCCAGGCGCAAGCCGCCGTGGGCGTGGCGCAAAGCAGCCTGGAGCCGCAACTCGGTGCCGCGGTGAATTCCACGCGGCAGCGCTTCAGCGAAAACGACATCTATCCCCCGCCCCTCGGGGGCGGCGTCTATACGGAAAACCAGGCCTTGCTGCAAGGCAGTTACACCCTGGATTTCTTCGGCCGTAACCACGCGCAGCTGCAAGCTGCGGTCGGCCAGGCGCGCGCTGCAGAAGCCCAGGCCCAAGCCGCCCGCGTGCTGCTGGCGGCCAACGTGGCGGGTGCCTACATCAATCTTGCCCGATTGACCGCGCACCGCGCCGTTCTGGAGAAGACGCTGCAGCAACGGCAGGACATTGAGCGCTTGGTGCGTGATCGCGTGCGCACAGGACTGGAAACCACCTTGCAGCAGCGCCAAGCCCAAGCCGAGATTCCGCAGATCCGGTTGCAACTTGAGCAAAACGCGCAGTCCATGGAGCAGGCCCGGCACGCGCTGGCAGCCTTGCTGGGACGGGGACCCGGGGAAACGCAGTCCTTGAGCCCAAGCCTGGGGACTATGCCCATGCCCGCGCTGCCGCAGACGCTTCCAGCTGCGCTTATTGGCCGTCGTGCCGATGTGGTGGCTGCGCGCTGGCAGGTGCAAAGCGCGCTGGCCAGCGTGAAAGCAGCGCGCGCGGCCTTCTATCCGAACATCAGTCTCACGGCCTTTGCCGGATTCACGGCTCTGGGGTTCAGCCAGTTCCTCACCACGGGAAGCCGCGCGTACGGTGTGGGCCCGGCGCTGACGCTACCGATCTTCGAGGGCGGCAAGCTGCGCGCGAATCTGCGGGGCCAGGCAGCGGCAGCTGACGCAGCCATCGACCAATACAACGCCACGCTCGTGAACGCCGTGCGCGAAGTGGCGGACGCCGTGAGTGACCGCCGTTCGCTGCAGGCACAAATCGTGCAGCAGCACGAGGCCCTGAGCCTGGCACGGGACGCTTTCACCCTTGCGCAAAAGCGGTATGGCGCCGGCCTGGGCAACTACCTCAATGTGCTGACCACCGAAAATGCCGTGCTGCAACTCGAACAGGCCGGGGCCGATCTCAAAGCCCAGGCTTTGGTGGATGATGTGGCCCTGATGCGTGCCCTGGGCGGAGGCTACGCAGCGCCGGCGCTGCCGCAGGCCGCCGCGTCTGCATCCGTCGCGACGCCAGCCCCGGGGGCCGACGTGCTGCAGGGTGGCGTGAACACGGCAGCCTCTCGGCGCTGAGGGGCTGCGCTTGCTCTCTTCCTTGCATCCATCACAACAACACATGACATCGACTCGGAGCTTTCCATGAGCGCCAATCCGCAATCGTCCAACGCAAACACGCCAGACAGCGCACCGGACTCGGGCAATGGCAAGGCGGCCAAGCGCCGCAAGTTGATGATTGGGGCCATCACCGTGTTCATCATCGCCGGCGTCCTCTACAGCGGCTACCACTATTGGTTGTCGCTGTCAGAGGTCAACACGGACGATGCCTATGTCAGCGGCAACCTGGTGCAGATCACGCCCCAGGTGGGCGGCACGGTCACGGCCATCAACGCCGATGACACCCAACTCGTGCAGGCAGGGCAGACCCTGCTCAAGCTTGACGGCGCCGATACGCGCGTGGGCTTGCAGCAGGCCGAGGCGCAGCTCGGACAGGCGGTGCGCGCCCTGCGGGTGACCTATGCACAGACATCCGCCTTGCAGTCGCTGGTCGCGGTGCGGCAGACCGACGTGGCCACCGCCCAGGCCAATCTCGCGAAGGCCGACGACGCGCTTCACCGCCGCCAGGCGCTTGCCGGCACCGGGGCTGTGGGCGGCGAGGAAATCCGCCAGGCTCAGATCGCCGTGCAGGCGGCCAAGAGCGCCCTGCAGACGGCACAGGCCGGTGTGAAGGCTGCATTGGCTCAGGTGGCGGCGAACGAGGCCCAGACGGCCGGCAGTGTGCTGGCACGCAACCCCAGTGTGCGCCTGGCCGCAGCGCGTGTGCGCGAGGCCTATCTGGCTTATGAGCGCACCACGATCCTCGCCCCGGTCACGGGTGTGGTGGCACGCCGCACGGTGCAACTCGGCCAGCGCGTGGCCCCCGGCCTGCCGCTGATGAGCGTGGTGCCGCTATCGGACGTGTGGGTGGATGCCAACTTCAAGGAAACCCAGTTGCGCGACCTGCGCATCGGCCAGCCCGCCAAGGTCACGGCCGATCTATATGGCAGCAACGTCACGTATGACGGCAAGGTCGTCGGGATCTCCGCCGGCAGCGGCGCCGCTTTTGCCCTGCTGCCGGCACAGAACGCGACCGGTAACTGGATCAAGGTGGTGCAGCGCGTGCCGGTTCGCATTGCCCTTGATGCAGCGCAGGTGGCCAAGTATCCCTTGCGCGTGGGCCTGTCCACTGTGGTCACTGTGGACATTACCAAGCATGGCGGGCCCCTCGTCGTGGACGAGCCACCCAGCAAACCCGCGGCGCAAACCCAGGTTTACGCGGCCAACTGGGACAAGGCGGACGCGCTGGTCAACAGCATCATCGCGGCGAATGCTGGTGGCATGCCCGATCAACAAGTCGGCCTGCCGGATGCGAAGGCGCCAGCCGGGCGCGGTGCCGCCGCGCACGCTCCAGCTAAGCGCTGAGGCCGACGATGGCCGACATCACGACGGTCGGGGAAGCCACAGCCGGCGCCACACCGGGGCCGGCACGCGTTGCTCATCCCACGCACCTCAAACCGCTCACGGGCAGTGCACTCGTGGTGGGCACGATTGCGCTGAGCCTGGCAACCTTCATGAACGTGCTCGACACCTCGATCGCCAACG